>JAJDAV010000054.1 GCA_029261695.1 Nitrospinaceae bacterium | reverse complement strand
GTTCTGGTTTGGCAATGCGAGGGCACACCTTTTTGACAGGACGTGCATAAAGGTTTTTTACCGTAGGCTATGCAGGTGTTATTTATTTCTGCTGTTACTGTTTTACCGATCCAATTTTTGTTAACTCCATCCCCAACTTCTTTTACTCGTCCGGTGAATTCGTGCCCACATACATGGGGGAGGGGAACGGGGTAGTCGCCGTGGAACAGGGCGAGGTCGGTGCCGCATATTCCAGCGTGTTGGACATCGATAACGGCTTCGCCGATATCAGCTGACAGCGGATCGCGTTCTTTAATTTCTATGTTTCCGGGAGCTGTTAGTTGTGTGATCCGTGGCATGACTGAATTAACTTTTGGATTTGCCCTTTTGTCTGTCTCGCCAGAGGATGAGCCAGTGTTGCAGAAGTTTGATAGGTTGTGTGCCGCGGAATTTTCGGCGTTTGATTTTGGGCAATGCATCGTGTTGAAGTTTTGCGATGACGGTAGAGCCTACGGCTTCTTCGATGACCACTCCACGTTGCGCGTGTTCCAGTTTTTTGGATTCGCAAATGCCTCGAAACGCCACCACCATTCGGCAATCCAGCGGTCGGTCTTCGTAGACTTGGCAGGCTCCCTCATCGTTTAAGAAGGGGCAGGGCTGGTTGATGACGAGACGATGCCAGTCCACTTGATCGAGATTTTTACCTGCGTCGATCACCTCTTCTACTTTTTTTATGGTGCGTTGCGATTTTTCAATCAGTTCATTTAGGTCGATGCCTTTTTCTTCGGCGTTTTTCAATATTCCATCCCATTCCATTTGAGTGCAGGTCACTCCGGTATGGCAGCAATGGTCGCAACCGCGATGACATTGCAGGGGGGGGACTCCCTCATGGTAAACTTTTTCTAGATGTTTCCAGAACATCCTGAGCGGTGAGGTTTTTCCTAGCTTGGCTTGATCTTTTGAAAACTCGACAAGAGTTTCGTAAGTTTGTTGGATTCTGTGTTCGGGGAATTTATGCTGTAGGAATTTACCCAGTTCATCGGTATGGGTCATGCCATAGATGAACATTCCATTATTATCGGTTTGCAGGGCCATTTAATTTATCAGTGGAAAAGGGTGTTGGGCTATTGAGCAGGTCCTGCACCGCCGGCTTTTGTTTTAGCGACATATTTCATTTGCAGTTCATAGACCAACTGTTCAAGAAGTTTATTCTCTTCGGCGTTGAGGTTGCCCTGGGTTTTTTCTCTCAACATGGTTAGCATGTCGATAGTCTGATGAACGGCAGGGAGATTTGTTTCTGTTCTTCCTGTTTCAGGATCAGCGATATCCCCCAAATGGTAAAACGCAGACGAGGTCAGCGACATGATGAAAGTCGAAAAATCGATTTGAAAGGGTTGCTGGTGTTGATGATCGGCTCCTGCATCTACGGGAGCAGCACTTTCCTGTGTGTCGTGATTTTCAGCTTCCTCTTCTGAAATTTGTGAGGAACGGTTATCCTTAATTACAAATCCCTCTCCCTCAGCTTTATCGTCGTCACTCATAATTCACCTTTTATTTAAAAAAATTAAGAATCTTCCTCATCCCCGATTAAAAGAGGAACGGTAAAACCCAGTACAATCATAATTAGCCCAAGCATTAAAGATAAGTAACCCTTGCCTTCAATGAACTCCATATAAGTTTTCCCCAATATAGGCCATTGCCGAGCTATGCCAACGATTACAAATATTGAACCTAGACCAAATAATAATTTTTTAGTCCATTGAGTGCTTTGTGCCTTGGATTCAGAATCGATTTTTTGTGACATAAAAGTGATTGGGCAAACTGCCAGACAACGGGTGTCGTATGCTAAGTGTGGTTCAGAAGGTTTAGCCACTGAAAGGGAACAAACTTAATTTGATGTTAGCAAATGGCCCTTTTCATGTCAAAATATTAGTGTTGTTTTCCTCGTTCTGATAATATTGCCTTATGATGCGAATTTTCCTCGTAGTTTTGATGATCACTACTTTATTTCCGGGGTGTTCTTCCCGGCAGTTGGCCGTTCAAGCCACCTTGCCCCTTATTTCCAGCCAGATCGTTTCTATGCAGGAGGAAAGGGATGTTGATCTTGCTGAAAAGGCAATCCCTGCCAGTCTCAAAATGCTTGAAGGTCTCTTAAAGGAAGATCCTGATAATGTTTGGATTCTGGAAAACCTTGCTGAAGGTTTTTGTGGATATGCTTTTAGTTTTCTCGAAGACAGTGAACCCGATCGAGCTTCTGGATTGTATTTGCGTGGCAAAGACTATGCAATGCAGGCTTTAGAACTTCAGAGCAATGGGAGCAAGTGGAGAGGCCTTTCTTTTGATGAGTGGTCACAAAGGTTAAAAGAGGCAAACCCTTCGCAAAAGGCTGCCTTGTTTTGGATGGGGCAGTGCTGGGGCAGTTGGTTGTCATTGAACCTGGATTCTGTTGAGGCTTTCAGTGATATTCCGCGAATTGACTCGTTAATGAATAGAGTGCTTGAATTAGACCCCGGTTTTCATTATGCAGGGCCGCATTTATTTTTAGGCGCCTTTTATGGAGGGCGCAGTCGTATGCTGGGTGGAAATCCTGGCAAAGCAAGAAACCATTTTGAACAAGCACTGAAATTAACCGAGGGAAAATATCTCCTAATTCCATTTCTTTATTCTAAAACTTATGCAGTGCAGAATCAGGAACAGGACGTGTTTAAAATGCAATTGAAGAAAGTGCTCGAAACTTCTGAAGACATTCTGCCTGAACAACGTTTGGCAAATCAGGTGGCCAAGAGAAAAGCCGCCATCCTTTTAGGGAAAAGTGATGAACTATTTTAAAGGACACTTGGATAAATTTAACAGCTTGTTTTTAGCTGCAGCTATTATTCTGCTTGGTTTTACTTCAAACGTCTATGCGGAGAAGAAGCAGGTAATTAAATTTGCAACATTGGCTCCTGAAGGTTCCTCATGGATGAAATCAATGCGTGGGTTATCTAAAAAAATTAAAAAAGCCACGGATGGTAATGTTGATTTTAAGTTTTATCCGGGTGGAGTGTCTGGCGATGAAAAAGATGTCATACGAAAAATGCGAATAGGACAATTGCATGGAGCGGGGTTCACTGGGGTGGGTCTCGGGGCGGTTCTTCCTGAAGTCAGGGTTTTGGACCTGCCGTTTCTTTTTCAATCGGATCAGGAAATTGAGCATGTTTATCAATCAATGAACGATTATTTCGTAAAACGTTTTGAAAAAAAGGGATACGTTCTTTTAGGTTGGGTTCCGGTGGGGTGGGTGCATTTTTTATCACAAAAACCAATCCATACCGTTGATGATTTGCAGTCTTCTAAACCCTGGTTGTGGGAAGGGGATCCTCTGGTGGAAAAAGCTTATGAAGGTATGAATGTTCAGCCTGTTCCACTTTCAATCACAGACGTCTTGCTTTCTTTGCAAACGGGTATGGTGGATACAGTTTATTCCTCGACTCAAGGAGCGCTGGTTTTACAATGGTTCACAAAAGTGAAACATATAACGCGATTGCGAATGGGGTATGCCACGGGTGGTGTGTTGATCTCAAAAAGAAAGTTTAAAAAACTGTCTCCTGCTTATCAGGAGACTATAAAAAATATTGGCGCAGAATGTCTGAAGGAGTTGGTGGCGGTTATCCAAAAAGACAATCTAAAGGCCGAAAAAGTTTTAGAAAATAATGGGATAAAGTGGACTTCTGAGCCGGAACCCGCAGCTTTAAAAAAGTTTCAGCAAGCGGGCGAAGCTGCCAGAAAAAAATTGAGTGGAAAGATGTTTTCACCAGAACTGTTAAACAAGGTACTGATGCATTTGAACGAGGTCAGGTGAAAGTTAATTTCTTTTGACGAAGTCTTTAAAAAAATGTTTCGATTTTTGCTGTTTGGCGTAGTTTTTCAACATAACTCGCTACTTGCTTTTTCGCTTCTTCCATAAAAAGATGCTTTTGAATGCCAGGTTTCATCTCGTCAAAGGTTGCAGTTTCAGAAGGCTTTTTTTCGATGAGCTGAATGACATGAAAACCAAATCGGGTTTGTATCTTTCCTGAGGTTTCTCCGGGTTTTAATTTTCCAGCGGCTTCATCGAAGCTTGCTTCGAAGACCCCTTTATAAATAAAATCCAAGTCTCCACCGTTATCTCGAGAAGATTCGTCATCGGAATGAATTTTTGCCAGCTCCTCAAAGTCGGTGCCTTTTTTTAGTTCATCAATTACTTTGTCGATTTTTTCTTCGGCTAAACGTGCAAAATATTCTTTGTTTTTTTGTAACTCTTTAATAGATTGATTGCGTAACGCCTCCGGTGGAAAGTATGCGGCAAGAATGTGGCGAGTATGATAGGCCTCGGGTCGCACGAATTTTGAGATGTTATCGTCGTAGTATTTCTTTACATCATCGTCCGCGATCGTTATTTTTCCTTTTATCTGCTCATTGAGCAACTGGCGGGCATTAATATCAATCTGCATTGACTTTTTTATGTCGTCCAAATTAATGTTTCGTGCGGTCAAAGCACTGTTGAACTCTTCTTCGGAAGAGTAGGTAGCGCGAAGGGCGTCCAGCTCTTTTTCGATCAATTCGTTATCTACTTTTAAGTTTTCCTTTTTTCCTTGCTGATTGACCAACTCGCGAACCACTTCTTTTTCGATCAAATCTTTAACGATGCTGGTTTTTTCTTGCACCGTAAGTGGACGATTTACTTTTCTGGAAATCTGATTCAAGCGGAACTCAATATACTTGGATTCGATGTCAACACCGTTAACACGGGCTACCAGTTTAGGGATTTCGATTTTAAGCTTGGGTGTCGGGCGTGTTTGTGCAGTAATTGCCAGAGGGAATACGAATGTTAAGGCCAAGCTAAAAATTAATGCTGAATAAATTTTGCTGAAACGAATCTTCATGAGGTCAACTTCTAAAAATGTTAGTAAATCGAGATTGTGGTGAGGATATCATTCATGAAATTGAGTTGCAATACCTCAAATTGACTGCATGGTAAGGCTGTGGGAGAATCCTAGTTTCTATGACTTCAAAAACTTCAAATTTTAAATTAAATTTAATTGCCTATAGTTGCCTGTTTGCTTCGGGTATGGCGACTCTGGTCTATGAACTGATCTGGTTTCGTTATCTTACCCTGGTTTTTGGCGCTACTTTATATGCCTTGAGTGCGGTTTTGTGCGCTTTCATGCTGGGGCTGGCCGGTGGTGCCTGGTTAATGGGAAGAATAATTGCCAAAGTGGGTGTGTCGAGGCGATTGATTCTATGGTACGGCATTTTTGAAGGGCTGATAGGTTTATACGCTCTATTTTTCCCAATGGGATTGGAATTGCTAGAAAGAATCTATCCTCTGATTTTGCCCGCCAACGGACAAGCCGGGCTGGGTTTGCATGTCATGGAGTTTGTGCTTGGAACATGTTTGATGCTCCCTGCGACCTTATTAATGGGGGCAACACTTCCCTTGGTGGGTTGCTGGGCAGTGGGTAATGACAGGGATCAAGTTTTTTCCCGGTTGTCGTATTTATATGGCTGGAATACGATGGGCGCAGTTTTTGGCTGTCTTTTTACCCAGTTTTTCGCGATTAAGATGTGGGGTGTTCAGGGAGCCATTGGAGTTGGAGTATTGCTAAATGCACTGGTTTTTCTTGTGTGTTTTGGTTTTAGACATTTCTTAAGTCAAGAAGAGGCCCAAAAGTCATCGACTAAAGCAAAAGAACCAAAAATTTCTAATGAAGAACCCGCCTCAAATATAAGCCACTTAATTTTTGTAATGTTTGCTTATTCGGGGATGGCATCTCTTTCCAGCGAAATTCTTTGGACGAGAATTCTGGTGTTCCCAATGGGGACAACGCTATTTTCTTTTGCGTTGATTTTGGCCACATTTCTATCAGGAATTGCGCTTGGAAGCCTGGTTTCGAAGAGGTTACTGGGTGAATCCAATTTGATCCAAAAATTCATTCTGATTGAGATTGCGATTGGTCTTGTCTGTATTGGCATCCTTCCCTTGTTGGAAAATTTAACTGAATGGACCTCGCTGGCCGATCAATATTTTTATAGTTTGGAAAGTTCGCCGGAAGAAACCCTTTTTATAAGATTTCTTTTTGCTTTCGGGCTGATGTTTGTCCCTACCTTTGGTTTTGGGTTGCTGTTTCCGTTAGCCAATCAAATTTATTCGGAAAATATTGGGGCTATTAGCAGGGCCATTGGGAATGTCTATTCAATAAATACTCTGGGTGCAGTCTTTGGAACGATACTCACACCGTTCGTTTTCATCCCCCTCTTTGGAATTCGACTGTCCTTATATATTATTTATTCAGTTTTGATATTGTTCGGTGTTTTCGTTTTATCCAAATTTCGAAACCAGAAGCCAGCTTTTATCGCTGTTTCAATGAGTCTTACCCTTGTGCTTTTAATTGTGGGGAAATTGTTTTTTGTCCCCAAAATTGAAACTGGGAAATCCGGGGTGAATAATCTTGCCCGGTTGGAGATCAATGTTCCTCAAGACAGGATTCGGCTACTTGACTATAAGGAGGGTGAATTTTCAACCATTAGTGTTGTGGAAGATAAGGAGTCGGGTGCGCGAACGATTTATCTGGATGGTTTTAGCACGGCGACAGTTTCGCGCTCTTTTTCTGGAAGCACTTATATGCAGGCCATGGGTTTTGTCCCGATGGCTCTTCATCCCTCTCCAAAAAATGTTTTGGTTATAGGGTTTGGTACCGGCAATACAATTGGTATTGCTTCATTATTTCCTGGCGCAAATGTTCACGGAGTAGAGATTGATAAGAATGTATTAACGTTTTCGAAATGGTTTTCTGACTGGAACCACGATGTGTTAAAGCGACCCAACACGCAAATGTTTATACAGGACGGTCGGGCTTTTTTGAGATGGTCGAAAACCCGTTATGATGTCATCATCATGGAGCCGATGTCTCCTTTACAGGCAGGGGTTGTGAGCCTGTATTCCAAAGAGTTTTATGAGTTGGCCTTGAACCATTTGAAAGAGGATGGGATTTTAGTGCAATGGCTTCCATTACATTTAGTAGGGCGGGAGGATGCACGGTCTATTGCGGGTACTTTTAAAAATGTGTTTCCAGAAACTTCGATATGGAACAGTTTTTTAACACGCATTGTTCTTTTGATTGGCTCACGCGAAAAAGTATTTATTGATAAAAATATTTTTGATGAGAGATTAGAAAATCCGGAAATTAAAAAGGTGGCAGAAGAAATGAAAGTAATGTCCTTTTTGGACTTTGCTGATTTTTTTATTACCGATGGCAGTCAACTTTCGGATTTTCTGGAAGGGGCCGAAGAGATTTCGGATGATAAACCCATATTAGAATTTTCCCGAGTATCCTTGTTGCCTTCCATGAAATGGGAAACGGACGAAAGTTTTTTAAATATGTTGCGACATCGAATAAACCAAAATCCTCCTGTAATTGGGTTGGAA
The DNA here is from genome assembly GCA_029261695.1 of Nitrospinaceae bacterium. Taxonomy (GTDB): domain Bacteria; phylum Nitrospinota; class Nitrospinia; order Nitrospinales; family VA-1; genus UBA8687. Next base: position 140 of record JAJDAV010000054.1, on the reverse strand, counting down.
GATAGCGAGCAAGAATTGTTTGACCGTGATTTTAAAATAAGGACAGCCCAACGACTGGGAGTTTTTTCACGCCGCTATAATGGCCCTGGGGCAGAAGCTTTTGCTACGCGAAATTATTTTGCGGGTTTGGATACTTTGGA
>JAJDAV010000053.1 GCA_029261695.1 Nitrospinaceae bacterium | reverse complement strand
AGGAGTTTTTCGAATGCTTTATGAGCACGTAGAAGAGCTGGCACGAAACCACCCAGAAGTAAAAGCTTTGCGACTCTATGTCATAAGAGATAACAACTCTGGAATAGACACGTACGAATCCCTGGGTATGAGCGATTCAGGTTATATCGTCTATGAAAAAGAAAACTTGGATAAAGGATCCGATTAATTCAATCTGCCCGAAGAAGGTCCTCTTTGACTGAGGGAAAATATATTGTTGGATGACCGGCCAGAAAATGCTTGTTGCACAGGATCAGGAAAGTTTTGATCGCATTCATTAAGATATTTCATTACAGAAATCATCCAATCCGATTCATGAGGTGAGCGAATAATTGCTATATTTGCATCTTCATATTCCTTACAAATTTTATCGGCACCTTTTTTTCCAGAATAATTGTCTTTCTTGATTACAGTAAGGGGCCTTAAGGGGTCTACCTGAATAATTTCCAGTCCCTGATATTTTTCGGGAATATCTTCTTCAATAAACTCTTCAATGGGAATACCATTGACATCGGTAAGCCCTCCCTGGGCCAGAGAGGCAATATAAATAGGAGCACGTTTGATGGATGCGTGTTCGGCAAACCCTTCTCTGAAAACGGTTTGATTTTTTTCAGCAGCACCAAATACTACGAAGTCCCATCGACCGGGAGACAGTTGTCGTTGTCTCTGGACAATTTCTGTTTTCTCATAAGCTTCGGTGATCTTGTCATAGATCACCCGATCTTTAGCACGTAATTTTATTTTTGGCACTTTTCACTCCGTTATTACCCACTCTTCTGGCTTTAGTATATCATGTGAAGAAGCGGTAACACTTTTTTTGCGATTAATGATTTCAGCTTTGTTATACTATTTCCCGTGAAGCCTCGGATAATTATACGCCAATCCCTCCATCCCTCCAGATGAAAAAAACCTTCAGCAAAGCAGCAGGCGCAGTAAGTGGAATGACCTTACTATCTCGCATATTCGGATTCATCCGAGATATGTTTATTGCCATGGCTTTCGGCTCTTCATCAGCCGCCGATGCTTTTTTCGTAGCGTTCAGAATTCCCAACATGCAAAGACGGGTTTTAGGGGAAGGTGCTGTGTCTTCGGCATTTATTCCCATATTTTCAGAAACCTTAAATCAAAAGGGAAAACAGGCGGCCCAAGAGCTTACTGCGAATATTTTTAATATTCTATTTATTCTACTGACTATAGCCTCTTTGACGCTCTTTTTGTTTTCCCCAGCAGTAATTACTATATTCGCGCCAGGTTTTTTAGATGACCCAGAAAAATTCAATCTCACTGTAGACTTAACCCGATGGATGGCACCCTATTTATTTTTCATTGGTCTGGCCGCTTTTTCAATGGGGATATTAAATTCTCTCAAGGTTTTTGCTCTTCCCGCAGCCACTCCTATTTTGCAGAATATTTCCATGATTGCGGCCATTCTGATTGTCGTCCCACAAATGGATGAACCCATTATTGGACTTGCTATCGGAGTTCTTATTGGGGGGTTGCTTCAAGTTTTAGTGCAGTTACCAACGGTTATAAAAAAGGGGTATGGCTGGAAAAAACATCTGAACGTCAGGCAGCCCGAAGTAATTAAAATTGCAAAACTAATGGGCCCTGCCATTTTAGGGCTGGCCGTCTATGAGTTAAATCTATTAGTTGATACATTATTAGCATCCACACTGCCCGATGGTTCCATATCATATCTTTACTATGGCAATCGATTGGTTCAACTTCCGCTCGGAGTATTTGCAGTAGCATTAGCTATTGTACTTCTCCCCACACTATCAAGCCACGCCGCTAAGGGCGAAAAGAAGGAATTAGTAGAGACGTTAAGCTTTAGCATTCGTCTCATTCTATTCATCACTATCCCTGCCACCGTTGGACTGATTGTTCTTAGAGAACCGATTGTGAATACATTGTGGGAGCGAGGGGAATTTCTTCACGCTTCCACTCAAGGAACATCCATTGCTCTACTTTACTATTCGATAGGTCTTTGTGCCTATTCAGGAGTAAAGATTATAGCCCCGGCCTTTTATGCCCTTCAAGACACAAAGACCCCTGCTAAAGTTGGCATTTATTCAATGCTAATTAATATTGTTCTCAATCTAATTCTCATGGGGCCTTTACAACATGGTGGCCTGGCACTGGCAACATCCCTTGCAGCATTATTTAATGTGGTCGTCTTGATGTATTTTCTAAGGAAAAGACTTGGCCTTCTGGGAGGTAAGAAAATCCTGCGTTCAACGATCAAAATGTCCATTGCAGCGGGGGCAATGGGCACCATAATCTATTTTTGCAACCAGTTCTGGTTTGACTTTAATGACCCTATTGGTATCCGCATCGGATCACTGCTTGCTTGCATATCCTTGGGAATGCTGGTATATGCCATAATCTCTCATATATTCAAAAATGAAGAATGGCACTACCTTTTGAATTTGAGAAGTAATAAAACCCAAAAAATATCAACCGATTCGAACTAAAAATATAGAAGGAATTTTAAATGATAGTAGCCTGTCTTGACCTTGAAGGAGTTTTAGTACCGGAAATATGGATTGCTTTTGCAGAAAAAACTGGCATTGAAAAACTTCGTCTAACCACTCGTGATATTCCTGACTACGATGAATTGATGCAAGGACGATTAAAAATTCTGAACGAAAATAATCTGCGATTATCCGACATTAACGAAGTGATTAGAGAGATTTCTCCTATGGAAGGAGCAAAAGAATTTCTTGCCTGGTTAAAAACAGAATTTCAGGTAATTATCCTTTCAGACACTTTCAACCAATTTGCAGCCCCACTAATGGCGCAACTCGATTACCCAACTCTTTTATGTCACGATCTGGTAGTGGATGATTCTGGAAATATTGCTGATTACAAATTGCGAATACCTGATGCGAAAACCAAGGCAGTAAAGGCATTACAAGGCTTGAATTTAAAAGTTATTGCCGCAGGTGATTCTTACAATGACACAGGGATGTTAAAGCAAGCCGAAGCCGGAATTCTTTTTAGAGCACCTGATAATGTTATTGAAGAGTTTCCTCAATTCCCCGTAACTCGAAACTACGATGAGTTTAAGAAAACTTTTATTGAAACTGCAAAAAAAATCTAATCGCTAAATTTACTACTTAATTTCAGAGTCTAAAAGTTTTGTGGCAATCCATCCAGTTTTGGCGACCCCGTCAGCTTCTTGCTTGAGCTTAACGTTGGACCAACCTCCCTCAACACCTATTACCTCTACTTGAGTTCCCATAGGAAGAGAGTCGACTATCTTGCTTTTTTTTACATTTGGGAGACTCCTTAAATTAGCCAAACCCGTGTTGATTTTAAAATAAATCTTAAAATCCTCATCCACCGCTATTTTCATTTGTGTTTCCCCCTTATCCGGTGCCAGAGCACCTATCATGTCAACATCCAACTTGAAAACAGCAACAATCAGGAACAATAGGGTTAGAAGAGCAATACGCAACATCGCTTGCGAAAAAGTCAGCTCCCCGTCTGAAGTCATTTCAGGCCCCTGAGGAGGTTCGCATTGCACGCAATAAATTCCAGGAGCAGGCAATAGTGAATTGCAACTATCACAATACAAATATTTTCGTTCAGGTTCATTCCTAAAACTATTTAGTGCGCTCTGATCCATAAATTTTAATTAATTCTATAAATTTTTCTGTATTTATTCTTAAGATAATTCAAAAATATTTCGGGGTTCAATTCATCCCCAGTTACCTGTTTTACCAATTCGGGAACAGACAACAGCCTTCCCTTTTGATGAATTTTTTGATTCAGCCATTCACGAATAATTGCAAGATTACCAGATTCAATTTCATTTTCTAAATCAGGTTTTTCCTGTTTTAAAGTCTCATAAAACTGGCTTGCATAAATTGCACCCAAAGTATAAGAAGGGAAATAGCCAAAAGCCGCACCGCTCCAATGAGTATCCTGCAATACCCCTAAAGTGTCTGTATCAGGTTCAATCCCCAAGTATTCTTTCATCTTTGCATTCCATAAATCGGGTAAAGATTTTATTTCTACCGAACCATCAAACAGTCCTTTTTCTATTTCATATCTTAAAATCACATGCATCGGATAAGTCACTTCGTCCGCTTCAACCCGGACAAATGAAGGCTCACTAATATTGACAGCCTCATACAGTTGCTCTTCTGAAATCCCTTTAAACTTTTCAGGGAATGTTTCGGTTATTAACGGCAAATAACGTTTGCAAAAAGCGAATCCCTGGGCAATCATTCTTTCCCAAAAAAGAGATTGAGACTCATGGATTCCCATGGTGAGTGCTTCTGAGGCGGGCAAATCTCTCCCCTTCTCCATTCGCCCTTGCTCATAAAGCCCATGACCTGTTTCGTGAATTACAGCATAAAGTGACTCAATAAAATTATCGGTTCGATATCGAGTGGTGATTCGCACATCTGTGGGGTGGCTACCTCCGCAAAAGGGATGAACAGAAACATCCATTCGTCCCTTATCAAATGCGAAACCCATATCTTCACTAATACGACGTCCCAACGCTTCTTGTTTGTTTACAGGAAATTCTCCTGACAAAAGTGAGGAGTCGGGTTGATATTCTGCCCCTTTTATTTCTTTTATTAGAGGGATGAGTTCCGATTTTATTTTTTCAAAAACAGGAGTGATTTCAGCCATGGTTGTCCCACGTTCGTAAAGGTCGATATTTGCATCGTAAGGTTGCAATTCTGGGGAAACGTATTCCGCCCAGTGTTTTTTCAACTCTACTAATTGGGTTAATATAGGCGCGAAATCAGAAAATTTATTCTCAGAACGTGCCTTTGCCCAGACCTGATGGCCCTTAGATGAAAGCTCTGCCATTTCCATAACCAGTTTTTTGGGAACCTTGGTTTCCATTTCATACTCGCGCTGAGCCTCACGAATATTAGATGCTTCGAATCCATCAAAAGAGTTTTCATCCTTTAATTGGTCCAGCAATTTACCAATTTCTGGATCTGTACTTTTTTCATGGATAATTCCTGCAAGTACTCCCATTTGCTTGGCCCGCGATTCTGCCGCCCCGCTCGGCATTATGACTTCCTGATCCCAATGCAGAATACCCATGATGCCGCCCAAGCGGCTGGTTTCTTCTAAACGTTCTACTAATTTTTGATAGTTTGAATTCATTTCTTCATTTCTTCAGTTAATTATTTTTTTGCAGTACTATCACGAACAATACGTAACTTGCCCGATTCCATAATCAATATTCTTTCTCCAGCTTTCAAATCTTCATCATTTACTTGTACCACTGAATAGGGTTCGCCTTCGTCAGGCTGAATAATAAACTCAGAAGCATCACCCCCAGTGATAACATTTTCGGTCGTGTGACCCACGATTCCCCCGATCACAGCACCCCCCAAACCACCTAAAGCCCGAGTTGCTGTGTTCCCTCCCAAAGTCGAACCCGCAAGACCACCTGCTGCTGCACCTGCGGCTGCACCAGCGCCTGATTCGGTTCCCTTAATTTTCACATCCCGAACCGATAAGATAACGCCTTTCTTAAAATAAGCCGGGGCCCCCATTTCTCCACGCTCATAAGTAGAACCTGAATGTAATGAGCAACCCGCCAACATACTCATTAATAGAAAGATTGGAAGAAATAATTTTGTCATGGGACCCTCCAGAAAAATGGTGTTAAATTTGCTATAATTCTAACTACTACTAAATATTCTACCTCAAAATAGGTTCCAAAATGGAATTTGATGAAGAAACAATTGGGTCTGTGCAAGCACGCTTAAATATTCTCCGAAAAGGGATTGTCAGCGAAGAAAACTCTGTTAATTACTACAAAACATTACTAGAAAAAACTCCGCAAGATTCTGACGAAGATATTGGTACCCGTCGCATGTATGCAGATTTAATGGAAGAAGAAAAGCAGCATGTTGAACGTTTTCGAGAATTGATTACACAATGGGAGAATAAACTTAAAGAATTAGAAGGATAATAGCTGTTTTTTCCCTGTTTATATAACAAGTAGATTTACCTCCCTAAATTATTATTCATTTTGATGCTCACTTCGCCTTCAAATTAGTACTTTCTACCTTGCATCCATATTGAGTAAAAATGCTTCTAAAATGTTATCTTTATTGACATTTTAAAGGCTTTAGCCTAGTATTGATAATTATTCTCATTATTATATTCTTTCAGCGATTACGATTTAAACCAATAAATCAATGAATGACAGCCCTCTAAGGTTAATTGTTCCTTGAACGGCCCCTACTAGGATCTTCGACTATGCAAATTCCTCCCATTACTCCCAAAATCTCCCTTACATTAATATTATCCATCTTTTTCATTTTTGGGAAACCAGTAACATCAACAGCATTCAATCAAGAAACACAGGACAAAGTAAAAAAAATTGTCATGATGTTGAATATTGCGGCAAAGGAATTTGAAGAAGGAGTAGTAGACGGGAAAATAGTTATTGCTCCTGAGTATGAAGAAAGCCAAATATTTTTAAAACAAGCCGAAGAAAGATTTTCAAGAGTTTCTAAAGAAATTAAAAATAGAGACGCGGCAAAGTTAATAAGTCAGCACTTCCCTACCCTCTTGGAAATGATCGAAAATAAAGTAGATTCCCAAAAAGTTTGGGATGAAGTCAATAACACCAACTCAAATTTAATGTCTACTTTTGGTATTGAGATAAATAAAGTTCCTATTACGCCTGTTTCATTGACCAATGGGAAAAAAATATTTGAGAATAATTGTTCCGTTTGCCATGGCATTGCAGGCAATGGCGATGGACCGATGGCAACCCAATTCGACCCCGCCCCTGCTGTTTTATCCGACCCTAAATTGACAGGTGATAAAAACACAACTGCTTACGATAATTTCGAGGTAATTAGTGTTGGAATTGCTAATACGGGAATGATGGCCTGGGCCGGAATTTTGTCGGAAGCACAGATATGGGATGTCACCTATTATCTACGTACATTCTCCAATGCAGATGTTCAACTCCCCCCTGTAAACCAAGAACTGGCCGCGATGGAAAATAGCGAAGCCGGGTCTGAAATTGCTGATCAAGTAGTTGGTGAAATTCGGGGCCTTTTAAGCAAAAGTTTAAATACATATAAAGAAGGAAAGGTGGAGGACGCCGCGGAAATCGCCTTTGATGCCTATCTCACCTACGAAAAAATAGAATCAAACCTGATTACGCAAGATAAGCCACTTGGAGTCAAACTTGAATCTGCTTTCAGTCGTTATCGAGGCGAAATCAAACGTGGAGCTCCTCTGGAACATGTAGAAAAACTCCAAGGTGAAATTCTATTAGACCTTTCTAGAGGGCTGGAGTTATTGAAAAGAAAGGTTGGATTTTCAGGAATGTTTATCCAGTCCTTCTCTATCATCGTGCGTGAAGGTTTTGAAGCAATACTGATTATTGCCGCCTTAATAGCCTTCTTACGAAAATCTAGAAACGATTCACGTGTAAAAAGTATTCATATCGGAGTCGTTGCAGGAATCCTGGCAAGTTTCATTACTGCCTATATTATCCATGAAGTTCTCCACCTCAGCATGGCAAGTCAAGAAGTGTTAGAAGGTTGGATTATGCTCGTTGCAGTAGCAATTTTATTTTCAGTCAGCTATTGGCTTGTTTCGAAAATTGATAATAAAAGGTGGCAAGAATACATCAACAAAAAAATGCGCGGCGCATTGTCTAAAGGTAATGCATTTACTCTGAGTGCAGTGGCTTTCATTTCTGTCTATAGAGAAGGGTTTGAGACGGTCCTATTTTACAAAGCCCTATTTTTATATGCAGGAGAGTCAACTGGAGGTATTGTCCCAGGTTTTTTTACAGGGTGTGTGGTACTTGCCGGAGTTTTTTATTTGATCAACCAATTGGGACTACGAATCCCTATTAAATGGTTTTTTGGTTTTACCAGTGTCCTGCTTTACTACATGGCTTTTACTTTCATGGGCAAAGGCCTTCATGAATTACAAATGGGTGAACAGTTATCAATGACTGCCGTAGATTTTCTTCCAAGTATTTCGTGGCTGGGAATGTATCCCACCTGGGAGACCTTTATTGGTCAGGCCGTCTTATTTGCAGCTTTTATTTTTGCTCTTGTCTATACCTTTATTATTAAAGCAGAGCTTGGCACAACCCAATTAAAAGAAGAAACAAACCAGTTGCAAAGCAATATTACCCAGGTTCACGATCTCGTCGAACACATTTCACATCATGCAAAAAAATGCGAGGTCTTACTTAAAGACACGCCAGATCAGGATCTTCAAGAGTTATCCGGACATCTAAAAGAAATTGACGTAAAAATTCACGAGCTATTTGGCCATGTCAAATATGTCGAAAACCAGCTTCAAGATGAATATGAAAAACTGGCGAAACAAGCATTTCAAGGAAAACAAAATTAGGCGGTATTTTGAAAATTCGTTTATTTAAAAGATCCCGAAACCTACACAAATGGGCCGGCATTTTATGTGGAATCTTTATATTAATACTTTCGGTTACTGGCATCCTATTGATGCACCCGGAAAAATTTGGCATTCAAAAAGCCCAGATAAGTGGTCAATATCTTCCTGCTAAATACTTCAATGTCCAGAGAGCCAATCTAAATATTCAGGCGCTTCTGGTATCACCATCTGCAAGCCAAACAATTTTTATTGGAACAAATGTTGGAATCTATCGATCAAAAGATTCCGGCACTACCTGGAAGCAGATCAATCAGGGCCTTTTCGACCAGAATATTCAAGTCCTCTCACTACACCCTGATTTCCCCAATACAGTTTATGCTGGAACGAAACTAGGCATATTCAAATCAGAGGATGAAGGCGAAACCTGGAGCGAGTGGATCGATGAATCGGCAGGACTGGCACACCCACATATTCTAGATATTTCAATCCTCCCTGAAGATCCTGAAGTCCTATTTGCTGCCAGTAAGGGAGGCATATATAAAAGCTCAGATGCGGGTGAAACATGGGACATTGTTTACAATGAGAATGCTGTCACACAAATTGAATTCTCCCTTGGGCATATTTATGCAGTCACCGTTAATAATGTAATTCGCAGTAACGACAGCGGTGAGACATGGGAAAATGTCTGGAATGAAGTTGTCAAAAACCCCATCTCAATTCTTTCACTAAACACCGAACCTGAGTTTTTATATACCAGCACGCAACAGGGACTTTTGAAATCCTTTAACGGCGGTAGAAACTGGGTTACCGATCCAACTTTTAAAGATCTCCCCGTTACAGCAGGCTACGTATACCCCAAAGATCTTTCACATTTATTGTTTGGGCATGGAGAAATAATATCTCGAAGTAAAGATGGAGGAGACACATGGTTTCCACTCACTTCTCTTTTTCTTGATTTGGAGGGAGGCACTTCTATAGTCCATGATCTTACCCATATTTACGCATTGAATAAAAATACTATTTTGGCGGGAACAACATCCGGCCTCTTTATTTCAAAAGATGATGGGCGAGGTTGGGAGAATATAAACCTCAGTGGCGCGGCCAACCAACTCTCGCCGAGTGAGATGAAAATGGATGTAGTCAAAGTAATTACCGAAATTCACAACGGTCGATTTTTCGGTTCCTACTTTATTTTACTCGTTGATATAGCCACTTTAGGTTTGATATTTTTGACTTTTTCTGGATTTGTAATTGCCTATTATCGTGCATGGGTTAAAAGACGAAAGGCCGTCGAGACAACAACAGATGAAGTCATTCAGTTTCAAGAAACCGCAGATGAGCTAACATCAGAAAGCGAGGAAATTCATGACATGATTGAACATATTACCGAGCATATTGAAAAGTGCCGGCTGGTCTATATGGATCAGGAGAAAAAAGAAATTGGTGAGGTGGGTCGTCATCTAACGACTCTCGATAAAAAAATGCACTCGATGATGCAACGACTAAAAGATTTGGAAAAAATGAATTAGTGCAAAAATCTTTTATCTTTTCCTTTAAACGTGGAGGGATAGGATTGATCACGATTCATCATATCCATTTTTTTATACTCTTCCCAGTTATCGCGGAACAAATTGAATCCAACATAGTCCAAAGCTTGCATGATTTCTAGTTCAGAGACTTTACCTTCCCCTGCATCCACATCCCTGATCGCTTCTTCAATTTGTTCACAAAGTCCAGCAAACCGCTCTTCGTCTTCAAACATCATAAAATCTTTCATAAAGTCAAAACTCATTATTAATCTCCACCAAAATCTTTAGCGATTTGTCAAACCTTCTTAAGTTATTTTAGAATAAAAAGTTTTTACTTCAAACATAAATTCTTCAATATCCTTCTGAATTTCATGAAACATTTTATTTTCCATTCGTTGCATTGAATAAATGGAACCTCCCAAGGCAACAGCATCTGCCCCAGCTGCCAGATAATCTTTGATGTTTGCGGGGTTAACCCCTCCCACCGCCATCAATTTAATTTTATCAAAAGGACCTTTTATCTGCTTAAAGTAGCTTGGTCCCATTTGAGACGCTGGAAAAACTTTGACCATGGTCGCTCCAGCTTTCCAAGCTGTTTGTATTTCCGTAGGTGTAAGTGCGCCGGGGAAATAAGCAATATTATTATCCCTGCAAAAAGAGGCAACCTCACTAGAAAAATTAGGGGCAACAATAAATTGAGCCCCTGCATCGCAAGCACATTTCGCTTCATCAGCAGAAAGCACAGTCCCTGCACCAATCTGCAATTGGTCGTATTTTTGGGTGATAGTTTTTATCAGAGAAAAGCAGTTCGGAGTATTCAGTGTGATTTCGAGGAAACGAAGTCCACCGGCAATCGAAGCTTCGACTACGCCCTCAAGAGAATCTTCCTTCACACCTCTGATGATCCCGATAACGGGTTCAGATTCAAATCGAGGTAAATCGAAGGCCATTCTTTATACGTTAGCTTCTGAAGTCAGTTTTTCGTAGAATCCTAAATATTCGTCTTTATCTTCAGAATTCCTCAACTTCATACCGGCGCGAGGATGCAAATCCAGAATACCCGTAATCATGTAAGGAATAGTGTATCCCCATTCGATTTCTTTTTGTAATTTCACGAAATCTTTCCCAAGAACTTCCAGGATAGGACGAATATTGAATTTTGGATTCTTTAAAAATCCCAATAACAACTCAAGAGGACAATTGCCAGCAGCACGCCCTATTCCAAAAATAGTTCCATCAAGATAATTTATATCCTGAATGATGGCCTCTATCGTATTTGCAAATGCTAGTTGCTGATTGTTATGAGCGTGAATACCTAGTTCTCGACTTGGCATAGCCGCTTTATATTTTTTTGCCAGATAAGCTATTTGTTCCGAGTACAAAGCACCAAAACTATCTACCAAGTAAATAACATCGGCGGCACTTTCTTTTTCAACCTGCTCGAGGGCTTCATCCAGTTCTCTTTCTCTGGCGTGAGAAACAGCCATAATATTGATGGTTGTTTCATATCCCTTGGCATTCAAAGTATTTACAAACTCAATCGCTTTATCAATGTCCTTGATATAAGAAGCGACACGCATCATATCAATGTGGCTTTCAGTTTTGGGAACAACCGACTTAGGATCGAACCTTCCAATATCAGCCATGACAGAAATTTTACAATTGACTTCTGTATCGCCAATTACGTTATCCAAATCCTTTTCAGAACAAAACTTCATCGGCCCAAACTCACCACGTTTGAACTGATTTTCATCCGCCTTGTAGCCCAGTTCGATATAATCAACACCAGACTGGTTTACAGCATTAAAAACTCCACGAACCAAATCATCACTGAACAGATGATTGTTCATTAATCCGCCATCACGGATAGTACAATCTAAAACTTTGATTTCTTTTCGATACATATTATAAAATCTCCCAACGGGCATTTTAATACACCCGATTAAAACGAAATTGCAGTATAATTTTCAACATATTGGAGAGATTGATTATATTTCCATTGCAGTTTTACGTCAATCAGATAATTGATCATTCTATCTTTAAGCCCTTTGTTGACAGCGCTTTTTGGTTAAAAACTATGAAAGCAAGATCACAGCAAAAAGGCATAATATAAAGTATTTTCTAAGAAAAATCATCTAATTATGCAAAATAAAGACAATTTTTGGGTAGTCAAACAAGAGCCTTCTAAATATAGCTGGGAACAATTCGAAAAGGATGGCAGCACTTATTGGGACGGAGTTCGCAACTACCAGGCTCGAAATAATTTAAACGCTATGAAAAAAGGCGACTTCGTTCTTTTTTACCATAGTGTAATTGGCAAAGAAATTGTCGGCATTGCAGAAGTCATTCGCGAGGCCTACCCTGATCCCACCACTGATGATGAGCGTTGGGTTGTTGTGGATCTTAAGCCAGTAATACCATTTAACATTCCGGTTCCACTTGAAGTCATAAAAGCCAAAAAGGAACTTTCGGAAATTGCATTGATCAAACAAGCCAGGCTATCAGTTATGCCAATCACCAAAAAAGAGTTCCAGATACTACTAAAACTTGGAAAAACCAGCCTGCCAAAATAAAAACGGTGACTTATATTTTGGTTCGGTTTAATTCTTATTATTTATGATTGACTTAAATTATCTGTGAGTATAAATTCAAAAATCCTTGACCATTACAGGGGCAAAAAATGAGGCTTCCTTTTATCTTATTCTTATCTATCCTTGCGGTTTCCTGCTCGAATGACGCAGAAAAAAATCAAGCTCCTACAAAAAACACAGCACCTATCAACAAGATTGAAATTAATCCTTTAAAACCCCAGCTCAAAATAAAAGAAGAACATGTTAGCGGTAGCGGTGGTCAATTGCATGTTTCGGGATCATCTAATTCTACCCACATAAGCGGTCAATAATCGGATGCAAAAATTCGTACTGCTATTATCCTTCGTTTTCTTTTCGCTAACATATGTCAGTTCCTCACTAGCCAGCAAGGAAAGCATTACAGAATGTCATTCACACATCAAACCGTTACACCAGGAGCGGGATAAAGTTGCACAATTGGACGGGATTTGGGGACTATTTGAAAAGAATCGCGAGCTACAAGGAAACTCAGTCCTCGCTATTAATTTAGATAGGAAAGCAAATTCAGTAATCTTTCACCTTGAGTATCTCTGTGACACTCTTGATGGTATCCCAATGAACGAGGTTGCCCGATATGTGCGTGATGGCATAAATGAAAAAGGCAAAGAGGAATTTCGGAAAGAACTAATAATTCTTGGAAAAAGTGAATCAGATATTGATATCTGGTTTGAATTCTTACGGTTTTCTCTTAAAAATAAAGAGCGCTCCTTAAATCTAAACTCTGTGATTAAAACAATTATGAATGCAGCGCCTTTTATTGACTCCTACGTTTCTATGGCTATAAAAATTGACCGTCGCCAAACTGATGACTCCATTCTTAAAAATGTTAAAGAGCTTTCCAGCAAAATCGACATTTTTTTTAAATCTGATAAATTCATGAATCAGGCTTTAACAGAAAACTCAAATATCCCTTACGTAGATATCAATGAAAGTTCTGGTGGCTCCTAGCCATTCTCAATAAAATTTTTAAATATTAATAATCGAGGTTAGTGATGAGTAATTTTTTAGTAATTGGTGGTAGTGGAGTTATGGGACAGGCAGCTATCAAAGCCGTTCGTCAAAAATTTGGAAGCGAAGCAAATATAATCGCTAACTGGTTTGGGAAAGAAGACCCGGATTTCACTATTGATGGGGCAACAAAAACTATTTATGGGGATATATCCGACCCTGAATGCGTAAAGCAGATAAAAGCCGAAAATCAAGAACCATTTGACTATATGTTTTATGCCACTGCTTTAGGAGAGGTAGGTGTCCCTATAGCTGAAGCTAAACCAGACTCTATCGCACAGTCCAATCGCTTGTCTTTCGACCCTCTACCAATGCTTGAAGAACAACTCAACATTAAAACGATAGTTTCTTACTCTACTTTTTATGTAATTCGCCATCAATTAGCTACTTATGGGGCTATGGGCTATTCTAAGGAAGCGATTGAGAAATGGACTCTCGAATCAGGCAAGTCCCACCATGCATGTATCCGTGCAGGACTATTTGAGTCCCAATCTTCTCGTGGGATAAAACTTCTCCTTAGAAAGTCAGCTAAAAACCCAGAAAATATAAAAGACCCCTTATTAAAAAACTACTTCTCAGGGAAGAGTTCTAAAGAAGGCATCAAAGAGTTTGAGGAAGGAATTTTTAAAGAAGAAAAAGAAGCCTACGGTGACTGTCGAACGAATGCCGAAGATCTATATCAATCTCATTTGACTCTTTTTGAATCTAATAAACCCCTGTTTGTTAACGTGTGCGGCAAGAAGATTTGGTTGTCGGAAGAGCCTCAACTTCTCAAGGATTACTTCTAGCCAAAACAGCGATTTCTCAATGGATTTGGAGAGTTGGCGGCCAAGCTACTAATTATTCGCCTTTTTCAAATTCTCCAATTGCATTGATTTAATTCAATTTTTATTTCATAATTAGAAATCTATTTTGAAATAATTTTGACTAGCAATAAGTGGTCATTCAGCACATAAAACCCAAATTTTATGAACGAAAAATTAGCTCCGAAAAAGACAGAAGAGACAGTCAGACTTTCACCTGATGAAAACTTAAACACACTTTTACGAAGTGTTGTCGATGAAGTTACCGTCTACGCTGAGAGATTAGGCGGACAGATAAAAAAGCTATCTGATATTGGCCGGGCTCTCTCTGGGGTTTATGATCTCAACACCTTGCTTGAAATGATTGTCGATCAAGCCCGCAGCTTTACCAATGCTGATGCTGGCACACTGTATATTGTCGAGGACAATACTCTTCGTTTTCAAATTGTACAAAACGATAGTCTCAAAATTCGTATGGGAGGAAAAACTGGGGAAACAATCCCCTTCCCTCCGGTTGAATTGAAAGAATCCAATGTCTCTGCCTTCGTTGCACTGAAAGGAACTTCAGTTAACATCCCAGATGTTTACGATACGGACCTTTTCGATTTCACCGGCCCGAAAAAATTTGATCAATCAACGGGCTATCGTTCTAAATCCATGCTAGTAGTTCCGATGAAAAACCACGACAATGATGTCATCGGAGTACTTCAACTTCTCAATGCCACTAATCCTGTAAATAATCAGGTCATAGCCTTTTCTCAGGATTACGAAAATCTTTCTGAATCATTGGCCTCGCAGGCAGCCGTTTCTATCACCAATGCCAAGCTAATCTCCAACATGACCGAGTTGTTTGAAGCCTTCGTAAAGGTCATGGCAACAGCAATTGATGAAAAATCCCCTGTAACCGGCGGACATATCAGACGGGTAGCAGATTTAACCCTTACGATGGCAGAGGTCATCCATAATAATGAAAATGGAGTTTTTAAGGACATAACATTTTCTCCAGATCAAATGTACGAATTGAGAATCGCCGCTTACATGCATGATATTGGAAAAGTTACCTCACCTGTTGAAATCGTAGAAAAAGCTAAAAAGCTACAAACCATATTTGACCGTATTCATTATGTGCGTCTGCGAATGGATTACATGATTCAGAAGGTTAAGTTGGAAGGCCAAGAAAAGAAAATAGCACTACTGGAGAAAAAGGCTGATACCGCTGAGATCAAGAAAATCGAAGCCGACTCGGAAAGACAAATATTGGAGTTGGAAGATATTCGCGCTTTCATTAATAAATGTAATGAACCTGGGGAGTTCCTAGAAGATGAAACCCTTGAAAGGCTAAAGGAAATATCTCAAAAAACTTACATCGACAACGAAGGACAAGAGCAGCCTTTCATAACGGAAGACGAGTTGGTCAACCTATCGATACGCCGTGGCAGCATAACTGAGGCAGAAAGAAAAAAGATGCAGGATCATGCTGCTGTAACGCTAAGAATGCTCAAACAAATTCCATTTACCAAAAAACTAAAAAATATACCCAGCTTTGCAGGAGCGCATCATGAGTTTATAAATGGAAAGGGTTATCCGCTTGGTTTGAAGGGAGATGAAATTCCGTTTGAAGGAAAACTAATGGCGGTGACAGATATAGCCGAGGCGCTGACCGCATCAGACAGACCTTATAAAAAGGCAATGCCACTAGAAACAGTGTATCGAATCCTGCGGTCTATGTCTGAAAAGGGTGAGCTAGACAACGATCTGGTGGAATTATTTATTGATCAAGAGATTTACAAAATTTATCAGGAAAAACACGAAAACGGCACAGCCAAAAACTGACCTCCCCCCTCTTCCCATATCAGGAGATCCGACTCAGAAAGTCTCATCCGAGTCGAAAACTTATCTTTTCAACTTAACCCCAATTAGGTCTATTTATTTTTTCTTTGGCTTATAGGGTCCCGTGCGCAAATAGTTATCATTCATCTTCACGTGTGGATCAATTTGGGGAGCATCCTGATCTTTCCCCTCTGGGTGACCATCTACAAATTTTTTATCTAACAGGCCCTTAGTTTTTTTTGATAAAATAGTGGACCTTTTTGTTCTAGTTCGAGTTTTGCGTGGTTCGAACGCTTCCTTATATTTTTTTTTATCCTCATGGGACATATTTAGAATCATAATTCCTCGCAATGCTGGCAAGTTGGAAAATCAATAATCTACTTGAATAGATTACGCTAATTCCAGCCAAAGTTGAAAGTTTTTTATGCCAATTGAAAAAATTAAAAACGCGCTTAAAGATGAAAATACTCAGGGGGAAGCCTTGGCTATCTATATTAATGAGTTCGACCACTTCGAAATTGCCCGTCGTCTGAATGAGTTTTCCAAAGATGATAAGGTTCAGATATTCCATCTCCTTGACAATGATAGCAAACGCCATGCCCTACTCTATGAGACAGATATGGACAGTAGGATGGAAATTCAGGAAACTCTTGATAAAGATTACCTGGCGCAACTTCTGGATGAAATGGCAGAAGATGAAGCCACCGATATAATCCAAGAACATTCTAATGAAACTCAGGTAGAACTCCTGAGTAAAATGGAAAAGCAAGATGCTGAAGTCCTGAAAGATTTAATTCAATATGGAGAGGAAACTGCCGGTGGTCTAATGACCCCAGAGTTCAATCAGGTTCAATGGAATCAACCCGCCGCTGAAATCTTCACAAAGATCAGACAAGAATCGGATTCGGATACACAACCCTACTTTTATGTTGTTGATAATCAGAACAAACTCTTGGGATTCTTCAAACTTCGCGACCTGTTAAATGCTCCAGCTTCCGCCTTGGCAAAAGAATTTATTCGTCCCGATACCCCTAAAATAAGGGTCAGCGATCCTTGTGAAAAAATCGCTAATGTGATGAGTCAAGAGCATTTGAGCATTTTACCCGTTGTAGACGATAGCAATGTTATTCATGGAGTTGTAACTTTTGATGATGTAATTCGTGGCATGGAAGATATCGCCAGTGAAGATATATACACTATGGTCGGTACTGCGAAGGTAGATCCCTTTGCAAAAAAAACCAGTAGTAAACTAATAGCACGCGCTCCCTGGCTTTTCACAACATTTATTGGGGGCATAATAAGCGCCTGGATTCTAGGTGCATTTGACGGAACACTTTCAGAATATGCCGCCATAATTCTATTTATCCCATTTGTAATCGGCCTTGCGGGCAATGTGGGGATTCAGGGAGCAACTATTATTGTTAGAGGGCTTGCAACCGGAGACATTCAAGATGACAATATTGCCTATATAATTAAAAGCGAAATTCTCGTAGGGGTTCTAAATGGCGTAATCTTCGGGGTTCTTTGTGGTACTTTAATTGGTCTTACGGCTGAAGTATTATTAAATACAGATCCCATATTAGGAGTCGTCGTAGGAACTGGAATCATTCTAGCCGTATCGGTAGCTGCTCTGGTAGGTTCTCTGACTCCAATCATCTTTATCAATATGGATATTGACCCCGCAATAAGCACAGGGCCAATCATAACGGTCGCGAACGATATACTCGGACTTGCGATCTATCTCATCACCGCTAAATTTATTCTCGCTGCTTTCTAATTACTTTTCTTCTGGTTCAGCTAATTCAATTTCAATGATGGCAGTATCCACCTCTACATACTCACCTTCCATTACATAGAATTCTGTAATAACGCCTTCAACCTCTGAAAGCAGCGTAAAATAGCCTTCAGAGATTATCTCGGCAACGGCAGTTCCCGGTTTGACTTTATCCCCTTTTCTAACCAGGAATTTATCTACTTTTCCTGAAGTCATAGTGGGGTACATCGGGCACATAATAATATAATCTTCCATCAAAACTTCCTCTCTTACCAATGGTAAATAACGCTGATGATAATTGTATTAAATTATCTGCCCGCAGGTAAACCCCATATCATTACACGCTTATTGAGTAAAATTTTAAACCCGTTTGCGGAATTTAAAATGCATTTCCAAATTAAAATGTATAAACTAAAACTATAAAAATTCAGGAATAATACTAATGAAAATTAATACTGGCGATACACTTTACGAACACTTCTCCCGAAATACGGGTGAAGTTATTGACGTCATTGAGCATCCTGCCGGTAAAATCATAAAAGTCCGTTGGCGTTTAGATGGTCAACTACCCCATGACACAGAGTTATTTTATAAAAAAGTCAAACGCTGCATTCGCGATGGTCTTTATGAACATACTCCTGCAAACTAATGCTTATAAACAGTATGTGAAGGGCGTCCTGCCAAAATATTTTCTTTTCCCCAGTTCACTACATTTTTAAATTTGTCAGATGCCATAAAATCATTAAACGCCTGCTCTTCGCTCCACTCGGAAACTATCAAATACGACTGAGCATTGCTAACGTCTTTGTATAAAAAAGATTTTGAGTGACCTTCCATTTCTTCCATTACACCTAAAACTGCTGTAAAGGCATCTTCAAAAACCTTCTCCTTACCCGGTATCATCTGATAATTCATTCCAATAGTAACCATTAAAACTTCCTTTCATTTACAAATTAAATAATAATCAGGCAACCAACTGCAAATCTTCTAGATTGCCAATTTGTTGAATCAATATATTTTGAACACCATACCTGCTCTTAATAGC
Organism: Nitrospinaceae bacterium; assembly: GCA_029261695.1. Taxonomy (GTDB): domain Bacteria; phylum Nitrospinota; class Nitrospinia; order Nitrospinales; family VA-1; genus UBA8687. The sequence continues at coordinate 18,570 of JAJDAV010000053.1, read as the reverse complement.
TGAAATATTATCCTTTTTATGTCCTAGGAATAAAGAAACATGCCTGCTAGGAACCCTAAAAGAAATTGTTGAAGGGATTTTCGCCAAGCGGTCGATCAAATCAAACATTCTATCTCTGGCGATCCGACTTTCAACCAAATATCTAAAAGACGGATGATAGGGACCATCCACAAGATTTTCAAGCATCGAGGGGTCTGCATGCAAACCCACTCGGACCACAGGAATATTAAATTTATTAAATTCTATTAACGCATTTTTCACTAGTTGAATCATTCTCTCCAAATTCCACGCAACGTATGCGCCTGAGGTATACATTTTATACAAATCAGTATTCTTTATTACCAGAGTCGGATAAATTCGCACAAAATCAGGCTCAAGTCCAATCACATCTTGCACTGACTGCATAAAAATAGATTCATTGTCTTCTGGGAGACCTGGCATCAATTGTAAACCAAGACCCAAACCATTTTTACGAATTGAATTTACAGCCGATCTGACTGTATTAAAATCGCAAGGCCGACCCACCGCATCCAGTACTTTATCGTTTGTAGATTGAATACCCAACTCAACGGTACGAACATTATTCTCTTTGAGTAATGAAATATTTTGTTCATCTACAACTAAGCTATGAGTAGAAACCCTAATCGAATGGATTTTTCCTGACTCAATCCAAGGCCTAACGGCATCAAGCAATAATTTTTGTCTTTGAATTGATAGCCCTGTAAAACTTCCCCCATAAAAAGCTACTTGGCGTTCTGCCGGCAATCCCCCTGAATCAAAAACATCCAAATAAGTATGAATTGCATCCTGAACAATTTTCTGATCACTTTGCATACCTACCCCGGTAATTTTCGTCTGATTGCAAAAGGCACAACGATAGGGACAACCCTCATGCGGAATGAATACAGGAATAATTAATTGATTTCGTTTTTTCACAGAGGGTATTTATTTAAAAGAAGTTCGCTAAATAATCAAGGAATTGGTTAAACGATTGCCATATACCAATGGCCACAAGGGAAAGAAAAAATATAGCTAACGAGACACTAAAACCAAAGGTTATTTTTGAAGCAATAGTTTCCACTTCAAACTTTGGAGGTTCTTTATCTTCTGGAATGGGGTCTCGTTCGTATGGCAGCTTTTTATTTACCATAAATTTCTCAAAATGCGCTATTACAAACGCCTATACATTTTTTCAAATTCATGTTTAAAAGCAGCCATTGCTGTATTCATTTCATCCAACCTACCAATCAAAATTTTCAAAAGATGGTCTTTAAATTTATTCAAGATAGCAGGGTCCAATGTTTTTAGGAGATAACTATCCATCTTCAACACAATAACTTTTTTCTTGGCTATAACATTTGTCGATCGAGATTTTCCAGTTATCAACGGTACCTCGCCAAACATAGAACCAGCATTCAAAGTATTCAACTCAGCATCTGGGACCTCATCTTTTGTAATTGCCAGACTCCCCTTGAGAAGAACAAAAATTGTAGAATCTTTTTCCCCCTGTCGAATAACATAGTCACCCTTATGAAACTCAACAATGTGAGTATCAATTGATGCCATTACTTTCTTCTCTTTTAAAGTAAATGGTTTAAAGAAAGGAATGTCCGACATCAATTTGAGTATTTCTTTTTCTTTCATCTTCCTGTCATCCTATTATTATTGTTCTTCGATGCATTCACAAAACCCGTCGGGTGACCAGTTTATAGTTATATAATCAGGAAAAATTGTATCTTTATCATAATTAGCCAAATCAAGTTGATCGCAGGTCAGGTTTACTGCGCCCTTTAAATTTGCACCATTTAAAAAAGTGTCTTCTAGTTCTGTGCCATCAAAATCTGCTCCCGACAAATCCGCTTCACTTAATACAGCCTGGGTTAAGTCGGCTCCAGACAAATTAGCTCCACTAAGGTCTGCTTTGATTAGATATGCGGCTGTTAAGTCTGCATCTTCCAAACACGCGCCTTTTAGCTTAGCCTGCATAAGTTTTGCATTACATAAGTCGGCGCCCTTCAACTTATCTTTAGAGTCTTCGATTTCCTTCTTTCTTAAAATCCAATCTTCAAGCATATTAAAACTCTAAAATGATATGAATGAGCTATATTTTATCTCAAGTTATTATAAGAACTAAAATTTTTATTGTGCACCCGAGGAGAAACTTTCTATAGCAATTTTTGCCGCTGCCTGTTCTGCTTCTTTTTTACTTCGCCCCTGCCCTTTGCCTTGAATCTCATTTTTAATAATCACAACCACTTCAAATTCTTTCGCATGATCAGGGCCAATTTCTCGGACCACTTTATAGGCGGGGATACAAACCAGTTTATTCTGCGTGTACTCCTGAAGATCACTTTTGAAATCTCTAAAAGACCATGAATCCGCCGTTTTATCAATTTCTTCTACTAACAAAGGAAGGAAGATTCCCGAGGCAGCCACCAAACCACCGTCACGAAACACAGCACCGGCTAAGGCTTCAAAAGCATCTGCAAGAATAGAAGGTTTTTCTCTTCCGCCAGACAAGTCTTCCCCCCTACCCAGCAGTAAATAAGCACCTAATTCAATTTTCTTAGCCAATTTTGCAAGGCAGGATTCGTTGACTACCGAGGCTCGGATTTTCGACAATGTTCCTTCGGCAAAATCACTGAACTTTTGTACGAGATAATCACTTACAAGAATATCAAGAACAGAATCTCCTAAAAACTCCAACCGTTCATTGTGCTTGTGGTTGTTGCTTTTTTCGTTAGCGTAAGATTTATGAGTGAGAGCTTTATTGAGAAGTTTTAAATCGGCAAACTTATAGTTGGTTTTACTCTGGAGAGAGGATAATTCCTCCATACGTGTTTCTGAAAAATCCATTTTAAATGTTATCCAGTGAATTTTTTAAAAACCAGAACTCCATTGGTACCACCAAAACCAAAAGAATTGGATAGACATATATCTACTTTCGCTTCTCTGGCTTGGTTGGGTACATAGTCCAGATCGCATTCTGGATCGGGCGTCGTATAATTTATGGTGGGAGGTAAGGTCCCGCTTTCCATTGCCATGAGTGAAAAAATTGCTTCAACACCACCCGCGGCTCCCAAAAGGTGCCCCGTCATAGATTTAGTTGAACTGACCGGAAGTTTTTTTGCGTGATCCTTAAAAACGGTTTTAATAGCTTGAGTCTCTGTCGCATCAGCAGCGGTTGAGGTCCCGTGGGCGTTGACATAGTCAACATCTTCTTTATTAATTCCTGCATTATTCAGGGCTAGGTTCATACACCTCGCTGCCCCCTCCCCTCCTGGGGCTGTTGCTGTAATATGATGCGCATCCCCATTAAGAGCGTATCCGATAACCTCGCCAAGGATAGGAGCTCCTCTTTTTTTAGCATGCTCCAATTCCTCAAGAATCAGCACACCACAGCCCTCACCTATAACAAAACCATCTCGATTTTTATCAAAAGGTCGGCTGGCACCTTGCGGGTCATCATTTCTATGCGATAAAGCTTTTGCAGCGTTGAATCCTCCCACACAAAGAGGAGTTATAACGGATTCAGTTCCCCCTGCAATCATTACATCCGCATCACCGTATTGAATCAGCCTTGCGGCCTCACCTATGGAATGAGTTCCTGTGGCACAAGCCGTGACAACACACGAATTAGGTCCCTTGGCACCGGTGAGAATAGATACCTGCCCGGATGCAAGATTCGCAATCAGCATGGGAATAAAAAATGGAGTGATTTTTTTCACTCCTCTTTCTTTATAAATGTCGTGATATTTTTCAATTGCGGGGAGACCGCCAAGACCCACACCAACAATAACCCCTACTCTCTCAGCATTGGAGTCATTGATTTCCAACCCAGATTCATTCATGGCCATTTTACTACAGGCCACGGCATAGTGAATGAACCGGTCCATCTTTTTAATTTCTTTATGATCGATATAATCTTTCGCGTCAAACCCCTTCACCTCACCTGCTATTTTCACAGGGAAGTCATCATCAGGGATAAAACTGGTTATACGATCAACTCCAGAACGACCACTGAACAAAGCCTCTTTGTTCGCCTTCGCTCCCAAGCCTAAGGGAGAAACAATCCCCATCCCAGTTACAACTACTCTTTTTTTCATCAATATACCTCAGGGGTGAGGGAGGCTAATCAATTAGTTTGGCCTTTAATATAATCTACCGCATTTTGCACTGTCGCAATTTTTTCAGCATCTTCATCAGGAATCTCAATATCAAATTCCTCTTCCAAAGCCATGACTAATTCAACAGTATCCAAAGAATCCGCGCCTAAATCATCAATAAATGATGCTTCGGAATTGACCTGTTTTTCATCCACCCCTAATTGATCGACAATAATTTCTTTAACCTTTTCTTCAACAGACATAGCTTTTCAAACTCCTAGTTGGAATTACATCAACATACCACCGTTTACATTAATTACCTGACCCGTAATATAACTGGCCTTTTCCGAAACCAAAAAAGAAACACAGCGTGCAACATCTTCTGGTTGTCCTAAACGAGCAAGTGGAATTTGCTCGATTAATTTTTCTCGAACCGATTCTTCTAATACTCTTGTCATTTCTGTATCGATAAAACCTGGTGCAACTGCATTAGCACGAATACCCCGAGGCGCAATCTCTCTTGCAAGTGTTTTGGTAAAGCCGATCAACCCAGCCTTGGAAGCTGAATAATTTGCCTGACCAAAATTTCCCATCACACCTACAATCGAAGCAATATTTACAATAGCTCCACTTTTCTGCTTCATCATTTGTTTGGCAGCTTGCTGGCTGCACAAAAAACTACCCTTTAAATTAATATTCAGCACGAGGTCCCAATCAGCCTCTTTCATTCGTACTAATAATCCATCTCGGGTAATCCCAGCATTATTTACAACAATATCAACAGGCTTATATTCTTTTATGATCGAATCAAAAACAGTTTTTACGTCAGCGGCACTTGAAACATCAATTCGAACCGCAGAGGCTTTTCCTCCACCGCTCTTAATCTCTTCTGCTGTCTTCTCAGCACCCTCTAAATTAACATCGCCCAAAATAACATGGGCACCCTGCCCCGCCAACTCTTCACTAATGATTCTTCCGATTCCCTGTGCGCCCCCAGTTATAAGGGCAATTTTTCCGTCAAGTTCCATTTTATATCCAATTTTTCTATATTTATTTTAATGCGGCAAGAGTTTGGGATAATGATTCTCTATCCCCAACCTGAAAGCATTTAATATTTTTATCAAATCTCCTCATTAAACCGCTCAATACTTTTCCGGAGCCTAATTCCACAACTGCATCAATTTGGTTATCAACGATGCATTGCATGGTTTCTGACCATCGAACCGGAGAACATACTTGTTTTACTAAAGACTCTCTTGCCACATTTCCTTTGGTAATGGGTTTTGCCTCGATATTATTTATGACAGGAAAGGACAGGTCGTAAAACTCAGTGTCTTCCAACTCTTTTTGAAGTCGGATTTCCGCCGGTTTCATTAATGCGCTATGAAAAGGCGCGCTCACCGGTAGCACCACTGCCTTTTTTGCCCCAGCCGCTAGAGCATTTTCAGAAACCTTATCAACAGATTCCTTATGACCCGCAATTACGGTTTGAACCGGACTATTTAAATTAGCAGGCTGGACAAGATTAGATTCGCTGGAAACCTTATCACATAAATCTTGAATGGCCTCGGCAGGCAATCCTATAATCGCGGCCATAGACCCAATTCCAACGGGAACAGCTGCCTGCATAAATTGTCCCCGCAGACGTACTAACCGAACAGCGTCTTTAAATTCCAGAGCCCCTGCAGCCACCAACGCGGAAAATTCTCCCAAGCTATGACCGGCAGCAAGTACCGAATTAATACCATTTTCCCTTAATATATTCAAGGCCATTGTACTATGGATCAACAAGGCCGGCTGGGTATTTTCTGTCAACCTTAGAGTCTCATCTGGGCCATTAAAACAAATACTTGCAAGGTCATATCCCAGAACTTCATTAGCTTCCTCAAACAATTGCCTGGCTTCGGGAACATGGTCATAAAAATCCTTACCCATTCCTACAAATTGCGACCCCTGGCCTGGAAAAACAAAAGCTATCTTTACCATTTAATCACCGCCGATCCCCAGGTTAAACCTGCTCCCACAACACCTAAAACAGAGACATCCCCCTTTTGAATTTTCCCTTTGCCTTTAGCATCAACAATTCCTATAGGGATGGATGCTGCAGAGGTGTTTCCATATTTTTGAATAGTCATAAAAATTTTTTCTTCTGGAAAGTTTAATTTTTCAGCAACGGCACTAACAATTCTCTGGTTGGCCTGATGTGGGATGAGATGATCAACATCTTCAATGCTGATATTGTTAAATTCCAATGCCTCTCGGATTACATCTGACATTCTTTTCACAGCTACCTTAAAGGTTGCGTTACCCGACATTTTAATAAAATACTTTTTATCATCCACATCCTGTTTGTTGATTCCCGTCTTTCCAATTCCACCCGGAACAGCTATGAGATCCGACAAACTTCCATCCGAATAAATATGGGTGGACAAAATCCCAACAGGTTCTTTTTGTTCGGTTCTTTTCAACAAAACTGCGCCAGCTCCGTCACCAAATAAGATACAAGTAGAGCGATCTGACCAATCGACAATTCTTGAGTTCACTTCACTACCAATTACCAAGATGTGTTCATAACGTCCCGCCTTAAGATATTGCTCCGCAATCGACAAGCCGAAAACAAAGCCAGAGCAGACCGCAGAAATATCGTAAGCAGCAGAGTTGAACGCTTCCAACTCTTTTTGCACAAAACAAGCAGTGGAGGGAAATAACACATCTGGACTGGAAGTGCATACAATGATCATATCCACTTGATCGGGGTTCACATCGGCAGATTCAAGAGCCCGCCTTCCCGCCTGAGCCGCCATAGTTGAAGCAGATTCATTTTCTGCTGCAATCCTACGTTCCTTAATTCCTGTCCGGGTAGTGATCCATTCGTCAGTGGTTTCAAGAGAACTTTCCAAGTCCTTATTGGTTAGAATTTTCTCAGGCACATAAGAACCGGTACCCGCAATTGCGGCTTTAAAAATTGAAATAGGATTCATCTAGGAGAAATTTATCAGGTTTCGTTAGGTTTTGAGTCTGGGGTTGGCGGAATTTCTTCACCTTTTTGCTCTGCTCCTTCACTTCCAAAAGCAATGCTTTTTATCTGCTTCCAAATAGTCCCTTTAGAGTTTTCTACATCCGAAAGATTCAATTCGATGTCCTGCTTGATATGATCGATAATATTTTTCTCGCGTAATTCATAGGCACGATTAATGGCATTTTTAATAGCCTTGGGAGAGGAGCTACCATGAGCAATAATCACAACACCATTAACTCCTAATAACGGCGCGCCACCCGTTTCCGAATGGTCCACCTTTTTTTTAAACTGAACCAGTTGAGGTTTCAAGAATAAGTAGCCCAGTTTACTAAGCCAAGTACTCTGGAACATCAATTTAAGATTTGTCCCAATCATTTCCGCAAGGCTTTCACTGATTTTCAGAGCTACATTTCCCGTAAAGCCGTCACAGACGATGACATCTGCATTTCCCCGATAAACTTCCTTCCCCTCTATATTGCCAATGAAGTTTATATGGCTTTTTTTGAGCATTTGGAAAGTTTCTTTTACAATTTCATTTCCCTTGCCATCCTCTTCTCCAATACTCAATAAACCGACACTAGGGTTTTCTTTCTCCAAGATATATTCAGCAAATACATGGCCCATTATTCCAAACTGAAATAATTGGTTGGTTTTACAGTCCACATTAGCACCAGCATCCAAAAGAATAGAAGTTCCCTTTAGTGTAGGCAACTGAATGGCTATGGCGGGTCGGTCTACACCTTTAACGGGCCGTAAGATTACAGTTGAATAAGCCAATACAGCCCCAGTGTTTCCCGCGCTTACAAATGCGACACCTTCGCCTTGTTTAACTAAATCCAAACCAATCTTCATTGAGGATTTTCGTTTTGAACGAAGCACCTTTCCGGGGCTATCATGCATTTCAACGACTTCATCTGCATGAACTATTTCAATGGGGAGTAAATGGTCAGGGTCGTGCTTATCAAGTTCAGTTTGGATCTGTTCCGATAAACCGGTGAGAATTATTTTCGTGTCGTATTCCCGGGCTGCCAGCACAGCGCCTTCTACAATAGCCTCCGGGGCATGGTCGCCTCCCATCGCATCAACTACGATTTTCATCCAAGGCTCCTTTCAACCGGGCAGCAGGGAAATCTTTAGTGAGGAATTAGAAATAAAAATTAAAGCAGAAAATCAAACAGATTCTACTTCCATTATTTCTTTGCCTTTATAGTACCCACAATGAGAACAAATATGGTGAGGCCGAGCCATTTCATGGCACTGGGGGCATTCCATATATGATGGGGTTTTGAGGCTATGGTGAGACCTTCTCATTCCTTGTTTGGACTTGGATGTCTTTTTCTTTGGTACTGCCATTTTATCTCCCTATTTCAACTTGTCTTTTAATTTTAACAATTCTGCAAATCGAGGATCAATCTTCCCCTCGCTATTACACTCACATTGATTCGAGTTAAGATCAATACCACACTCAGGACAAATGCCTTTGCAATCTTCTTGGCAAAGACACATTAAAGGCACATCAAGTAGAATTTGATCTCGAACCGGACCGCTTAAATCCACCCGGTCATTTTCGTAAACTTCTTTCTCAATATCTGTTTCTTTAATTTCTACTTCGCTCCCCGGAGACGGCTCTTTTATTCGAGGAATGAAGTGAACTTGAATCTTACTCTTAACTTCAAACGGAAACGGCTTTAAACACCGAGTACAAGCGACTTTGAGCTGTGCTTCCAAATCACCTGAAAAACAAATTTCCCGTTCAATCTTTGTCAGCTTTCCTTTGACCTTAACGCCATCGACCAAAGTACAATCAGGCTGATCAATCCCAAAATGCTCTTTATCTGCGAGCACATCAAAACTAAATCCCCCTTCAGGGATTTCCTCAATTTCAAAAATCATCGTTGACCTTTGAATTCAAACCCTTAAAAAACCTGGAAACCAAGATCAGAAGGAAGGATATTAAAGCAGAATGTTAGCTTTTATGGCAAATTCAGTCAAGAAAATAATTCCACTTTCATCTATCAGGATCTGGGATGAAACTGCTGGTGAATTTCCAACATCCTTTTCCCTAGAATATGGGTATAAATTTGTGTTGTAGATATATCTGAATGCCCAAGCATTTGCTGAACAGAGCGCAGGTCAGCGCCTCTTTCCAGGAGATGGGTTGCAAATGCATGGCGCAGCGTATGCGGTGAAACTCCGGCTCGAATGTTTGCTTTGACTACATAAATCTTTAGCAATTTCCAGAAACCTTGCCTTGTCATACCCCGCCCTCTTCGAGTTACGAACAATTCTTCTGCTTTTCGTCCATGTAGAAGTGCGGATCGTGAGTTCAGCAAATAGTTTTCAACTGCTTTCTTAGCCATATGGCCTATAGGTACTATTCTTTCCTTGCTCCCTTTGCCAAGAGTTCTTAAATAGCCTACTTCTATATCCAGTTGACTTACCTTAAGGTTGACCAACTCTGAAACACGCAACCCACTCGCATAAAGAATTTCTAACATTGCCTGATCGCGAAGGCCTAAAACTGAATCCTGATCAGGGCTCTTCAATAAATTGTCGACATCCTCAGTGGACAAAACATCCGGCAGCTTTCTCCAACGCTTTGGGGTTTCCAGAATTTCTGCAGGATTACTTTTCAGCTGTTTATCCTGACATAAGTATTTAAAAAATGACTTAATTGACGATAAACTTCGAGCCACCGACGAAGGCGACATTCCTTGCTCTTTTAGAGTAATTAGAAAATTGCGGATATTCGAAGTTGTTATAGAATCAATTTTTTGCACCGTAATTTCAGATGAAAAACGGTTGAGGTCACGTCGATAAGCCGAAACGGTATGAGGTGAATTCCTCTTTTCGATTTGCAAATAATCAGAAAATTCTTGAATTTGAGCTTTCATAGTAAAATTATGATATAATTTTCAATGGTTTACAAACATATATTTTTATTTAGGTTTCTCACAAGCATTCTGTTATTCTAATCTTTCGACAATTTCGCAAGAAAAAACTATGTTCCCTTATTGGTTCATCCCATCCCAGAAGCTTCGCCGCAAATAACCTCTCCTGCGGGTAAGTCAACACAGTACACAATTAATTCAACTTTAAAGCCAAAGAGCCTTAAGTTAGCTTGTTAACTATTTAATTATATATCATTGATATTAAAGGAAAAAATGCTCGACCAAAAATCTATTAGAAACATTGGAATTATTGCTCATGTTGATCATGGGAAAACCACCTTAGTGGACTGCCTTCTCCGACAAAGCGGCATGTTTCGAGAAAGCGAACTCTCGGGAACCTGCATCATGGATAGCAATGAATTGGAAAAGGAAAGAGGCATTACTATCTTTTCCAAAAATGCAGCCATCTTTTATAAGGACCATAAAATTAATATTGTCGATACACCAGGCCATGCGGATTTCGGTGGCGAGGTTGAACGCATATTAAAAATGGTCAATGGGGTTTTATTATTAGCAGATGCCGTAGAAGGCCCCATGCCCCAAACTCGATTTGTATTGAAAAAATCTTTGGAATTAGGACTAAAACCGATCGTTGTGGTCAACAAAATCGATCGCCCTGCATCTCGAACGGAACAAGTCGTTGATGAGGTTTTTGATTTGTTTGTTGAATTGGGAGCTAATGATGAGCAGTTGGATTTTTCTATTATCTACACTTCCGCTAAACAGGGAATTTCTAGAGAAACTCCATTAGGGCCAAATAACGACATCACCCCTCTTCTAGATATGATTATTGAAAAAGTTCCTAGTCACGTAGGGGATTCTGAGGGTGGATTTCAAATGCTGGTTTCATCTATGGATTATGACGACTATGTCGGCAGAATTGCAGTTGGGAAAGTAAATCGAGGTCGAGTTAAAGCGAAAAAGAACTATACACAAATTGACAGAGATGGAGTTCCAAAAACTTTTTCTATGTCTAAACTTTATACATATGAAGGATTAAAAAAAATAGAATCAGAAGAAGCAACCACTGGCGACATTATTGGAGTAGCCGGTATGAAGGAAGTTGAAATTGGCGAAACACTCACTGATATCGAATTCCCTGATGCGTTACCTGTTATTGAAATAGATGAACCCACTCTGGCCATTCATTTTTCCATAAACTCATCTCCATTTGCAGGACGAGAAGGCGAGTTTGTAACATCGCGACAAATCCGCGATCGATTATATAGAGAAATACGTTCGAATGTCTCGTTGAGAGTAGAGGAAACCGAAACGCAGGACACCTTCAAAGTCTCGGGTAGAGGCGAACTTCACCTCACCATTCTCATTGAAACCATGCGACGCGAAGGATATGAATTTAGTATCTCCCGCCCTGAAGTATTAATAAAGGATGTGGATGGGGTTCCCCATGAACCTGAAGAATTTGTCATCCTGGATATCGAAGAACAATATGTTGGCAGCATTATGGAGGCAATGGGTAAACGAAGAGCCACCCTTAAAGACATGGCTCAAAATGAAGGTAATTCACGGCTTGAGTTTGTCATTCCCACAAGAGGTTTGTTTGGGTTTCGATCTGAATTTCTCACTATGACCAAAGGGACTGGTGTGATTAATAGAAACTTCCAACAATTCATTCCGCATTGTGGAGAAATTGCCCAAAGGGTCAATGGTGTTTTAATCTCACTCGAAAATGGCGCAACCACCGGGTTCTCTCTATTCAACCTGCAAGAACGAGGCACCTTGTTCTGGGCGGCCGGTGAAGAGGTTTATACTGGAATGATTGTGGGTGAAAACAATAAAGATAATGACCTTGTCGTAAATGTTTGCAAAGAAAAAAAACTGACCAATATGCGCACTTCCGGGCATGATGTACATATCACGTTGACACCGCCCACAAAAATGAGCTTAGAGCAAATCCTCAGCTTTCTTAACGAGGATGAGCTGGCGGAAATAACCCCAAAAAATATCCGCCTTCGTAAAAAGATACTTAACGAAAATGACCGAAAAAGGTATTCGAAAAGCCGTAACCCTATTGCCGCATCAGTCGGTTAACTGCTGTAATTGTTTGTCGCAATCGAAAAAATAAGTTATTATATCTTAATTCAAAAGGTTATTTAGAATGCGGAGCAATACATGAATAAAAACTCGATAGCGGTAGGTATAGTTTTTGTTTTAATGATTTTATCTCAGCCAGTTTGGGCCGGTGATAGAGCCGTGAAAATTATTCAACCTTCTAATAATGAGCAGTTAAGCAGTCCCGTAAAAGTGTGCATGAAAGTAAGTGGAATCATTGTCGAAAAAGCCAAAAAAGGCATCAATGAAGGTAGAGGCCATCACCACTTACTGCTTAACTCATTGCCTGCCGATTTAAGTCAACCTATTGGAAAGCAGGAAATCCATATGGGAGACGGTTCCAAATGCAAGGATTTGAAGCTAGTTCCAGGACGACATGTGATATATGCAGTTTTTGCTTACGGAAACCACATTCCCTATGATCCACCCATTACTGACCGAATTATTATTTCTATCAAGGACTAATTAGAATTCCATGGCGACCTTTATATCTAATTTTACCAAGACAGGCTTAAAAATAATTCTTTGCGGTTTCTTTGTGAGCGGGATAGTTTCCTGTGCTTCCGTAGATAAAAGCTCTTCTAGCGCATCCTCTTCCGCATTATCAAATGTACAACCTCTACTCAATAATGGTACGTGTGGAGAAGGAAAGGGAATCTACAGAAAAGTAAAAAACTCGCATAGTTCGAAAGACATTGTTGTCACAATAGAAACAGACATGTCCCCTGACCCCAATAACTGGTACCCAAGCAAAAGAGATTTTAATTTAAAACCCGATCAACTCCGGATATTAGGCTGTTCTATTGTTGTTGAGGGACCCGGTAAAGAAGACAGCCGTATCACCCACACCATACTTGATGCCAGATTCAAATAAATTACTTCAGCTTGAATCTTCTTCTTGCGATTCCTTAATGGAAATTTTCACTTCCTTCATAAATTGAAAATGGGGGTCTCTTTATGAAAATATCCATCAGATTAAAACTATTTCTTCTGTTTTCTTTCATCATTTTCCTAATATCAATTTTCAACTACAATTACTATCCACAGGCACATAAAAAACAAGCCTTAAAAAGCATCCAAAGTCATGTCCACAATATGGCTGAGGTTGTTGCTTTATCTACAGGTATTAGTCTAAAGCTTCTAGACTTCGAAAGTATAGGGGTAGCGATTGAATGGGCAAAAAAAGATTCAAGGCTTGTTTACCTTGGAATTTTTGATACCAACCAGAAAAAAATATCAGTTTTTGATCCTAAAAAACTCAATCCAAATTTAAACAACTTCCTAAAATATAACGAACCTTTTGAACAGGACCACAAACTATTTGTCACGGTTCCAATAGAATATCAGGACAAACCACATGGAACATTAATGTTGGCTCTATCATTAGAGGACATGTACAGCAGCATTGAAGAAAATAAAACCTTCACACTCTATTCATGTTTCGGAATCTTTGTAATCGGGTCAATTTTATCCCTGATATTTAGTAATATTATCACCCGCCCTATCCAACAATTGACAGAAGCCGCGACAGAAGTATCGAAGGGTAATACTACTGTAAAAATCAATATCACCACTAAAGATGAGATTGGTTATCTAGGCACATGCTTTATAAAAATGGTGGAAAACATTAAAAAGTCTATTGAAAATCAAGTAGACAAAATTTTTAATTCCGCAAAAACCTTATACAAATCGTCGCAGAACATTTCGTCTACGGTTAAAGATCAATCGATAATAATGAAGCAGCAGTCCGAAAGAATAACGGACATCACCTCAACTCTCGAAGAGCTTTCAGTTTCCTCCTCTCAGGTTGCCCAAAGCTCCGGCTCTGTATTGCAGATTGCAGAAACTAATTTGGAAGAGTCTGAAAAGGGAATGAACATAATAAAATCCATACAACTAAACATGGATACAATCACAAAAGATAGCAATCAAAGTGTTGAGTCTGTAATCCAGCTTGGGAAAAAATCAAAAGAAGTTGGTAAAGTTATGGAGATCATCAACCATATTGCGGACCAAACGAAACTGATTGCCTTCAACGCTGCAATTGAGGCTTCTGCAGCGGGTGATGAGGGCAAACGATTTGGAGTCGTTGCTGTTGAGATACGACGCCTTGCTGATAGTGTTATGGATTCCACAGCCGAGATTGAATTGATCGTTGAGGAAATTCAACAGGGAGTTAATCGTTTAATTCTAGCATCAGAGAAAGAATCAAAACATATCCAAACTGGAGCAGAACTAACAAACAGAGCACACGAGCATTTAGATAGTCTGTTATCAGGTGCAAAATCAACAAATGAAGCAATGAAACAAATTTCATTGGCAACGATGCAAGAAAAAACGGCTACCTCACAGGTTTTTATCGCTTTAAAAGAAATTCAAACGGGCATCAAACAATCCACCCAAGCCATTGATCAAACCTCATTAGTTACTACAGAGTTAACTGTTCTGGCAGATGAACTCAACCAAATGGTGACGGAGTTACAAGGGGAAAACGGATCAGGTGGTAATAAAAAAGTCTAGCCTCCTGACAATTTGTTTCTACTTTCCCTCTTGGCATTTCAATTGCTAGAGCATTAGAAATAATGTAAAATTCCCGTCCATTCCCACCTTTAAATTTTCATTACTTAATTAGCTTCTTAATTATGAATCTAAGAAAATTTGGGGCGGGATTTAATTAAATTTATCTTAACGGAACTATATAAGTTATGGAACGAACTACTTTTGTTCAACATATTCGACAGCAGGAAAAATCCAACCCAGGTGCTACTGGAGAATTCACTACTTTGATGAATGAAATAATTGTGGCATCAAAAATTATTTCTCTAGAGGTGAACAGCGCCGGTATTGGTGAAAATGTCCTGGGTCTAACAGGAAAAATCAATGTCCAAGGAGAAGAAGTCCAAAAGCTGGATGAGTTCTCAGATATTACATTCACTACAATAATTGGGAAATCAGAGGCCGTATGTGCCATCACTTCTGAGGAAAAAGAAGATCCTTATATAATTCCTTCTGAAGACAATCCTGGGAAATATATATTTATGATGGATCCTCTCGATGGATCGTCAAATATTGATGTTAACGTTAATATAGGGACTATATTTTCGATTTATCGTAAAAAGAGCGAGGGAGACGAAGTCACTGATGAAGACTTAAGGCAAAAAGGCGACGAACAAGTTGCAGCCGGTTATATAGTTTATGGTTCCAGCACCATACTTGTTTACACTGCTGGCCAAGGGGTCTATGGCTTTACCCTTGATCCTTCATTAGGTGAATTTTTCCTTTCCCATCCAGATCTGAAAATTCCAGAACAAGGCTCAACATACAGTGCCAACGAAGGCAACTGGGGCATATGGGAAGAAAATCAAAAAAATCTGGTATCCTTTTTAAAAGAAGACAATCCCTCTTCTGGCCGTCCTTATAAACTCCGATATATTGGCTCACTGGTAGCGGACTTTCATCGTACTTTACTGAAAGGCGGACTTTTTATGTATCCGAAAGACAAAAATAGTCCAAAAGGAAAATTACGATTTTCTTTCGAAGCTGCACCTTTAGCGTTAATTGTAGAAAATGCCGGTGGAAAAGCCTCTACAGGAAAACAACGGATTCTGGACATTACTCCGAAAGGAATTCATGATCGACTGCCCTTGTTTATTGGCAGCAAAAAAGACGTTGAAATGGCAGAATCCCATCTCAGCGCAACAGAAAAAAAAGGCGGTTGGTTTAAATGGTTGAGCGGTTAATCCAAACCTAAACCCGCTCTTAAATTAATAGTTATTAAAAGCATACACCCCACTCTTTTTTACCCCTGATCCAATGATAAACTGTAACTACTTGCTGGGAAAATTATGAAATTACAAAGCATCCGTGGCGTAAAAGATATATTGCCAGATGAAATCTGGAAATGGCAATGGGTGGAATCTATCGCGCACAGTATTTTTCCACTTTACGGTTTTGAGGAAATTCGGGTTCCAATTTTTGAAGACACCCGCCTCTTTTCTCGCAGTATAGGAGAGACCACCGACATCGTAGAGAAGGAAATGTACACCTTCGAGGATCGTGGAGGTGACTCTATAACATTACGTCCGGAAGGTACTGCATCTGTCGCTCGAGCTTACATCGAACATAAAATGTACGCTCCCCCTTCTGTCACTAAAATGTTTTACATTGGACCCATGTTCCGCTACGAACGTCCACAAGCAGGAAGGTTGCGGCAGTTTTATCAAATTGGGGTAGAAGCAATGGGATCTCAAAGCCCAGCGGTAGATGTGGAAGTAATGACAATGCTCATTGAATTTTTCCGCAAACTTGGCCTTAAAGACTCTACACTCCAAATCAATAGCCTTGGGAATAAGAATTGCCGCCCTCAATATAGAGAAATTTTAAAATCAGCTATAGAAAAACACTTGGACAAACTATGCAATAACTGCACGAACCGATATGAGAGAAATCCATTACGAGTTCTGGATTGCAAGGCAGAACAATGCGGAGAGATTGCCAAAAATCTTCCCAAAATGATAGATCATTTGGATGAAACCAGCGCACAACATTTTGCAGAAGTGCAACAACTACTGGATATTGCAAAAACTCCCTATACAATAAATACCAACCTCGTCCGAGGTTTGGATTATTACAATATGACCGCTTTTGAGGTGACCTCTAATAATCTGGGAGCACAAAATGCAATTTGTGGTGGTGGGCGATACGACACGCTGGTAGAAGAACTGTCAGGGCCTTCAACCCCATGTTTCGGATTTGCTTTGGGGATTGAACGTCTCGTGTCATTAATTCCCTTTGAGAACGACGTAAACCCAAATAAAGCGTGTGATATATATTTAGTATGTTTGGGTGATGCTGCCAAAATCCCTGGATTTCAAGCCGCACATGAATTGAGGCTTGCTGGATTTAAAGTAGGCCGAGATTATGAAATGGGAAGTATGAAAAGTCAGATGCGTAAAGCCAATAAATCCGATTGTAAGTTCACTTTAATAATAGGTGATAATGAAATTACTTCTGGGAAATATGTCTTAAAGAATATGGACAGTGGGGAGCAACACAATATTGAGTCAAATACCCTATCTTCAAGCATTGGGAAATGGGTGAATTCATAAAGTTAAACTTTGTAAAAAGGTGCAACCTTATATATTCAGCTCCATCTAATTAATATGTGGCAATATTGACCCTTTGCCAGTGACCGTGCTAGATTACCGATCTGATTTTTAAACGACAAATTAAGAGCAAAATATGGCAAGCAAAGAGCTGGAAGTTTTGGAAGATTATATCGTCCAGAACAAGCTAAAAATCACCAAACAAAGACGCGCAGTACTCAACGCTTTTATCGATTGCGAAAACCATGTTAGTGCTGAAGAGTTATATAATCTTGTAACAGCCGTTGAACCTAAAGTCGGTCTGGCAACGGTTTACCGGACATTAGCACTATTGACGCAAAGTGGTCTTGCATCGGAACTGGATTTTGGCGATGGCCAAAAAAGATATGAGCACAAATACATGCATAGTCACCACGATCACATGATTTGCACTGAATGCGGAAAGATCATCGAATTCAATCACCCTCTGATTGAAAAGTTTCAGGAAGAAGTTGCCAGCCGTAATGGGTTCACCATCACCTCTCATAAGCTCGACATGTTCGGACTTTGTAGCGAGTGCCGCTAACCATCCCGAAGTCCATTCTTAAGAAAATTAAATACCTATAAAAACCTGTAAGGGTTAATTAAGAAGTTAAAAAACAAGGACAAGGCTTTCGCTGTGGGAAATGCCACAATTCCCTGGGTCCATCAGAAAAAACGCTTTAAGAATAAATTTCGGTGGTAAACTTTATTGAGGCTTTCACAAGTCTACTTTAGTGTTAGAAATAATCAGCTTACTCTTAATAATAAAATAAAAATTTTGATTTATTCTGCTGAATGGCTGAAAAATATTTCAGGATGACTGAGCACTATTAATTAATACGCATATTGAATAGAAACAAAGCATAAATGAAATGAGAATTTTATTACTTAGACCGGCAGCCGAAAAAAAATCGATGTCACGTGTTTTGCCGCTGGGATTGTTGGCAATTGGTTCAGTTTTAAAACGAGCCGGGCATGAAGTAAAAATTCTCGACCTTAGAATCTCTAATTCGCCGGATCGCGAGTTAAAGAAAGTCATGGACTCATTTAATCCGCAAGTAGTTGGCATTGGGGTCATGACGATAGAGTGTAAATACGGATTTGCAGATGCCGCTAAAGTAAAAGAAATAAATCCGGAAACAACTATTATTTTTGGGGGCCCTCATTGTTCACATGAACCAAGATTTATCCTAAATGACCCCAACGTAGATTTAATGGTTAGTGGCGAAGGCGATATTACCATTGTGGAATTAATCCAAGCTCTTGAAGAAAAAACCGACATATCTAATATCCCA
>JAJDAV010000052.1 GCA_029261695.1 Nitrospinaceae bacterium | reverse complement strand
CATTCAAGATCTCCCTCCAGAGGTATGGAAACCACATAATCAAATTGATCTAAAAGCTTTCAACGAAGCAGGATCGTTGCAAGAAGCAGAATCAATATGGGAAAAACATTTTATCCTTCATCACTTAAAACTAAACAACTGGGACATTGACAAAACCTGCAAAGAATTAAAAACTGACAAAAAACAGTTCGACGAAAAACTCAGATATCATTCAATAGAAATTAAAGAGGTCGACGCCCTTTCCAGCAAAAAAAGATACCCGCAGCGAACCTTAAAACGTAGTGTGGTTCTTTGTGGAAGTAGTTTGCACTCGGGCATAAAAACTGGATTAATCTTGCAGCCCATGCCTCCTGGAAGCGGAATTATCTTTGGTGATATTGCATCAGGAAAAACTATTCCAGCACAACTCGAAAATGTTCAATCTACGGACTATTCCACCTGTCTGAAAAAAGGCGGAAACTCCGTTGGGACTATTGAGCATATTATGGCCACACTACATATGTATCGAGTTACTAATCTTCTAATAAAGATTGGCGATGAGGCACCGGTGATGGATGGTTCAGCAAAAGATTTTTGTGAACTTCTGGAAGATGGTGAGTTTGAAGATCAAGACGACTTCTATGAAGAAATTGTAGTCGATAAAAGTTATTCCTTTGGTGACAAGGATAAAGGCGAGCCTTATATTTCGATCGAACCGAGTGATAATTTCTCAGTCAGCTACCACATGGAATACCCTGAACCCATAGGAGTTCAGGATTTTACATATGAATTTCAAGGCGATGAAAGCTTTAAAAAAGAAATTGCTCCCGCCCGAACATTTGGTTTTATGGAAGAAGTCGCACAATTGACCAAAATGGGTTATGCCTCCGGTGGAAAGCTTGACAACTTTATCTTATTGGGAGACAAAAAGGTATTAAACACCAAACTGCGATTTGAGGATGAATTCGCGCGGCATAAAATTCTCGACATACTTGGAGATTTTTATTTATTGGGAAAACCCATTCGCGGAAAAATCAAGGCCAGCAAATCCGGCCACACACAGAATGTTGGTCTGCTTAAAAAAATCCGCGATAGTTTAATGGAAAAAAACTAATCATATTATTTGTTGGCACCTGCTGCCTTTAGTTGCTGAACAACTTCCTTTTTATTTAATTTCATTGCCACCTTGAGAGCCGTCCAACCTGCTTTGGATTTAACATCCCATTTTGCTCCTTTTTCAAGAAATAGTCGGGTGATTTCAGCATGTCCACCGGCTGCAGCAACCATTAATGGGGTCCAACCCAGTTCGCTTCGCGCTTGAATATCTGCTCCTTGATCCATTAAAGTTTTCACGGTATTTAAATGTCCACGTTCTGCAGCCACCATCAATGCTGTTGACCCGTTTTTAATTACTGTGTGAAGTTCCGCTCCTTTCTCAAGCAAATACCCAACGATATTATCATGTCCCCCTGCGGCTGCACTGATAATAGGGGTAGCGCCGTTTTTACTTTTTGCATTTATATCTGCCTGATGGTCAATCAGAAGCTTCACAAATTCCAGCTCACCGCGTTCGGATGCGATCATTAACGAAGTAGCTCCACCTTTGCTGGCTGAGTTAACATTCGCACCCTGTTCTATTAAAGTTTTTGCTGCTCGAACTCTACCAAATTTTGCAGCCCGCATTAGCGGTGTCCATCCCTTTGGGCTTCGGGTGTTTACATCGACTCCCGAGTTCAACAATAGCTTTACACAATCTGCAAAATCTCGTTCTACTGCTAAAAAAACAATAGGCTCTCCGAAAGCATTGCGGGAGTTTGCATTGGCCCCTTTTGAAATGAGAAATTCGACTATATCCGTTCGACCCGTTAATACGGCAAGCAGAATGGGCTGAGCGCCATCATAGTTTTTGGCATGAACATTAGCCCCCTTTTCTAGTAATAAGTGAGCAACACCAGAATGTTCTTCTCCAATAGCTATCAATAAAGGGGTAGCACCATCGTTTATTTGGATTTCGATATTCGCGCCATGTTCGAGCAGCAATCGCATTGTTTCAAGATGACCATAGCGTGCGGCTCGAGCAAGAGGGCTCCAGCCATGCATATTCCTGGAATTAAGATCAACACCTTTTTCAATGAGACTCTTAACGCAACTTACATTGCCTCGTGTGGAGCATAATAATAAGGCGGTGTCGTCATAACGATTACGAGAGTTGCCCGTTGCCCCTCGATCCAGCAATAGCTGAACCATTTCAGAATCGCCCCTTGCTGCTGCAACGATCAATGCTGTACTTCCCTTTATAGTGCGGGACTCAATATTAGCTCCCAAATCTAAAAGAGACTTAGCCTCTTTTTGATCGCTGGCAAAAACAGCTTGCAAAAAAGAGTCATCTAAATCAGCAAAAGCAAATGATGGAGCCCCAATGAATCCCAGCAAGAATATTGAAAATAACAACCTGTTAAATGAACTGAGCAATAACATCTCCAAAGTTCCCGCACGGAACCATTAACTTGCAGACAAAAACACCTCTGCCGTTTGTTCGAACTGTTCTTTTAATTGTTCTTTTAAATAGGATACATCTTGGGGGGTGAGTCCCACGTCCAGAAGAATTTTTTCATCAATAGGAGAAGAAAAGCCTTCCCCTGTCCCCTGCAAATCCAACTCATGGGAAATGACGTCTGCCAAATGAATAATGGATGCGTCTCTTGAATATTTTTTGGCCTGCGTGGGTGCATGATGGCAAGCTACAACTTCCACCAACCGTTCAGGAAGCTTCCAGGCTTGGAATAAGGCTGCTCCCGCTTCGGCATGATTAAATCCATGAACTTGTGTTTCAACTTCGTACAAGCATTTTGAGTTTTCCTCGCTTAACTGTAATGCTTCTTTAGCAGCCTTTGGGGCTTTTTTGTAAATGACCAAACTGCCAATATCGTGCAAAATCCCTAGCAGATAAAATCTATCTATGTCTGGCTCGTGAATCCTCTCAGCAATTAATCGCGCAGTCAAAGCACAGGCAATGCTATGTTTCCAAAAAGAATTTATGTCAATAACATCTACAGGAATTCCTTTAAAACCTTCCATCACTGCTGTGCCTAGCACCAACTCTTCCAACTGGTTCATTCCGATGAAAGTCAGGGCGTGTTCAATTGTTTCCACCTGAGATTCGGGATTAAAAAGGGGGCTGTTGGATATTTTCAGTATACGGGCGCAAAGAGCCGGATCATGAAGAATCACGGCCCCGATATCTTTAAAAGAACTCTCAGGGTCTTCAACAACCTCTTTTAGCTTAAAATACAAATAGGGTGGACTGGCTACCCAATCATCAACAACGTCTTCAACTCTCATTTTCCCTCATTCTGAAATTAATTATAAGTTCGAGGTTTTCTCGTATTTGACCTTATAAAACCAGAAAAACACCCTATCTTATCAATAAGTAACGAAAGGATCAAAATTATTGGTTTTTGAGGTGGGATAGGCAAAAAAAAATCCGCTCGCCAGGGAGGTAGAGCAGGCGAGCGGATTACAAAAAGGGGTGGAATATTAATTCCATACTATAGATAGGAGTTGATTAAAATTTATTCCAAAAATTTGTATTTTCGCCACCTTAAAAGTTCATTTGATCATTGAAAAGGGCCACTCGATTTCGCCCGTCGTTTTTCGCGGCATACAAAGCTTTGTCAGCTCTTGTTATCAGGTCACAATAATTGCTTTCTGTAGTCACTTTCAAAGTGGCAACCCCCATACTGACCGTTACCCTATCTCCAACAGAGCTACTTTTGTGCTCCAGGTTCAAATCGAAAATGGCTTTTCGCAACTTTTCCGCTAGTCCCATAGCGCCTTCGGAATTGGTTTCAGGTAAAATTAACGCAAATTCCTCGCCACCATACCTTGCCGCCATATCAGCAGGGCGCTTCATTGTTTCGTCAATTACAGTAGCTACTTCTTTTAGACAAACATCTCCTTTTTGGTGGCCATAGGAATCGTTAAAAGCCTTGAAAAAATCTAAATCGATCATTACCAGGGAGAAAGGATATTGATCCCTTTGCGCTCTTTTCCACTCCTTCTCCAAATACTCATCAAAAAAACGCCGATTAGCTATTCCTGTCAAAGCATCCCTTGTCGCTAATTCTTTAAGTTCTTCGACTGCACCAATCAAACGAGCCTGGGTACTAAGGAGTTCTTCTTCTATGGCTTTGACTTCAGTAATATTGCGGGCTATGCATAAGGTACCTAAAAAGGTCTTTTTACTATCCCTCTTAAAAACCACTTCATCGGGAACGTCCCACAAACCAAACGCGTCCATTAAAACGGGAATAGCTCTATTCTGCTCCCATAAGGTAGAATCTTTTTCAACAAGAAGGCTTACTTCCAAATTATTTGTAGCCAGCGGACCCACACCCTGGGTTTTAATTTGCGAGTTCATATCTTCTTCATAATCCACGCCATCTACTTTCTCGACAAAATTGTCAATGGGCTGACCTACTATCTCCGAGGGTTCGTATCCTAAAAAACGAATGGCCGGATTTACAAATTCAATTTTCCCATCCACATCTAATCTAAAAATAATATCCGACACCGTTTCAATTATCGTTCGATATTGTTTTTCTCTTTCTAAAAGCGCTCTTTCAGCCAGCTTAGCCTTTTCTCGAAATTGATAAATTTGAACAGCATTACGAACGGACCTTTCCAAAACATCCTCGTTCAATCCATTTTTAGAAACGTAATCCGCAGCCCCTTTTTTCATAACCTCCGCTGCCATGCTTTCATTACCCATTCCTGACAATACGATAAAAGGTATTTCATTCTCATCCAATTTACGCAGCTCATCAATAGCTTCGGAACCCTCCGAATCAGGAAGGTGGTAATCGATCAATACGCAATCAAAATCCTGCGTTTTAAATTTATCAATTCCATCTTTCAAAGTTGCAGCTAATTCTAAAAGAACTTTTTGTTTTGATTTATCAAACAAACGCTGGATGTTTAATCGGTCGACTTGGTCATCTTCGATCAATAAAATTTTTAGAAATTCTTTCATACTTTTTTAAAAAAAATAGGCCTATTTAAAAAACAGAAAAACAACACTTTTCACAAAAACAGTGGCGATCTTAACACGTAATCATTCAGGAATGTGACAGGTTTTACCTATTTAAAAAAGAAATGAAACTAATAACTTACCTGTGAAGAAAATGAAACAACTTGATCCCCGCCAGAACTTTTCGCCTTAAGCAAAAACGTTTCCACCGTATCGGTAAACCCATTTACAGATTGCCCCTCATGATATGCTGAGACACCAAAGCTCATGGAGATTTTAATATTTCCGTTTTCAATAAAAAGTTTTTCATCAAAAACCTTACGAAGATTTTCTGCCAACCTGGCGGCACCAGACAAAGGAGTTTCTGGAACAATTATCATAAAGGCTTCCTTGCCCCAGCGACCTACCGTATCAACCTTTCTACATACCCCAACTAATCTTTCCGCCACTTGATTTATAATATTGTTTGCTCCCGAGTCACCCCATTTCTCATGAACATCTTTAAAATGATCAATATCTCCAAGAATGATTGAAAACGTTTCGTTGCTTCTCTCAAAACGTGAAATTTCATAATCAATTTTATATTTAATATCTCTTCGATTTGACAACTTGGTAAGAGGGTCAATGCGCGAAACCGCTTTCAATTCTCGGTGAGCTTTTTCTAATTCATGAAAAAGTTTTTCCCGATCTTGTTCGGCTGCATTTTTTTCTTGAACGAGACGCTGTTTCTTAATTGTTTCTTTAACGACCGTTGGCAATAAATGTAAGTACATTCCCGAAGAATCCTTTACCAAATAATCGCTTGCTCCATCCTTCAACGCCTTTACTGCGGTGTCCTCATCACCCTGTCCTGTGATGATGATGGCAGGGACACCCTCCAACTCAGACAGAATGGTCAGCCCTGAGTCATCAGGCACATGTGAATCCAGCAGCACAACATCAAACTCATCTTTTTTCAGAGATTGTCTGGCCTCTTTGCAAGTGCTGATAGCCTTAAGGTCATAATCTAAATTATGAGTTTTAATTAATCGCTGAATAGCTTCAACATCAAACTCGTTATCTTCAAGCAAAAGTACTTTTATTGAACCCATAATAGAAACTCAAAAAAATTAGAGATTATGAAATAATTATTCCCGAACTCAAATTACTGATACCTCCCCCCATGGACCAGAGAAAACTCAAACAAACGACTTTTACGGAAATTATTGTAGATTCCATGATTACACTTCGAAGTGCCAATAATGACAAGGGTGTGTCACAACTTCGTTCTTAAACAATTAAATTTCCTATGGTTATAGAAATTATAGTTCAATTTGCCCTGTATTGGCCTTTTTTCGTAATTTTAATCCCGTTTTTTCCACCAAAACCCGCTAATCTTGTCAAACTGACTACTAATTTTCTAATTAATGGAAATCATTGATTTAAAACAATAGTTAATGCTAAGCTGGTCATGTTAATCATCTCAGCGAACCTCTTCTGTACTTTTAATAAAACACCCAATTTCAATGCCATCCGAAAAATTCAAACTTGCCGTATTGGTTTCCGGTCGCGGATCAAATCTGCAAGCAATTATTGATAGTATTGAAAAGAACTATCTTAATGCAGAAATATCATTGGTAATGAGCAATGTAAAAGATGCTTACGCGTTGGAGCGTGCGACAAAACACGGCTTGGAATGTGTTTTTCTCGACCCTAAAGCATTCTCCAACCGCAATGATTATGAACAGAAAATGATAGATCTTCTGCAATCAAAATCTATAGAATTGGTTTGCCTTGCCGGATTTATGAGAATACTGGGTAAAAAATTTATCGAAGCTTTTCCTGGGAAAATTATCAACATCCACCCATCTCTGCTTCCAGCATTTCCAGGGCTAAACGTACAAAAAAGGGCCTTGGAACATGGTGCGAAATATTCTGGATGCACAGTTCATATTGTGAATGAGGAGGTCGATGGGGGCCCTATCATATTACAGTCTGTCGTTCCTATTAAGGATGAAGACGATACACAATCGCTTTCAGAAAGAATTCTGGAGCAAGAACACATCATTTATCCCGAGGCAATTAAATTAATTATAGAAAACAAAATAGAGTTTTCTGGCCGCCGGGCACTACGAAATAAACAGGGAAATTGAAGTGACCCCATTAATTAAATCCATAATATTTGTTTTTATTGTATCGACCGTGACATTGAGCTACGCCGAAACTCCCGAACAAAAGGCCTTGGACGCAGTCCAAAAAAATTACGAAAAAGTCTTAACCTTTGAAGCTGACTTCACGCAAAGTTCGTACGTCAAAATGATGAACAAAACACAACATTCAAATGGATCGGTGCTGATCAAAAAACCAGGGAAAATGAAATGGACTTACGGTGCTCCCGACACGCAAATTTTAATAAGCAATGGAAAAACACTTTGGCTTTATGCCTCCGACGAAGAACAAGTCACTAAAGTGCCTATTGAAAGCATCTACTCTTCAAACACCCCTGCCCTATTCTTGGCAGGAAAAGGAAAATTGACAAAGTCTTTCAATGTTGAAAGTGTGAATCTGGATAAAAACCCAATTAGTATCACTCTTATTCCAAAGGAAGAAGATCAGGCGCTAACCCGGCTACAATTATTTGCAAACAAGAAAAACTACCAGATTACAGGATCAACCGTGTATGATAAATTAGGAAACAAAACAGAAATTCAATTCAGCAAAATAAAAACAAACCAAAATATTCCTGAAGAAACTTTTCAGTTTCAAGTGCCTCCAAATGTCGAGGTCCTGGATTATACAAAACACCCATAATTATAATGTTCGAGCTATCTCTTTTACCTTTTGATGCAATATTAAATTTCGGAACCAAAATGCTGGCCTTTTTAGGTGGGTTGGCTGCTCTCATTTTTGTTCACGAACTAGGCCATTTTCTTGCAGCACGTAAATGTGGTGTTGTGGTTGAAAAATTCGCCCTTGGGTTTGGGCCGAAAATTGTGGGCTTCACGCGAGGAGGCACGGAATACCTGATCGCAGCTATTCCCCTGGGAGGTTATGTAAAAATGAAGGGGGAAGAAGTTGGGGAAGAAGGTACCGATGAAAAAGGGTCTTTCTCCGCAGCTCCGGTGGGTCACCGTCTTGCCATTGCCTTTGCAGGTCCGCTATTCAACATCCTTTTCGCAATTGGAATTTATTATTTTGTCTACCTAATGGGTGTGCCTGCCCTATCTCCAGTAGTGGGTACAGTGAACGAAGAGTCTCCCGCCCTTGTAGCAGGTTTGGAAACGGGAGATCGTATCCTGGCAATTGGAGAAAAGGAAATATTGTATTGGGAGCAGCTTCAAAAAATTGTTCATGATTCCCCCGGCCGATCGTTGGATTTCAAAGTTGAAAGAAAAGGCAACATCATCCATATCCCCATCGCTCCGGTGGCAGAACAAATAACCGACCTCTTTGGCGACAAAGAATCTGTTGGCCTCATAGGCATAACTCCGCTGGTTCGCAATATCACATTAGTAAAAGACGATACCCCTGCAGCTCGAGCTGGAATTCAAGAGGGCGATATCCTCCTGAAAGTGGATGAAACCGAAATTTTTGGGTGGGGCGACTTAAAACCTGCTGCAATAGACAAACCCGGAAAAGAACTGGCATTTCACGTACTGAGAAATGGTACTGAGATGGTTTTAAAAATTACCCCAGAAGCAAAAATCACCAAAGACCTGCAAGGAAAAGAAGTTGAAATTGGAATGCTGGGCATCGGAATGAGCGGTGAAATGACGCAGGAAAAGTATGGCTTTATCGGAGCCTTTAAGAGAGCCTGCGAAGAAACAGGAAAACTAATTTTCCTCATCGCTGTGAGTATTAAAAAAATGATATGGGGTTCTATCCCTGCCGATTCCATTGGCGGCCCTATACTGATTTTTCAGATTTACGGAGAACAGGCCGAACAAGGATTCAATGAATTAATCCGGCTTACAGCATTATTGAGCATAAATTTGGGCCTTTTAAACCTTCTACCCATTCCGGTATTAGATGGTGGGCATATTTTCTTTTTTCTGCTTGAAATACTCAAAGGCAAGCCGGTCAGCGAAAGAAACAGAGAAAGAGCTCAACAAGTAGGGCTGTTCATGCTCATTGGTCTCATGGTTTTTGCTTTTTACAACGACATAATGAGAGTTATCAGCTAACCTCGATATCATCTAAACTTTACCCGCCATGCAGGATGTGAATAGCAAAATTGAAGACCTGAAAAGCGTTGCGGAGAAATTGGCAATTGAAATTGAAATTACCAATCTCAACGATCAGGAATTCCAAATACAAAGCGGGTACTGCAAAATGAATGGGAAAGATTTAATCCTTTTAGACAAAAATCTCTCGCTTCAAGAACAATCCGAGGTCATACTTCAAGCTTTGAAAAATTTTGATCTCGAAAATATATATGTGTCCTCTTGGATACGAGAATTTATTGAATTAGAAAGTAGCAAAAATGACCCTACTAAATAACACACTCCCTGAACAACGCAGGGGAAAATTGAAAGCCCTCTTGGAAAAAGGCAAAACCGTTCGCGTTCTTGAAGCTCATAACGGTCTTAGTGGAATTATTGCCAATAACACTCGAGTTAAGGGAGAGTCAGAAGGCCAGCCTGTAAATCGCGAGTTCGATGCTTTATGGGAAAGTAGCCTCACAGACTCTGCCTCTAAAGGGCATCCCGATATTGAAGTCGTAACTTTTGATTCGAGATTGCACACCATCAACGAAATTCTTGCAGTTACCGATAAACCCATGATTGTCGATGGCGACACGGGTGGAGATGTTAACGCATTTGAATACACCGTATCCAAACTGGAACGAGCCGGAGTATCTGCTGTCATCATTGAAGACAAAGTGTTCCCAAAACGAAATAGTCTGGAAGCAGGAGTCCAGCAGAATCTGGAAGACCCCGAAGTCTTTGCCCAGAAAATTCGCCGCGGAAAGAAAATTCAAAAAACCAATGAGTTTATGATCATAGCAAGACTCGAAAGTCTCATCGCAGGCAAACCCATGGAAGATGCGGTGAACCGAGCAAAAATTTATTTACAAGCGGGAGTGGACGGAATCATGATCCACTCAAAATTAAAGTCTGCAGATGAAATTTTCGAGTTTGCCGAGCACTACAAAGAAATTTCTAAAGAGTTAAATTTAAATAAAACTCTGGTTTGCGTTCCAACAACTTACAACCAAACCACTGAAAGTGAACTGAGCGCGGCAGGATTCCAGATTATCATTCATGCAAACCACCTTCTTAGAAGCGCCTACAAGGCCATGGTGGAAACCGCACAAACCATTCTTCGCGACCAGCGATCTCTGGAAGCTGATCCGCTATGCAGCACCGTTCGAGAAATTTTTAAAACAGTTGGTTTTTTAGACGTAAAAGAAAAAGATCAGGAGAACGAGCAAACCACCAATGTTCCTGTAATCATACCTGCTGCTGGAGAAGACCCCGTCTTCAAGGAAATGCTTAATGGGAAACCGAAGGCTATGCTGGAAATCTGCGGCAAACCCCTGCTACAGCATCAAATCCAGACCTTGAATAATTGCAACCTGGCAGACATCACCGTCATTGCCGGCTACGGTCGAGATCAAATGCAAGCTGATGGAGTTACCATTCTTGAAAATCCGAATTTCAATAACGGGTCAATGCTCAATTCCCTTTTTGTCGGTAAAGAAAGAATGTCCAACGGATTCATAATGCTCTACTCAGACATTCTTACCGAAGATACCGTCATTCAAAATTTAATGGAACGCCGGGAAGATATCATTCTAGTTGCAGACAACTCAACCCAATACCACGAGCCGCAAGAAGGAAACATCCACGACTTCATCATCGGAAAACACCAACACAAACCCGCGCGCAGACAAATACGTTTTAGCAGTGAAAATAAAGTCGCGAAAATTGGCAGTAAAATTAATCCGGAAACAGCCAGCCACGAATTTATAGGTCTTGCACGATTCAGCAAAACCGGTGCGGAACAATTAATTGAAACCTACAACGATATTGTAAAAAACTACAAAGGACAATTTCAAGAAGCCGATGATATTTCGCGTTTCACCTTTACCGATCTCATCCAGGAAATGATCGACCGAGGTTTTGCTGTCCACTATATGGAAATCCATAAAGGATGGTTGGAAATTCATAATGCAGAGCACATTGCCCTTGCTGAAAAATCATTTAACGAATAACATTTCACTTCCCCATAGCCCCCGAAAAAAATGTACTACTCAAAACTTTTGATCCCTACTTTAAAAGAATCCCCTGCTGACGCGGAAGTCATTAGCCATAAGCTTATGGTGCGGGCGGGAATGATCCGGCAACTTGCAGCGGGAATTTATTCTATGCTTCCTCTGGGTCTTCGGGTTTTGAAAAAGGTTGAAGCCATCATCCGCGAAGAAATGAATCGAATCGACGGCCAGGAGGTTTTCCTTCCAAGCATTCAACCTTCCGAGTTATGGCAGGAAAGCAAACGGTGGGATTTTTATGGGAAAGAATTACTCCGCATTAAAGATCGACATGGCCGCGAATTTTGTTATGGCCCCACACACGAAGAAGTCATCACCGACATCGTACGAAAAGAGATAAAATCCTATCGTCAACTTCCTGTGATCCTTTATCAAATACAAACCAAGTTTCGTGATGAAGT
>JAJDAV010000051.1 GCA_029261695.1 Nitrospinaceae bacterium | reverse complement strand
AAAGCTAGTAAGAGAATATCCTTTATGGCGCTTGCCACTACTTTGTTGCTTTTTTTTCTTCTACTGAACCACCCCATAATTACCATGACGATTCATGCATTTGGAAAAACAGACCTTCCTGTTACTGCTTTAGCTATGAGCAGTTTTTATTACTTCCTTCGTTTGGTGGTTGATATCCAAAATAAATCCTCAAATAAAGAGATTACGAGAGGAACGCATCTTTTAGGGATTAATTTTTTTTGTATGTTAAGCATTAAACCTCAATCTTTTTATTTAATGGCCTTGTTGAGTCTTGTTTTACTTATTAAAAAAGTAGGGCTAAAAAATATTATTTATCTTGGTATTTGGCAACTCCTTCAAGCCCCGTTGTATTTGAGGCTGGTATTGGGAACAGATGAGGCCACGCGTCAAGTATCTAAAGAGACGGCTCCACTTTACGCTCTTTTTTTTCCGCCCGATCCTAAAAAATTTGATACTTTCTTTCCCGGTCTCCCAGGCAGCGATTTTCAAACCATATTTTATGGTGCTCATCCTTTTAACTTTATGGTTCTAGGTATGATTATTTTTGGAATAATCGGCCTTATTCTATATAGAAAATATGACGACAAACTCAAAATACTCACAATAGCTCTTCTGATTTCAGTTTTCGTTTTTTCTCTTTCTCCTATGGGTGTATGGTATCCGGCCCTGAATATTCGGTACGGTCTTCTTTTAATTCCCTTTATGGTTTTGTTTCCCCTGGCAAATTTTTCTTATTTTTTTAGGTCGAAATTTAAATTCAATGAAAATGTTAAAACAATAAGAATTAATTCTTCTTCACCAACGGGTATTTATTGTTTTTCTTTTCTGTGTATTGCGCTCCTGTTTTTTCAGGGGACATTTTATAAGCCCACTGCTGGTTTCCCCGGTTATTCTGGTTACGCTGATCCAACCTCTTCAAAGGTTAACCAATACATAAATGATCATGTTGAAAACAAGAAAATCTTTTTTGTGTGGGTTAGACCCTATGGTTTGCATGGAAAAGGATTAAAAAACCAGCTTTTCTATAATAGGAATCTGCCTTTTAAGGGGTTGGGGGATGGGACGAAAAGGTGGCTATTAGGTTTGGCGCATACTCATGCTGACTATTTTGTTTTCAAAAGTTATGATAAAAAACTTAACTTTGGACACGACGGTCCGCCTAAAGAAATACGCGATTTATTAAAAGAAAAAGAATATCTTGAACTAGAATTTTCGGATCAGTTTGGAGCCGTTGTAAAAGTGAAAAAACCACTTTCAGAAGAAGATATTCTTAATCGATTTCCTTGATGGAATAATTTGTTTGAGTTGTGAGAATAAGGCGAAAAGTAGAGCCGGTTAGCAACGACCGTAACGATCTTCATAGCGTGAGATGTCGGCCTCATCTAAAATATCACCGAATTGCACCTCAAAAATTATCAGTAACTCGGAAGAGGGGTTTCCAAGTCTGTGCTTGGAGCTTTTGGGTATCGTAATAGAGCCATTTACTTTTAGTTGAAAGGTTTCTTCATCTAAGACTATATCCGCTATGCCTGCGGCGACCGTCCAATGTTCGCTGCGATGCTGGTGAGATTGTAGACTGAGTGTTTCCCCAGGTAAGACTTCAATTCTCTTTAACAAATAGCCAGGGCCTGAATCCAATACGGTATAAGATCCCCAGGGTCTTTTTACAGTGGCAGGTAATTTTGCTTCAGGACAGTTATTTTTTTTGAGAGCCTCCACTAGTTTTTTAACATCCTGAGATCGTTCTTTCGCGCAAACTAAAAGAGCATCGGGGCTGTCAACCACTACCGTGTCTTTTAATCCCAATACAGCAATGAGTCTATTTTGCCCTTGGATAATTGAACTTTGACAATCCAGAGCCTGAACATTTCCTTTGATAATATTTCCGGATGAGTCTTTTTCCGAAACATCATCCAGAGCATTCCAGGCGCCAACATCGTTCCAGCCTATGTCTGCGGGTATTAAGGCTACTTTTGAGGACTTTTCCATGACCGCATAGTCGATGGAAATACTGGGTAAGGAAGAAAACAGGCCCTGACCTTTTTCATTCAGCTCCAGGTAGGTACTATTTCCTTTTGAATTTTGTAGGCAGTTAGTAATGTTTTCGAGTTGCGAGTGAATATTATTTGCATATTTCCCCAATTCCTCAAGGAGGGTAGCGGCCTTCCATATAAAGACTCCACAATTCCAAAAGTATGTTCCTTCTTCTAGATACTGTTTCGCCGTATTAAGATCGGGCTTTTCTACAAATTGTTTTACTTGGCAGGCCCCTTCAAAACCTTCTATTTTGGAACCCTGTTGCAAGTACCCAAACCCCGTTTCGGGTCGTGTGGGAGGAATGCCAAGGGTAACCAGAAACCCCTTCTGCGCCAGGGCTTCTGCTTTTTGGAGTACTTTGATAAAACTTTCCGAGTCGGTAATAACATGGTCGGCAGGAAAAACACTCATAACAGCATCAGGATCTTTATCTACCAGAACTTTTGCCATCAAGCCGATGGCTAAGGCGGTGTTTCTGTTGCAGGGTTCTGCAATGATGTGATTCCCAGAAAACCCGAAGGGGGCTAATTGACGATGTGTTTCAATTGCTTGTTGATGATTGGTTCCCAGATATAATTTTTCAATGGGAATCAAAGGTAACAGTCGGCGTATGGTGCTCTGGACCATAGTTTCTGAGCCAACAATTTTTTGCAGTTGCTTTGGGCTTTGTTCACGGCTAATGGGCCAAAATCGGGTGCCACTGCCACCCGCTAAAATTATTCCATACATATAGTTTTTGCTACCTGATTGTTAGATGACTGAAGTTTCTCTTTATGAAAGAGATTTTTCGCTGGTTCGCAAATTAGTAATCATTGTACCTAATTCGTGCCTCAATTCTTCCTGGGTCATGTGATGCGCATTTTGAACTAACTTATCTACCAAATCAGGTAAATTTGCTGGTGGTGGATTTTTTGATTTTAGAATTTTAATTTTTTCGTGCGAGGAAGGTAAAAAGGTTTCATCCATATCTATGATTTCCTCAGTCAATTTTTCTCCTCGCCGCGAGCCAAGAATTTCTATCTTAATATCTACTTCGGGTGTATAGCCTGCCAAGTTAATCATTTTTTTAGCTAGATCGATAATTTTTACAGGTTTTCCCATTTCCAGCATAAAAACCTCGCCACCTTTCCCTAGAACGGTTGATTGCAGGATCAGTTGAGCCGCCTCAGAGATTAGCATGAAAAACCTTTCCATTCGAGGGTCTGTGATGGTAATCGGTCCTCCTTCCAATATTTGTTTCCAAAATAATGGCGCCACGCTGCCATTACTCCCCAATACATTTCCAAACCGAACACAAATAAACTGGGTTTCGGAACAGCCGGCCATGTGCTGCACATATTTTTCGGCGACGTGTTTTGTCATGCCCATAATCGATGAGGGATTGACGACTTTATCCGTAGACACCAGGACAAATTTTTCGGCTTTGTATTTTTTTGACAGGTTGAGCAGGTTTAAAGTTCCCTGAACGTTATTGATAATGGCGGTATCTATACTTTTTTCCATCAATGGAACATGTTTGTGTGCGGCGGCATGAAACACCAGTTGAGGTTTGAACTCTTTAAAGATGTCCTCCATCTTTTCTTCGTTTATTATTGAGCAAAGAAGGAAGTGGTTTTTCGACTTAGAGTTTTGGGTGCGTAGTTTTGTTTCCAACTCATAAAGGTAATTTTCGCCAATATCAATCATGATAAGATTGGAAGGATTAAAACTGTTAATTTGGTAGCAAAGTTCTGACCCAATAGACCCCCCGGCCCCCGTTACCAATATCCTTTTATCGCGAATCATGTTTTCCATAGATGCCAAGTCTAATGGAACAGGGTCTCTCCCCAATAAGTCTCCAGTCTGGAAGTGACTGATTTTAGTTATATGAAATTCTTTCGAAGAAATATCAAAGACGGACACAACCTTTTTATATTTAACCCCTATTCTTTTGCAGGTATTAAAAATTCCGTTTAGAGTTTCCAATGACAAACTGGGGTCTGCAATTAAAACTTGATTGGTTCCAATTTTTTTGGCGGTGAACTCCAGGTCTTCAATATTTCCTAAGACGGGTATCCCCGATACAGTGTGGTTCACTTTATCCCTGTCAATATCGATAAAACCTTGGATGTGATAATGCGGAAAGTTTTGGTTTAAGTGTTTGATGAGTTGAATTCCTGTCGCGTCTGCCCCAAGAATTATCACATTAATGCTGGCATTTTCATTCGTTGATTTGATGTTTTTGCTTTCCCATATAAATCTCCAGGCGAGTCTTGTAAGGCTTAGTAATGACATCAGAATAAAAAAATCAATAGCCAAAATTGATAGAGGCATGTTCTCGTTGATTTTTGTTAAAAAACTTACCAAAAATATAATGAGAGAACTTATAGAAATAGCTTTAATAATTTGAACTAAATCTTTGATGCTGGAGTATCTCCATAGCCCTGAGTAAAGCCCAAAATAAACGAAAGTAATGCCCTTGATGCTGATTGCGATAGGTAAAAACTGCTGTATAAAAAAGCTCTCCAATTCAGCGGGAATAACACCATCAAAACGAATTAAAACAGCTGCGATCATTGATCCGATTGACAAAAGTATGTCGTATACCAACAACAATAATTTCTTTGGAGAATAGAGCGTTTGTTTCATGGTGGGTTCAAGTGGACTCATGGAAAAATTTTAAAACAAAAAGGAGCAACAAACAGGACCATTAGGCCAAACTTTAGAATTAATTACTTACCCCAATTAAGAGGGAAAGTTTTTAAAGATGTATGCGCTTTTTATGGGAGAAGAGTGTTGCTTAGACAATAAAAATTATATATCAAATGAAAAAAGTGAACAATCTTAAAAAGAATTATTTGCGATTTAGGAAGATCGAATTCCGTTTATTGAACAATGGATTTATATCGGAAGGTTGCTTCTAGAACTTTTTGGGAAAGCGGGTGTTGTTTTATAGTTATGAAGCAGGTCTGTCAATTTTGTAGTACTCCAGATACCAGTCGACAAAATTTTTCACCCCTTTTTGAATATTCCATTGCGGTGCGTAATCAAAATCTTGTTTTAAATCATTAATTTCTGCATGAGATTTTTTAACATCGCCATTCTGCATTGGCATCATATTCAGTTTGGCTTTTACTCCAATGTTCTTTTCAATTTCACGGATGAAGTCCATCAGTTGTATTGGAGAGTTGGAACCAATATTGTAGAGCCGATAGGGAGCTGATGAGGTTGCTGGGTTGGGAAGTTCGCTGACCCAGTCAGGATCGGGAGTAGGCACTTTTTTGACAATGCGGATTATTCCATCAACAATGTCATCAATATAGGTGAAGTCTCTTGCCATATCTCCATTGTTATATACATCAATGGGCATCCCTTTCAGAATCTTTTGGGTAAATAGAAAATAAGCCATATCTGGGCGTCCCCAAGGTCCATAAACTGTAAAAAAACGTAGACCGGTGGTGGGAATTCGATAAAGGTGGGAATAGGAATGCGCCATCAGTTCATTGGCAATTTTAGTTGCTCCATAAAATGAAACGGGGTGGCAGACATTATCCTGAACTGTAAAGGGGTATTTCGTGCTTAGGCCATAGGTTGAGCTGGACGAAGCATAGACCAAATGTTCTATATTGTTGTGACGACAACCTTCAAGAATGTTGAAGGTTCCTACAATATTACTTTGAATATAAATTTCCGGGTGCTGGATGGAATATCTCACGCCCGCTTGGGCTGCCAGGTGGATGACGCGTTGAGGTTTTTCGTTTTTAAAGATACTTTCAACCGCTTTTGGATCTTCTAAAGATTTTTCAAAAAAAGTAAAGTTTTTAAAGCCTTCAAG
>JAJDAV010000050.1 GCA_029261695.1 Nitrospinaceae bacterium | reverse complement strand
TCTTTCGATTTTGTCTTCGACACCTGAATACTCAAGAAGTTTATTCAAAGTATTTTTATCCGCAGAATTAATGGAAATTTTTCCGTTTTCGTCACGAATGGTATATGTGATGGTTCCATGTTCCAATTTAATGTCTGTTCTCTTGACGATGTCAAAATCTTGAACTGCCGCTTCTTCTCCAGTATCCTGCTGATTTGAGGTCGAAGTTTCTGTTGCAGTTTTACTGGTCACAATATTTCCAGTTATCCATCCATGTTCCTCATGAACCGAGTGGAAGCGGGCTTCTTTAAAAAGCTCTGCCAAGGCTAAATTCAGGCCTGCTCGAGATAAATAATAGCTTTCCGTGTCCTCTTTGTAGTTTCTAGTGGTGTTGACCTCCATTTTCATAGAAAAAGCAAATTCAGTAGCCAAGGCGATCAGTAATACCAGAACCCATAGAACCGCCATGAGGGCAATACCTTTCTGATTGTTTTTAAGCCTTTTCATTGTCTTCTTCCTTTTTATCAGGAACTGCAATTTCCATTCCAGAATTGAGCAAAACTACGATAGGAGGTGAAAAAATGATTTCTGGCTCTTCTTGGGAATCTCCTTCGCTTTCCCCTTGGGTTGGGGTTATGCCGATAGTTATTTCCACGGCTCTTGGTAAAGAAATTTTGTTAGTTTTTTCAAAGGCCAAAATGGGGTTTGTGGGAGTCTTTTGATCAATTAGAAAAGGGTCCATTACAACTCTGTTTACCCATCTTCCCGAGTGGGTAGGTTCATCGGAGTCTTTATTGGTTTGAAGTTTTTTCACTTCGTAATATTTGAATTTCAATTGAGAAACGTTTTCGGCGAGTAAAAAATATTTTGTGTTTTCCGCATTGGGTTGAATTCGTGAAAAAATATCTCCTTCAGAAATTTCTTTTTCCATTAAAATTAGTCCGGATTTTTCTGTTTCAGGATGTTTACCCAGATAGAATTTTACTTCATGAGTCCACGATCCTTGCCCAGTGGCTGTTATGGGTGAGGCAAAGGTGACAAACCGTAAAGTATTTGATTCCCCCTCAAAAGCCATAACTCTTTGCGCAGAAGAAACTTGTGATATGGATACCCCATCTTTTTGAACTACAAAAACAGGATAGACCGATTGGAGTTTTTGTGTGAGCTGTTCTGTTATAATTCGAAGGCGCTGATAGGTGTCGACCTGTTTTTCGCCCACATCTCGGGCCGTTATTCCTAACCTTACTCCGCCGAGTCCTAGAGCAAGTATTATCCCAACGATGGCCAAAGACAGAATGAGTTCCAGCAGGGTGAACCCAGATTGATTCTTTTTAATTAAATTAAATTTTCGATTCATCAGTTTCCTGAAATATTCTCGGTTGCCGATCCGCTGACATTTTGTGTGCTGGAACCACAAATATTTGACCCTGAAGATGTTGAAGGAGCTGCTGACTCTGGCGATTCATTTTGCCCATCGGTGCTTATATTGCCTGCTCCACCCTTAAATAACCGTTCTAACCTTTTGTCAGTAACGGGATTTGATTGTCCTTCAAGGCGTAACGTTGCAAGTTCTACATTTCGGCTATTTCCGTTGTCGTTCCATAGCACTTTCAATAAAATCTTCTGCAGTTGAATATTTGAGTCTTCATCGTTTAATTCTGAGTCGTAAGGAGAGATATCAAGTTCCCAATGGTAGTTATCTTCATTTTTAAAACTTCCAGAGTTGTCATCCACTAGAAAGTTTTGAAGTTCCAACTCATTCATTTTTGAATTTGCAAGGGTGACAGCTTTAAGATATTGCCCTGAAAAATCAACAGAGCGCACACTTCCCGAAAACAGATTGAGCACTGCTAGAAACCCCCCTGCCATTATTAACAGGGCAACTATGACTTCTAGTAGAGAGAACCCTTGTTCATTCTTCAAGGAGGCTGATTGTTGGTTTTCCTGTGATTGGGTCGATGATGATTGCATAAACAAGTGTGTCTTTTTCGGTGATTGCCGACTGGAGATGGATGGTCCCAGCGCTTGAATTTCCGCGTGGGTAAAAGTTTATAATAAATGTTCCATCAGAAAGAGTCTCTTCGTCCCCTTCGTAGTCCCTGATCTTTACTGTTTCATTAAGGATTTTTGTCTGGGTAACCTCGTTTTCTTTTGGGATAGCCAGCCAATATTGGTTTTTATCTATGTTGGCGTTAAAAGTGAATAACGTTTTTTTTGTAATAGCTTCGCTACGAGCAAATTGTAAAGCAGAGGCAATTTGTCTGGCCTCTGATTGCAGCTTAACTCGATCTAGAGTTGAAACTACAAAGGGCAACACCAGACCCGCCATAAGCCCCATCAAAAATAGAACCAGAACCAGCTCCAATAAGGTGAAGCCATGTTTCCCCAAGGACCGCAGGTTATTCAAAGTTCTTCCAACTGACAATGTCCATGTCAGTTCCTTCTCCTCCTTCCGCACCATCCGCCCCAAAAGAAATTAAATCGTATCCACGTCCTTCTTTCCCCGGCGATTCATAGATGTAATCGTTTCCCCAAGGGTCTTTCGGAACATTTTTCTTTAAGTAAGATTTTATAGCTTCCAATCCTTCATCGCTTGTCGGGTATTTGTGTTTCTCCAGCCGATAGAGGTCGAGTGCCTGTCCTAGTAATTCGATTTGTGCCTGCGCGTCTTGTTGCATTGCTTTGTCGACTTGGCCAAAAAACTTGGGAACGACTGTAGCGGCGAGTAGACCAATAATAACCATGACGACCATGAGTTCTATCAAGGTGAATCCTTGTGCGCCCAGCTTGAAAAGTTTTTTTAAATTGTCCTTCATGAGTATCCTTCGTTATGAATCGTAGAGTTTTGTTAAAAAGCGATATCGTTGGCGCTGAAGATTGCGAGCAGCATGGAGACAACGATAAAGCCAATAATTAATGCCATAAATAAAATCATCATTGGCTCGATCAGGGAAATTACTTGCTTTATAGATTGTTCGACTTCCTTGTCGTAAGTTTTAGATACTTTGGTCAGCATATCGTCCAAGGCTCCAGAGGTCTCACCAACAGTGATCATGTGGACCGCCATTGGGGGGAAAACCTCGGCTTCTTGAAGGGGGCCGGAAAGACCTTTGCCTCTTTTCAGTGCCTGTTTTAAAGATGCCACCGAGTCAGCTATAACCCGGTTGATTAAAATCGATTGAACAATTTCCATTGCTTGTAAAATAGGCACACCACTTTTTAATAAAGTTGCCATGGTCAAACTGAATCGAGAGACTTCAATTTTTCGGATCAACGGACCAAAAAGAGGTAACTTTAATAACATTCGATCCCATTGGAGCCGGCCATTGTCTGTTCTTATATAGAATGTGAAAGCAGCTATGGATGCGACGATCCCCAGGATCATTGCAGGCCAGTAATTTATGATCAGAGAGCTTAGGCCCAGCATAATCTGGGTGGGTAGAGGAAGTGCCGCGCCCATTTCTTCAAACAACTTGGAAAATTGAGGTATTACAAAGGTAATAAGAATGATAACAGCAGTTCCACCAACCAAAGTAAGGATGGCCGGGTAAACCATGGCTGACCGAATGCTATTTTTGAGTTCGACAGATTTTTCCATAAACATGGCAAGCCTTGAAAGGGCTTCGCTCAATATCCCTCCAGCTTCACCAGCGCGGATCATATTGACATATAACTTGGAAAAAACTTTTGGATGTTCTGCTAAAGCATCGGCAAAAGAACTTCCTGCGTGAACCTGTTTTCGAATGTCTGAAAGAACCACGTTTATTGTATCTGTCTCTGCCAGTTTGATTAAAGTAGCGAGTGCATCATCTAATGTTAATCCTGAATCCACCAGGGTTGCGAGCTGCTGGGTGAGGGTCATCAGATCTTTGATGGGAATAGGGGAGCCCCAACTAGGTAAAGACAAAGCCATTCCTGCAGAAAGTTTCGATGTGCTTTTCCCCTCTGAAACTTTTACTGGGAAATAATTTAGTTTGCGGATTTGTTGTATAGCAGCTTTGTAATCAGGCGCGTTAATATCGCCCTCAACATATTTGCCGTTTTGATCCGTGGCTTTGTAGGTGTAAACCGTCATGGTTTGCCTTTTTGGAATTCAGTTTTTTCTGTAAATATGTTTTCTGGGATGTTTCAAAAAATAAAAATATTAATTTCGATCGTTTAAAGTAACGCGAAGAATTTCTTCAACAGTTGTGATGCCTTTTGCTACTTTATCCCAGCCATCTTCTCTTAAAGTAGTCATTCCAGTTTGTCGTGCTTGATCACAAATAATCTGAGCGGTTGTTTTTTTTAGTATCAACTCGCGAATATGGTCATCGATGACAAGCAGCTCATAAATTCCACACCTGCCTTTAAACCCTGTTTGACTACATGCACTACACCCTTTGCCATGATAAACCTTGAAATCTTCTTTTCCAATTTGTCCCATCTCCTTGCGGAGCGTGGGTGTCAAGGTCGCTTCCTCTTTGCATTCTGGACAGATAACGCGTACCAGCCTTTGCGCTAGAACACCTAGCAGCGCTGAGGATATAAGAAAGTTTTCGATTCCCATGTCCAGCAATCGGGTAATGGCTCCTGCGGCATCATTAGTATGGACTGTGCTAAAAACCAGATGTCCTGTTAACGCAGCCTGGATGGAAATTTCTGCGGTTTCTGGATCACGAATCTCTCCCACCATAATTACATCGGGATCTTGTCTTACTATTGAACGCAGTCCGCTAGCGAAGTTTAGGCCGATTTGCGACTTTACATGGATTTGATTTATTCCACGCATTTGGTATTCCACGGGATCTTCAACTGTAATAATTTTTTTATTCGGTGTGTTGATTTTACTCAAGGCGGCATAAAGAGTTGTGGTTTTACCGCTACCGGTAGGCCCGGTTACCAGTAATTTCCCATAAGGTTTTAGAATCAACGCTTCGAGTTGTTCATGTACTTTTTTAGGGAATCCCATTTGACTTAGGTCCAGCATCAGGCTACCGCGATCGAGTATTCTCATAACCACACTTTCTCCATGCAAGGTGGGAAGGGTGGAAACACGCATATCGATATCTTTACCCAGGATTTTTAGTTTGATTCTTCCATCCTGCGGCAATCGGCGCTCAGAGATATCCATCTTAGCCATGATTTTAATTCGG
Source organism: Nitrospinaceae bacterium (assembly GCA_029261695.1). Classification (GTDB taxonomy): domain Bacteria; phylum Nitrospinota; class Nitrospinia; order Nitrospinales; family VA-1; genus UBA8687. Next base: position 7,186 of record JAJDAV010000050.1, on the reverse strand, counting down.
GTGGTGATTGCAGAGCTTAGACGTTTGGGAGGTGGATCAAACTCGTGGAGAATGCCATCAATTCGGTATCTCAAAAGTAGTTCATCGGCGAAAGGTTCGAAATGAATGTCACTGGCTCGCGATTCAATGGCTTCACTGATGACATGGTTCACCAATTTGATAACCGGAGCCTCGGAAGCCATGTCACGGATATGCTCCGTGCTTTCATCCAAGTTATCCAAGCCATGCAAGTCATCGTCATTAATATCCCCAACCATGCGGTCCATAGCCGAGCTGCCACCTTGACCATAGTGGGCATCTATCGATTCCAGAATATCCTGTTCACTACTCAAGACAACTCGAATATTTTTCCCCAGAGATACTTTTAAATCTTCAATAGTGTAAAGGTCAAAGGGGTCAAATACAGCCACGATCAAGGCATCATCCTTGAGCTGCAAAGGGAAAATAGTTTTTTCTCTTAAAAATGCCTCAGATATTGACACACCTTCAACGGGCAAGCCGGACTTGGGATATTGACTTTTTTTGACGTACGGTAAGCGTAATTCGGAACTAAGAGTTTCGAGTAAAGTTTGGGTGTGGATGTAACCATGGTCGACCAGGGTTTTACCCATATAGTTGCCGGACTGCAAGTTGCTGGATTTGACTTCCTGCAAAACCTTTTCTGATATCTTTTTGTGTCGGAGCAAAATTCGCTCAACCGGATTAACTTTTTTTAGCATGACAATTTATCTTCCTGAAATATGTGCGGGAGCCGGTGCTGGTGCTGGAGCAGCGGTTCTCGCTCCCGAAATTCTGAAAACAGGGGCTGGTGCGCTCTTGGCCGGTGCCGGAGCTGGGCTAGCCTTTGGTTTTTTAGTAGTGGTGGTTCTTGTTGGCCTATTCTTTACAGGAGTTGCTTTGAACTTTCTGGGATCATACTTTTTATTTTTTTGATAGAAAGCAGTTCCATCCCTATGAATAACCTTTTCGGGAGATCGTTTGGCCAATCGTAAACGGACTACCCGGCCTTTTTGATCATCAAGTGTTACGCTGGTTTTATCTATTTCCGTCAATTTGAAGTCTCCAACAATTTGCCCTAAAGAGTAACCTTTTTTCTTTACCTTTTTCTGTGCGGGCTTGTTTCCTTGAAGAGCCCAGTATTTACCCTCCAATATAGCAATTTTTGTGCCGCCTAACATTAATACCCCTTTCAAAACCAGGTTTGGTGGTGGCAATAACGGTTTACTGGGAGCTGCAACCACAACAGGCCGGTTTGTAGGAGGAGGGGGCGGGATAAACTCCCTTCTTTCCTTTCGAAAAATATTGCCCTGCACAACCTGAGATACTGTTCCCGAATTGTATCCAGTCCTTGTAACTGCTAAATTCTTCAGGGTTTTTGGTGCTTTCGCCACAGATGCTCCATCCACTCTGAGTGGATAAGGAGGATTTGTCCAAATTCTGACAGATAGGGTTATAAGAGCAGCGATGATGAGGAAGAAAATGAGATTGATCGCTGGTAAAAATTTATTCACGGGCGTCGGTTACCCCAAGGTTTACTCTCTCTAACTTAATGAATTTATTGACCTTTGTCAAGCTATTACAAAATTTTGACGGGTTGGCCTGGCTGTTTGAAACTAGCATTTTTATTTTGTTGAGAATTGGTTAATTGGATATAAACCCTTTGCCATATTTAATCCTTATATTATTTTTCGGAAAAATCGAGGAAGAGCTTTAAATAATTATGGTTGCCCCTTAGCAGGGGAGGCAGATAGAAACAATTTATAGAGGCTTGTAAGCAGTAGCAAGCGGCAGAAGATAAAGCAAGCAAAGAAAAAGGCCCGCTGGTGAGAGAAGTTGCCTTTCGTCTCTCCAGGGGCCTTTTTTTTAAAGCAAGTTTAAGGGATTACTTTTTCCCTTTTTTCGCGGCCGGGGAGTTATTGTTTCCCTGGTCGTGTGGAACACTGGCCGAACACGTTGCCGTAGATGTATTATCGCTGGCATCGGTTGCCGTAACAGTGATCGTATAGTCACGCTGACCAATGTTACCCGCTCTTTCGGCTCGCAAAGATACTTCATAATCCGAACTGCTACTATCCACTTCCCAGTCAGGATCGGTATTGCCATCTCCTGTACCGTTGATCGGCTGATTGCTGGCGACAGCAATGCTGAACGTTGCATCAGGATCAGCAATGTCACTTACGGAACCTGTAGACACCAGAACCATTTTGTGGTTTGGCGGCCAGAGTTTATCCGTCAAACAAGCATTGCTTATTTCAGGCGGGGTTGTATCAAGTACCGTAACGATTTGAGTCACTTCGGAGCAATTTGGAACTGCGTCACAGGCTGTCCAGATAACAGTGGTCGACCCTACTGGATAGGGCCCGGCATTGTTGTTGGTCAGAGACACAACACCTACAGCATCCGTGGCATCAGTTACTGAGGCGATGTTCACAGCAGTCAAGATGCCCGTGGCTTCGACTGTCAGGTTTTGAGTCGTGATAGCCGGCGGGGTTGTATCAACAACCGTTACGGTCTGCGTCGCTTCGGAACAATTGCTCGCGGCATCACAAGCCGTCCAGGTTACCGTGTGCGAACCGATCGTGAAACTACCCGTCGAGTTGTTCGTTAACACAGGTATCAAGGTAACGGCATCTGTTGCCGATGCATCGCCAGAAACGTTAACCGGAGTCGATACGCCTGTAGCCTCTACCGTGCGATCCGTAGTCGTAATAACCGGAGCGATGGTGTCTTGAACAATTATCTGTACTGTGTCCGCAGCACTATCAACCGTTCCATCATTGACGATCAGAGTGATGTTATGCGTACCCGGTGCCAGATTAACAGTTGGGTTGGCACCTGTGGCGGAAGCTCCTCCAGACCAAGCATAGGTTAACGGATCGCTATCCGGGTCTGAAGAACCAGAGCCATCGAGGATGGCTGCGGTATTGCCGGGACCCGTTTGTTCAATGATTTGATCTGATCCCGCGTCAGCAACAGGAGGCTCATTGGGTGGAGTCTCAAAGGTTGCTTCGGTGGTATTGGAAGTTTGTGTTTCTCCGTTCCCATCTACAAAACTGGCAACGATAGAATCGGTCCCAGCATTGGCTCCAGTATAGGTAAAGCTTACCTGACCGTTGGCATCGGTAGTACAACCGCCATTGTTACAGGTTCCACTTGCTCCTGCATTGGGACCCGCGGAAACCATAAACGTTACCGTTGCTCCAGCTATAGGTGCCAAGGGATTTCCATCCTCGGCAGATGCCGTGACGGTGTGTTGATCTCCGGTTGCAAGAGTTGCTGTTGCTGGAGAAAGTGCAATGTTTCCCTGAATGGTGATTTGTACACCCCCAAGGATTATCACATGGTCGGTAGCTTCACCATCAAACTGCCCATTGCCGTTGTGGTCGTGATAGGCAAGAACCTTGAGTCCGGAGAAACCTGGGGGACCGGTAAATACTGTATGGAAACAACAGTGACTCAATTGGGATGCGGTGAGTCCGGGAGTAATGACATCCATTTCGGCTGTTGGACGAATAACCGATGAACTGCTGTGTCCAGTATTAGAGGTGTTTAATGAAAGTGGTAGCCAGTTGTATCGATGCGAATACCCTGCTTCAGTCAAAGCCAGCAAACCACCACCCTCGTTATTCACAAAATCAACAATGTCTGTTTGCCTGCTGTTTAATGTAGTGAGCTGACCTGAAGTCATTCCCCCAGAGGTATTGCGGCTATCCGATGGAATATAGATCATTGCGAAATTGGAAAAATCGACACTTGAAATTTCGGCGTTAGTTCGGGCATGCGTGATTGTCACACCAGGGCCACCGTTTGCTGGATTGTTCCAAGAGTTAAGAGAGCTAAGTGCCCGACTGTTATTGACGCCAATTGCGACGATCCCAGAACCGCCGGATTGGGAATTATTAACTACAAAACTCAAGGCTTTGCCATAAAGCTGACCACAGCGTGAACCTTCACAGTGGCTTCTGTCATCAGCATCATCGCCACTGAGTATTACTGGGCCACCCGCTGCTACTACTTGACCCGCAGTCGCAAAAAGGATCGCAATTATACAAGCGATCAGGATTGGAAAACGTTGTAACAATTTTTTCATTTTAATCTCCCCGTTGTTGTTACTAAGTTGTTACTAAAAAGTTTCAGTTGTTTTCTGATTCTGTCAATTGCGCGACCGCTTCTTCGGAAACGGACTCCGCGGGAATCAGACTTTCAGCTACCGCCTGGTCCAAAGCGGCTTGTGATTTTTCATCGCTGGATAATGCCAGTGCGTTGATAATTTCCTGTTGAAGGCCTGGGCCACCACTTGCTATTGCCTTGAAAATCTCACCGACTCCAATATCCGACCCAATTTTTGCGAGACTGTAAATGGCGGCTTCTTTTACCAGTGGGTCACCACTGGCATAAGCTGCTGCTAAAGTAGGGATGGAACTTGTTTGGCCCATTTCACCCAGACTTTGCGCGGCAAGGGATTGCACCCATGGTTCGCTACTTTCCTTAAGAAGTTGGGTGAGATAATTTTCTCCACCTTTTGGGTCCAGTTTTTTGAAAGCTTCCATAGCTTCATGAAATACGTGACCATTTCGTGCTTGGTTGTATAAGGCGGGCTGGGCAAGGATGTCGCCCAAAGCTGCAATTGCTTCTTTAATTTCTTCTTCTGTTCCTGTTTCCAGTAATTCCTTCAAAATACTTTGGGTCGCAAACAATTTCTTTTCCATAATGGAACGGCCAAGCGGAGATTTTATAATATCCAGCAACCGAAGCCTTTTTTGCTGGGCTTGTACCGTCATTACTGTTTTTGTCAATTTTTTTTCACGATTCGTTATCGCGCCAGTTGGCAGGGCCTCTTTTCTTGAGAGCAACATGACCTTGGTTAAAGCGGGTGTTTCATCTTTTCCTGTTAAGGCTTTTGATGAATAGAAAAATACTGAGTTGACTCCTTGCAATAGTCGGTCGATGATTTCTTTAAGGGGCAGGCTTTTCAGGTTTATTTCTACCGCCTCATCAAGAATGCTTGCGTTGGTCGCCCTCACGGTCAGGCCAGTTACTTGAGAAATTTTCTGCATGACGTTGTTAAGTGATACGTCTTTAGCACGAACTGAAATGAGCCCTGTCTCATTATTCTGAAGGACTTCAAGATTGTTTTGTTCCGCGTGTAAGGCTGTTGCACTGGAGGACGGAGATGGAAGAGAAACAATGTAAAAAAGAACAGTAAAAAAGGAGGTTAAAATCAAAGAGAGTTTCATAAGAGGGGCAATCCTTAAAATATTGATATAAATTCTATTAACTGGATAACCTTGCATGGGAAAGTATTTTAATCAGGGTCTACTAAAAGCGGTGTATCTTACGAAAATTCAATGTAAATTGAAATCCCTCGTTTGTGGGGGGTGGGCTAAGAATTATAGTTTTTTACCGCTATAGTTTATTGGAGTTACGCGAGTCCTTTGTCTATAATTACTCACTATATTTAATGGGAGAGATTCTGATTTGAGTGCACAGGCTTTGTTGAATGAATTACTAGAATGTTTACCTATTCGAGTGTATGGGCGCGGCGCGGTTTTGACGTTGTTGCGAGAAATGGGGTTCCATGTCAAAAATAAAACTCCGTTGGAAGTGATCGATATTTACCGTGATGATAATTCCGGTGAGTTGGTGTGCAAGTTGACACCCGATGGCACCGGAGAGTTTACCGCAGCACTTACCAATTTAAAATTGGATATAAAACATCCTCTATACCAGAAAGTTAAAAATTATCAGGCCGAAGTTTCTGAAGCATTAGGAAAGTTGGATGAAGAGGATACCAGGCAGATAAGCATTGACCAGGAAGACCGCGGGGGATTCCGCGTGGGCAGCCTTTACAAAAATAAATAAAAGCTCGTTTGTTTTTAAACTTCCTCCTTATTGATTGCCATCTCGAATCTGGTTTAGAAATTAACTAAAATGCTTCTGGCAAAGGGTCGCTAAATGATGCCGTGAAGCAGTTCATCTAGAAGAGGGTCAACTGCCTCCAAGGGCCTCTAGTATCAACTTGTAAGTTGCGTTTCCGAGTCCATCTTCGCCGATGAAAGTTGTTGCAATATTTTCCAGCGCGGTTGTGTCGGTGCCATCCAAAGCGCTGTCGGCAAAGCTGATGCTGGGTTCTAGACGTAAGAACTGATCAGGCATGATGTTATTCAATAGCAATTGTGGCGAGAGCTGGTTCGACAGGCTCAGGACATTGATAATTGGATTGGCAGTGTTTCCGTCTAGATCGTTGTTGTCGGATGCTTTCTCCCCAATCCAAGCCTCTGCTCCCCAATTACCATCAGAACTATCGAAACTCGAATAGTTCACTCCGGAAGCTCCGGGATAGTATCCGGTTCCTATCGATATCACCGTTATATCAGCTAGCGATGAAGCGAGTTTTAGGCGAAATGCCTCTGAGATGCCGAAGAGCATGGGGTTGTTCGCAACCATGCCACCGTCAACAACCCATCTGAGGGTTGCGGATGAATTATTCCCGCCTCCACCAACCTTTGCAAATGGGAAGTAGGTCGGTGCGGCGCTGGTGCCCCTGGCAGCTTCCCACACATAGTAATCGTCGGGCGCGGAGTTTTTTGCATCTGACCAGTTGAATAGATACGGGCCGCCGTATACAAAGTCTGTGGGGTTGGTGTTAGTTCCATTCACATTGTCTTGATTGAGCATGTAGGAAGTGGTGAAGGCCTGTGAGAGTTTATTCGAAGGCAAGCTTTTTACCTGGGATGCTGCCTGTGAGAGGGTGATTTTTGGTCCAATCGTTTTTTGCAGCCACGGTTGGATGCCTTGGCCCGAGCCGTTATCTGAATAGTAATCTGCAACATCGTAATCGTACGATGGCTGCGAGACGAAGATGCTTTTTTCGTCATTCATGTAGAAGCCAAGCATTTCGCTGGCGGAGAAAGGCGTATTGTCTTGATGATTGGGGTTTGGTGTGGAAAGCCCAAGTGCGATGATGCCACCCGTTGAAGTTCCACCAAGGATGTCGACCACTTGATGCATGGGTGCACCCAAGTCTTGTTCGAGTTGAGCCAGAATCGTTGCCGGAATAACTCCTCGAATACCACCACCGTCGATCGTGAGAATAATTACGCTCATTTTTATACCCCTCTTTCTGTCAGTAGGTTGGGCGAAAAGTCTCTTTGATCTAATAAATTGATTCGGCTTACGCCCATAT
>JAJDAV010000049.1 GCA_029261695.1 Nitrospinaceae bacterium | reverse complement strand
TTCCAACTCGCCGAATAAAGAAAAAGCTGCCAAAATCACATTGTTTGTGCAAAGGCAAAAAGGGCTGATAGCTGTCAGGAAAAATCGGTCGCCATACCAGACCTTCAACGCTTCTTCTGTGTCAGGAACCCCCGCCAGCTTGCAGCAAACAACGTCCAGACCTTCAATCAACCGGTCTTGCCAGCCATAGCCCAAGGCAAAAAGCTTCTGCAATCTTAAATCCCAAACAAGCGATACATCTTCTTCTGCTGCCGCCTGATCTTCCTCGGTAATACTTTCATCCACCCTATTTTTGTCATAAGAACCTACGCGCGAAGTGTAGCTCACCAGATAAAAGACAAAAAATGTGCTTTGCATAAAACAAACAAATAAACCAAATAATCCTAAAAACCAGAATCCGCTATCGCCAGTGGTTTGCACAAGATAATAAGAAATGGCGATATAAACCAAAACGGTAACTAGGAAGTCGGCAAGAGAATCGAGAAACCTTCCGAACCGTGAGGAAGTACCACGGACTCGCGCCAGGTTTCCATCCACATTATCCAGAACCACTTTTCCATAAAGAAAAACGGCGCCCCACAGCAATGCATCCGATCTACCGGAAACATAAAACCCCACCGACAGCAAGCCGAACACCAATGACAAAAATGTAATCTGGTTAGGGGTTATTGGTGTGGGATAAAGCATCCGCACGATCCAGCCATTAAAAAAATACCAGATGCTATTCACATCAAAAAATCGCGCTTCCGGTGGAAGCTTATTCATCTTTTCAATATCAAAATCCATATCTACTCGCCGCCCCTTATCAGGGGAGGAAATATTACAAACAATAGTAAAAGGGTTTTCTGTACTACCTTGTTCCACTAGTTGTCTCACTCCGCCCTTTAGCAGAAACTTAAAACTATTTCCAGAAGCTCAGGAATTATAGCAGGCAGTAAACCGTTCTGACCCATTTGCCTCCCACGCTAGTGGGCTAGCAGATGCCGCAGACGTGGCAGGTAGCTGTATCGCAGACGGGAGTTCGCCCGGCCATCAAGCCGCGCTGGTAATCATCCCATAAAAATCCGTTGCGGTAACCATGATCGACGATGTCCCAGGGGAGATAATCTTCTTTTCCGTATTGGCGGTACACGAAGGAGTCCACCGAATGTTTGTTTAAAGCACCTTTTGCATCGTGCCCATTATTCAGATAAGTCTTGAAAAACTCATGCACGCTGCGATCACCTCGGGAAAGGTACGTCTGAAGATAAGCTTCATTGGGGGAACCAAAACTCATTTTAAGGTGCGGGAGTTTGCCCAATGCTTTTCGAACTCGGGCAAACTTTTTCTTTAAGCTTTTCACTTCTTCCATCGGGTGCCACTGAAACGGGGTTCCCGGTTTAGGGACCAATGGACTCAAACTAATCGTTATCCGACCAATTCGTCCATGTTTCCTGCATTCGTCTACATAAACATCCTGAACCCGTTCAACCAACCGAATGAACTGTTCGATATCATCATCAGTTTCATGCGGTAGCCCAATGATGGAATAAATTTTTAAATGCAAAATTCCCTTACGAGTCAGAAAGCCGCATTTTTCTACGATAAAATCATCGGTAGCTGCTTTATTGATCACGTCGCGCATTCTTTCAGAAGGACCGTCTACTGCAACCGTCAAAGTTTTTTGTCCGCTCTTTAGAATAAGATCGACAAGTTCATCCGTAAGAGTTTCCATTCGTAAAGATGAAAACGAAAGGGTCTTGCCTTCATCCGTAATTCTTTTCGCAAGCGCAGGAAGCTGAGGGTGATCTGTTACCGAAGGCCCGACCAAACCTATCGTTTGCGCTGTTCTCCCCTGCCCCTCAAGAAGTCGAGACATCGAATCATAAGTTTTATCCAAATTAGGGAGGCGAGGCGGTCGATAAATAAAACCCGCCGTGCAGAATCGGCAAGCCCATATGCAACCTCGAGTGACCTCCATCAAGGCCATATCCTTAAACGTAGAATCTTCGCCATGAACAACAGAGTGCGTGCAAAGAGTTTCTTCTTCTGCCACCCAATGACGCGTCACGCGCGAAGGAATATCAAGGGATGTGGAAACTCCAACCTGAAGGCCCGATGCTATTTGCGGATTAAAAAATTCAGGAATGTAGATTCCTGGAATTTTTGCTGCTTGTTCCAGGAACTTTTTCTTATCTCCATTTTCAAGAAACTTATCAAAGAATTGATTTGCCATACCTTCGCCTTCACCGATGAACAACACATCCATACAATCTGCCAAAGGCTCAGGATTGATAAAAATTGCCGAGCCACCCGCAACAATCATCGGATAAGAGGCATCCCGTTTCTCCCTGTCTAAAGGGATATTGAAGTACTTCAAGGCAATTACTGTATTCAGGTAATCCGGCTCGAAGGAAATCGAAAACGCAATGATATCGAAATCTTCTGGAAGCCGATTCATATCCATAGATCGCAAATCGAGTTGACTCAGTGTTTCCATTTCCGGTTTCCAATCGGTGGGCAAGGCATAGCGGTCGCACTCAATACCCTCAATGGAATTCAATAAAGAATAAACCTGCTGAAAACCAAGGTTGGCAAGAGCCACTTCTCGTGTATTGGGGTAAACTAATAGAACCCGGATGGCTTGATTCTGCACTGATCTATCGGAAATGGTATGATCCGTTGGACAGGAAACTGACATTAATTCTCGTAAATATGTAGGTTTAAAATAGAACCCTTATCATACTCCAAATAGACCGGACTTAAAAAGGATTCCCGCATCAATGTCTGAAATGTCACCAGAAAACAGAATGCAGTCTTACCTGCAAAAGATAGCCGCCGGCCCAAAATTGAGCAAAGACCTCACCGAAGAAGAGGCAGAAGATGCCTTATCGCTGATTCTGGATGAAAAAGTATCTCAAGTAAGAATTGGCGTCTTCCTTATCGCGGCTCGCATGAAAGTTGAAACCGTCCCCGAAAATATTGGTTACTGGCGGGCACTTCAAAAAAGAATGACCCCAAAAACAATTGCTCTCGACAAACTCCTGCAAATCGCTGATCCATTTGATGGGTTCCAACGCATTCCATATTTCGGGTTTTACGCGATCCCGGTGATTGCAGAATTAGGGCTTCCTACTTACGGTCATTCGGCTTTACCTCTGCCCCCAAAATTTGGCATCACCTTCGAAGATCTACTGGTCAACCATTATCAGGTTGCACCTTCTGGCAATGGCGAGCAACGAATCAAACAAATTCAAAATTTTCACTTTGGATACATCAATACAGGCGATGCCCTTCCTGCCCTGGAAAACTTGCGGTCGATTCGATCTGAAATTGTCAAAAGACCCATGCTGGCAACTCTCGAGAAAATTCTCATGCCGCTTAAAGCAGAAGGTCAAAATTTTCTTGCCACCACTTATTTTCATCGCGGTTACGAAGTCTCCTTAACCGAAATAGGAAAACGCGGTCAGTTCGACCGAGTCATTGTCGGAAATGGAATGGAAGGTACAACGCTGTTCGGCGTGCATAAAGAAGCCAAAGTTTTTATACAGGATAGAAACAACGAAACCCAGTCACGCGCTCTAAAATATTCGGAACTATTTCAGGAAGAAACCGCCAAACAAATCCTGGAATCTCACGAGGCTTTAAAAGAAATAGAATCGAAGCGAGAAACCATTACTCAACTTGGGGAACGTGCTTTAAAAACCGGAGAAGGTCCGGCAGCCCTGCAAATAGCAAGTCAAGCAGCTTGCCTGTCTCATCTTGCCGATATTTTCAAAACCCCACAGGAAGGGTTTGATTTAGCCATGAAGGTTTTACAATCAGGAAATTGCTACGAAAAATTAATGCAGTGGATTAACGCTCTCAAACCTTGAATATTATTTTTTCAACATCGGATGCAAATATTGCCAGACCAGATCAGCAACAATTTTATAGCCCGAAGCTGTAGGGTGCAAACCATCGGGGCGGGTATGTTCTCGCACACCAGCTACCCCCTCCAACAAGAAGGGGAGATAAACCAGATTATACTTCTTCGCTAACTCCGGAAAAACGGATTCAAATTTTTTCGCATAATCTTCGCCATAATTAGGCAAAGCCTTCATACCCGCAAACAAAACCTGAGCGTTATGTTCATGGAAAGTTGTGATCATAGTTTCAAGATTTGAACGCATTTCGTCAATAGATAGCCCTCGTAAACCATCATTAGCCCCCAAGGCAAGTATTACGATTTTTGGTTTGTGCTTCATCAACCAGTTGATACGGGCGACACCCCCTGCCGTTGTGTCTCCACTGATCCCAGCGTTGACAACTTTATAATCCAAATTTTCCTTATCAATTTTCACCTGCAGGCGTGAGGGAAAACTGTATTCTTCATCCACACCAAACCCAGCTGTCAAACTGTCCCCAAACGCAAGAACCACAAGCCTCTCCTGTTTAGTACCGGCAGAAGAAATTGTTTCTTCGGCAGCGTAACTCGGGCTTCCACCCAGAATAATTATTAATCCTGCCAGAGCATAGGCAGAAATTTGATAAAAGTTTATTAAAATGGTTCGCATATTTTTGTAATACAATAGACCTTAATCATAAACCAACTCGAACTAAGACATTGATTGAAATAACTGGATTAATAAAAACTTTGCACGGCGGTGGTCATAAAGTAGAAATTTTAAAATCTATCGACCTTACGATTCCAACCGGACAGTTCATAGCCATCACCGGTCATTCAGGAAGTGGGAAAACCACTTTACTCAGCCTGATTGCAGGGCTGGATACTCCGACAGGTGGAAGCATAAATATAGATGGGCAGGATATCACGAAACTCAATGAAGACGAACTCGCCTTGCTGCGTGGAAAACGATTTGGTTTCATCTTCCAGAATTTCCATCTCATCCCCACCCTGACGGCACTGGAAAACGTTGTGCTGTCGGCAGAACTCAATGGCACTCCCGGCGCGAATAAGAAATCAGAGGATTTGCTTGGCATGGTGGGCTTAGGAGATAGACAGCATCATTACCCGGCGCAATTATCTGGAGGCGAACAGCAACGCCTTTCCCTTGCACGCGCTTTTATAAATGATCCCGATATTATTCTTGCAGATGAACCCACAGGTAATCTGGATTCAAAAAACAGTGACCGCATTATGGAATTGATCCGAGAGCTGCATCGCGAAAAACAAGCCACCATCGTCCTTGTCACCCATGAATCTCAGATAGCCGACCAAAGCCAGCGCATCCTGACATTGGAAGATGGCCAAATTATCTCCGATCGAAACAAAGATAACTTATGAACTCCTCTCAACTCAATTTCAAGCAATTGATCTCACTAATAATTGCCGAGTCGCGCGGTGCGTGGAAACGCATGTCCTTTTTTATTCTCTGCATTGCCATCGGAGTCGGTGCAGTGATGACCGTTAAAAGTTTCTCCAATATGGTACAGGCAACCATTCAGGGCCAAGCCAAAGGACTGCTGGCTGCCGATATCGCCATAAAGGGCAGTTGGCAACAGGGAGAAGACGACCTTGCCTATCAGAAAAAAATATTGCCCGAAGGAACCCAGTTTCTATTTCTTAAAGAACTTCACGGCATGGCGCAGTTTAAAAACCCGACGTCCCCTGAAGAATCTGGCTCCTTGATAACAGAACTAAAATCCATTCCTCTGTCTGGACCACAATATCCATTCTACGGCGAATTTAAAAACCATCCCGACTTGCCCTTACAGGAGTTACTAAAGAAGGATGGTGCAGTGGTTGAGTCTTCTTTTCTAATAAAAACCGGATTGAGCATTGGCGATCAATTTTCTCTGGGAAAAACAGAACTGAAAATCACAGGCACCATCGTGTCTGAACCCGATCGTATTTCCCGTGCCTTTAGCATTGGACCGCGTCTATTTATTTCCCGGGCCACGCTCGATAAAGCCGATCTAATACAACCCGGAAGCCGAATCAAACATCGTACTTTAATTAAACTCCCGGACAACATTGAACTGGAAAAAGCACTGGTGCTTCTTGAACGGGGTCTACCCGACAAGACCATCTCCATTCGCACATACAAAGATATGCAATCTTCGCTTTCCAATTCCATAGAACGAATGGGGCAATACCTTGGCGCACTCGGTGTCATTGCTCTTCTTATGGGAGGTATCGGGGTAGCCATGATCATTCGCACATTCATGGCGCAAAAACTCGATACCATTGCGATTATGAACTGTCTCGGCGCATCTTCACGAACACTTTTAAAAGTTTATCTTTTTCAAGCAATGGTGATGGGTGTTCTTGGCAGCCTATTAGGTGTCGCGCTGGGGTTTTCTCTCACGTATTTATTACCCTCCAAAATGGAAGGTTTGATCAACTACCAACTCGAACCGTCTTTTTATTGGGTTCCGGCTTTGCAGTCAATCCTGTTAGGGGTTGCCACAACACTTCTATTTTGCCTATGGCCTTTGCTAAGAGCGGTTCGGACGCGGCCTTTACGATTGTTCCGTCGAAACTTTGAAGAAGAAGAACTCACCTCTGGAACGCGAAAAGAAAGATGGATGGCAGGGACAACTTTAAGTCTCGGACTGGCAGCAATGATCTGCTGGCAGGCAGAATCTATAAAACGCGGACTCGTGTTCCTCGCCTCACTTGGGATATCAATAATTGTGTTCGCATTGGCATCGGTGTTTCTCTTAAAAATACTTAAGGCCTTGCCACAATCCGGCTCCATCGCCAGACGATATGGCATGTCCAATCTTAAGCGACCGAACAACCAGGCAGCCTCCATTATCACTTGTCTGGGAATGGGCATCATGCTGATTCTCACCGTTAGGTTAGTGCAAATGGACACACTGGCTATGTTGAATAAAAACACAGAGATGAATCCACCTAATTATTTCTTCATTGATATTCAAAGAGGACAGAAAGAAACCTTCACTCAAGTACTAGACCAAATTGCTCCAGAAGCCGAGCGTAGCGTGACACCCTTAGTACGCTCACGTCTGCATAGTATTGATGAGAAACTTATTGCGAATTGGAAATACAAAGACAAACAACGAGAGGAATGGTTCATCAACCGCGAATTTGCTTTAACCTACATGGAAGGACCACCTCCTAAAGATAATGAAATCATTGAAGGCCAATGGTGGGATAAGGAGCGGGCAAAAAACGCCGAAGTTTCACTGGAGCAAGATGCAGCAAAAAGATTAGGGGCTAAAATAGGATCTCAACTGTCGATTGATATTCAAGGCATTCCCGTATCCGCAAAAGTCACCAGCATTCGCACTGTAAACTGGCGAAATATGCGGACCAATTTTTATATGATCTTTTCACCGGGAGCACTGGCCGGAGCACCCATTACCTATGTCGCTACCGTTCACGTTCCTGACGAAAAGGAATTGCAGCTACAACATGCTGTGGTTAAAGCCTTGCCCAACATTACTGCTCTCAGCACTCGTGACATCGTCAACACGGTTGAGTCCACCGTTTCTAAATTAACCACATTGGTAGACTTCATGTCGGGGTTTGCCATCGCAGCCGGTCTGTTTATACTTTCCGGTTCGATTGCCTCAACCAAGTACCGGCGTTTACGTGAATCGGCTGTGTTAAAAATCCTCGGAGCCAAAAGAAAAATGGTCGCTTCCATTCTTGGTTTTGAATATGCAACCCTCGGAATAATAGCAGCATTGGTGGGAATCTTGCTGGCGCAAGGATTCTCCTGGGCCATCATGAAATATATGATCAAATCGGCCTGGCACTTACAACCGGGAATTCTTTTATGGGCGTTTTGTTTTGGCGTTCTACTAACAGTTACTACAGGAATTTTAAGCAGCCTTGATGTTATAAATAATAAGCCGCTTAAAACCATCAGGGAAACCGAGTCATAAAAACAGGATGGCTTTATTTAACTCATGAAAAAATTTAGATATTTCAAATTCCTCTTAAGCAGTCTCATCCTAAACATAATGGTAACGGTATTACCAGGAACCACAAACGCTGAACGAAATTTTTATGTCCCTAGAGAACCTTACGTGGCCCCGCCCTATGTACCGCCGCCACCGCCTCTCTCACGACTCAATCTAATCGACAACGGTGATGGAACTATCACTGAAACCAAATCGAAACTGATGTGGACTCAAAAAGACAGCTTTGCTGATTTAGGAAAATGTTTGAACTGGCCCGATTCAAAAAACTATGTGGAGAGTCTAACTACAGGCGGATATAACGACTGGAGAATGCCTGAGGTTTGGGAGTATGGGAAAATTTACGACAACACCGAATCGAACGTTATAGCAATGGACCATGACCCCGAATACCCACTGGCATTATCCGATTTGTTTGCGGATGGTGCGGCCTACTGGTACTGGTCGTCCGAGCATGGGCATTGTTGTGCCCGCACCGCATATTTTGTTACCGGAATTCCCTTTATTAGAACCCTGGACAAATGCACCAAAGGCGGTGTTCGCGCAGTGAGAAACCTTCCTTGAGCTTTGAGTTTCAGCTCAAACCATCCATTTCAATTCTCTTGTCAGCTGTTTCAGATAAAATCTTTCGAATTTCAGGATTGTTTTCTAAAAACAAATTAAAATCAGAATCCCTGAGAACAAGCAGATCGGAAAACCCCAAAGATTTTACCGAAAAAGTTCTGGGATATTTTTTTATCAATGCTATCTCCCCAAAAAAATCCCCGCTTCCCAATCGAACGGGGGTAGGTGGCATCTCGACTTCCACGCAGCCGGAGGCAATAAAATACATGGCATGACCAATGTCCCCCTGTTTGACAATCAGCTCTCCTGGAACGGTCAGCATGGGTTTTAGAAGCCGCGATATAAGGCTTAACCGATCAGGAGGAATACTTGAAAAAAGGGGAACACCTCGCACCAGTTCTTCGGGGTCTTGGTGAAGGTCTAGAGTGGGGCGGGGTTGGATTTTTTGAATCCGTTCCTGCAAATCTTCTTCCAGATTTTTAAAAACCTCTCCACTGATAACCGTCTCCTCGTGCAGTTGTTCGTAATCCGATTCCTGAAGTCTCAAAGCAACATGATTTAAATAACGTTTTTGCAATATTTGAAAATAATCCGGGTACTGTAGTTTTAGCATTTGCAAAGCCTGCCCGGTGTTTTCTAACCTGTCTTGGATAAAAGACTTTAAAGTTTTTCCCTCTTTTTCTCCAATCAGCAATTCCATTTCTGAAATGAAGACCAATAAACTTTCCTTCATCACGCTTTGGACTGAAAGAAGAATTTCGAAACGGTCTGCCAGGTGTGTTGAAAGCATCTTGCTATAGCCAAACTTACGGTGAAGGAAAAGCGCAAATTTAAATCGCCAGTTAAACTGTAGAATTTTTTTGGAAGATTTTTGATAACCGGAAACCCCAGTTTGCAAACCATCCTGCATGTCTTCCACCTGCGCTAAAAGACGACGGACAATATAGGTGGATATATAGCCTTCCTCAAATTGTTTCAAATAAGCCAATTTCTCAAATGCGCACAAATCAAAAAATCCTACTCGAATCCAATCTTCTTCAGAAAGCTCTTTCGACTGAGACAGTAAAACATCTACCTCCTCTTCATCCTTCCGGTAGTGTTTCAGGATTTCATCGGGCACTTCAGGCTTAATGTCGTAATCGCGAGCCATGCTTCTCA
Organism: Nitrospinaceae bacterium; assembly: GCA_029261695.1. Taxonomy (GTDB): domain Bacteria; phylum Nitrospinota; class Nitrospinia; order Nitrospinales; family VA-1; genus UBA8687. The sequence continues at coordinate 6,830 of JAJDAV010000049.1, read as the reverse complement.
AAGAATTTTGAATTTTAGTTAACGAATGTTTCAGGGCCCTGCTTTTAATAATTTGATCAACAGGATCAAGCTGATCTAATCCGAACAACTTCAGCACAGCTCCCATTGTTGTGGCGTTAAATAGAAGTGTGAATAAAACAAAGCCTGTAACCAGAACTCCAATGAATCTTTGTATTTCTGTAGTGAATGATGCGTTTTCCATAACAGATAACGCGAGCGCCAAAGAAACGGCACCTCGAAGTCCCCCCCAAAGCATGACCCCTTTATAAGCATTGTTGATCTTTGCAACACCCGGTCTTCTTTCAAACAAAGGAAGCATGCCAAAAAGGATTAGTGCTCGTGCTACGAAGGCTGCCAGAACAAGTATGGCAAGCAATAGCCCTTCCTCCAGGCGGATATTTTCCATGATTTTGGGAACCACCATTCCCACCAGGACAAAGATGACGGAGTTCGCCCAGAAAGCAAAATGGTCCCAGGTTTCATGCAGTTTTTTCCATGTTTCAGGAGAAAGGGTGGCATGGCCAAACGAACCCACAACCAAAGCCGCACCGACTACCGCCATGACTCCTGAAACATGAAAATAATGTTCTGCAAGAATGAAAGAAAAATAAGCCAGCGACAAAGTGAGAGTGATCTGAACGAGCGGATACTTTCCCATTCGCGACATTACGGTGCAGAAACTGTAGCCCATTACCAATCCGACAAGAATTCCAAACAGGAAAACTTTAAAAAAAGATTGCACTCCGGAAAAAATATTTAAATTGGAATCTCCTGTCAGCATGGCAACTAAAATTCCAAATAATACAATTGCGGTCGCATCGTTAAAAAGGCTTTCGCCTTCCACCAGCACCGACAATCTTTTGGGAGCCTGCAACTCTTTAAAGATAGCCATAACCGCCACCGGGTCGGTGGCCGACACAATGGCTCCCAATAACAGGCCAACAATCAGGGGAACACCTGATATCCAATGAAGGACATAACCCACCAGAAAAGCTGAAATTAAAAGTCCAACAATCGCAAGCAGAAGAATAGGACCGATGTCATCTATCAGTCGATGCGAGTCGATTCCCAATGCGGCTTCAAAAACCAAAACAGGAAGAAAAATGAAAAGAACCGCGTCAGAAGAAATACTGAACGAACTCAAGCTGACCAGAAAATCGTGGAGGACACCCAAATGCTGCAGATCCATTCCCCATTCTGCGGAATAACCCAGGAAACAGCCTGTCACTGCTAATAAAACAGTATATGGAATATTAAGACGATGAGAGGCGGGATACATCAGGACAGCCAGTCCTAACAAACCGCTTAAACCTAATACGGGTAACCAGATAGGATCCAAGGGGTCTCCTGTAGTGCAGGTTTACCTAGTACTCTTAAGATAGTTTGACAATATTCGTTCGTCAACCGTCTATATAAAATCAACGAAAAAAAAGATTAAAAAAATCAAATTTTGGGGAATATTTTGATTCTTGCTAATTTGAAAAATATCTCATAAATTAATAGAGTCTTATAAATTCACAGGTCTAGCGCATGACCCAGGGAATACGGTTTGGAGATTTCGTAAGGGAAGTCAGCCTCAAACAAAACTATATTTCCTATAATGCTCTTACCCCGCCGTTAAGACTCGATGAAAATGGCAAAGAGATCCCTTACCAACCTGCAAAACTTCAACTACGCAGCATCGATATTTATCGCCTTCTAGGACCCTATGTTGGAACCCGCCTTGTCAATCAGATAAAAGCTGTCGTTCCATTGGCTGCATATCTTTTTCTTTTCCAGATACTTATTCTTCGCCAGAGTGTTCTTGATCATTGGGTGATCTCTGCCGGATTGATCGCCGTCATTTTGGGACTGATGATTTTTATGGAAGGATTGAAATTAGGATTGATGCCGTTCGGCGAGATTATAGGACACACGCTGCCTAAAAAATCCAAGTTGGGCGTGGTGCTGTTGATTGCTTTTTTATTAGGTATTGGTGTGACCTTTGCCGAACCGGCGATCGGGGCATTGCAAGCAGTCGGTTCCATTGTGGATGTGAACAAAGCCCCTTATCTTTATACTTTATTAAACAATTGGACAGGCGCTCTGGTTCTGGTAGTAGGCATGGGCGTGGGGTTAGCAGCCGTTCTCGGCACCTTACGCTTTCTGAACGGTTGGAGCCTTAAGCCAATGATCTTTTTAACTTTGATTCCTACCCTTGGCTTGACCGTCTATTGCATGTTTGATCCGGAATTAAACAAAGTTCTGGGCCTTGCCTGGGATTGCGGGGCAGTGACTACAGGGCCGGTTACCGTACCGCTCGTCCTTTCTCTTGGAATTGGAATTGCGTCCGCCGCTGGAAAAGGCAACTCCTCCCTTTCTGGGTTTGGGATTGTGACACTGGCATCTCTTTTTCCCATCATCGGCGTTATGGGTCTTGCAATCTATGTTGCCTCGACAGTCAGCCCCGAGTCCATCATCCAAGCCGCTCAAGTCGTAGTAACGCAATCGAGTAGCGGGTGGCTAACAGAAACACCCTATGTTGAAATTGTTTCGGGGGTTCAATCCATTGTCCCTCTGGTGTTATTTTTATTTCTGGTTCTAAAAGTGTTATTAAAGGAAAAAATCCCTGAGCCCGGAATACTTTTTTACGGGCTTTGCCTGTCTGTACTAGGAATGATTATATTTAATATTGGATTGAGTTATGGCCTGGCAAAACTAGGCAGCCAATCAGGCAGTTTTGTGCCTGCAGCATTTGCTCCAATAGAAAAGGTTGAAGGTTCTCCTTTATACGTCTATGCCGTCGGAGTTTTTATCGCAGTGTTCTTTGCCTGGATACTCGGTTTCGGAGCCACCCTGGCAGAACCCGCATTAAATGCTTTGGGACAAACCGTTGAAAATCTTACCAACGGAGCGTTTAAAAAAAGCATGCTCATGTATGCCGTTTCCATCGGTGTTGGATTCGGAATCAGTCTCGGAGTCTTGAAAATAATTTTTGAAATACCCATTGCCTATCTTCTTTTACCGGGGTACACATTGGGAGTCGTGCTTACCGCATTATCCACAGAGGAGTTTGTGAACGTAGCGTGGGATAGCGCAGGTGTGACCACTGGACCCGTGACCGTTCCGCTTGTGCTGGCTATGGGCTTGGGCTTTGGCAACGCCGTCAGTGCCATCGAAGGTTTCGGCATTTTATCTATGGCGTCCATCTGCCCCATTTTGTCTGTTTTGATTACCGGCATTTGGGTTCAATTTAAAAGACGACAAGCAGACATACACCGCATAGAAATTTTAAAAGGCCAGGAGGGAGTCGCATGATTCAAAGAGAAATTACGGTCTTAACAGATATTGCGTTGATTACCTGTATCGTGCAACGGGGAGTGGCAGATGACATTATCCAGGCCGCACGTGAGGCCGGCGCGCAGGGAGCCACCGTTTATTTTGCTCGCGGCATGGGTATAAGAGAACGCCTTGGGATTTTGGGGGTTTCAGTTGAAGTAGAAAAAGAAGTTATTGAAATTGTGGTGTCCAAAGAACAAGTAGAAAGAGTTTTCGAGAGAATGTATCTTGCCGGAAACCTTGATACTCCGGGCATGGGAATCATGTACATCACACCCCTCGATAAAGCAGCTACTTTTATTCCACCCGAAGTATTGAAAAAATTCTCATAGCGGCAATAACTCATGGAAAATAAAACAATCAAAAAAGAAAAACGCCTTACTTGTTTTTTGCCCAAAGGAGAGGGAATTAAAATTGTTGAAATGCTTCATGAAGAAAAAAATATCGACACCACCAATGTCCATTCAGGAAGAGGATTGAGAACGGTTGCAAGCGTTAAAGATTATGGGGCTTGGTCAGAGCAGGATATCTTAACGGTAATCGTAGATGAAGACCGCGCCAATGAAATCTTTGAATATATTTTTTTCCAAGGGGAACTCAATAAACCGGGAGGGGGGTTTATTTTCCAAGCAGACATACAGCGATCCACACCCTTTTGTCTGCCGGAAATTTAGACAAGTGAAAATTTACTACCTGATCAGAATAATCATTTAAAACTTAAATACTAAATCCGACTGGAATTTTTGCTGTTCATCCTTGGCACCTCTTTCCTCCCGAGTATTAAAATAGGTAAGTTTCAGTTTAATTCCTTTTCGTATTCCTATAGCGGCGGAAGCTTTTACGCCGCGGTTATTGTTCAATCCACCGTGAAAGTCAGAGTCCCCAAAAGCATCAAGCACAGCTTCCGTTTGCACTACTCTGTATAACAATTTGAAATCCCAATCTCCAAATTTCTGCCCTGACTTGCCGTAGGCGAAGCCTACATGCCAAGCAGTATCTAAATCAGGCTGACCCGGTGCTAAAGCACCTGTATTTTTCGCATATTCAGCAAAAAACTTAAGTGGTCTGCCGTAGACCGAATCGGACCACATGCCCATAGCATTTAGCACTTTTACTTCAGATTGAGTGTTGTTCAACCCAGTTCCTGTGATTGCGGTAACCGGGTCTTCATGATCCATATAATCGTAGTAGGCCAATGCAAAACTAAATTTACCAAGGTCTGTTAGTTGTTCTACCACCCCCTGATATGCAAAGAGTTTAATATCATCCCCAGGGTTGATCTCATCAACAATGAACTGGCCCAAAATTAATTTAAAATTTGTGTTTCCCATTTTACGAGAATACTGTTCCGCGATTCCTTCCACATTGACATCGCTATCCCAGATCATTTGCGACTTCATGAATGGGACCGAGAACTTGCCTGCCTGTACAGCGAAGGCCTTCGGAGTCCATTTGAAAAAAGCACGGTCAAGATTGAAAGATTTATTCCCAAATCCCCCATCAAGAGTCGCGTTCGCTGAAGTCGCACTGCCGAGAGTTCCCGTTACAATTCGGAATCCAATATCCAAATCCTTGTAGAGATGAATAGTAGAACCCAAACGAAATCGGAGGCGCAATCGACTCCGATCAAGCGTATTTGCCGCAGCCTGATCTCTTTGGTCATGCTGATAGCGCAAGCGGAAATCGCCCTTCCAGGAAAATTTTTCCAGAGCATCAAGTATTGCAAATTTGGATTTGTATTTTTCTTCGAAGGCCTGCATTGCGCGTGCATAATCTTCTTCATGAGCTGAAGCTGGAACAGCAAACGCCATCCAAAAAATTAGCAGGGAAATAGATTTAAGAACGCGCTTAAAATTTTTATTATCCAATTTATAAACCTTCATTTTCGTGAACCATTCTAATCGCCTTGATAAATGCATAAATTGACTGGCCGGGTTGCAGATTCAAATTGGATAAAGACTTTCGAGTAATCGTGGCCAGAAGAGGACGGCCTGCATCCAATTCTATATCCACCGAATATCCCACATTTTTGCCAATTTTTTTAACTTTTGTTTCTAAAATATTGAGAACACTTGTCAATCCATCAGGCGGGTTAATAGCCAGACTCACGTCTTTAGAATGTATGTGTACTCGAAGTCCTTTTCCGGGGGAAATCTCTTGAAGAGGAACACTCAACTCCTGCCCCATAAAATCCAATCGTGTAATACCAAATTCCCTGTCGTGTTCTAAAACAGTGGTATCAAGAACCGCCCCCGAATGCTGATCGCCGATAGCATCACGCAACTGAATATCCGAAAAAACTTCTTCTACTGGACCGCAATTCACTACTTTGCCATTTTTTAAAATTACCATGGTATCGACAAGTTGCAGCACCTCACTCATCGAATGGGTTACATAAATAATGGGGATGGAAAGTTCTTTTTCAATTTTCCTTATAAATGGAATGATCTCAGTTTTTCGTTTTGCATCCAATGCGGCTAATGGTTCATCCATTAAGAGCATGCTCGGGCTTGTAAGAAGAGCCCGGCCCAAAGCGACCCGTTGTTTTTCCCCACCCGATAATTTTTCAATGCCACGTTTGAGAAGATTTTCCAACGCCAGCACTTGAACCACTTCCTCCAAATGCAACTTTCGAAAACCCACCGGTGTTCTTTTATAACCATACATGAGGTTGGCACGAACATTTAAATGAGGGAAAAGACGGGAGTCCTGAAATACCATACCGATCCTCCGTTGGTTTACAGGAATAAAAACATTCTCATCTTGCCAAACCTGCCCCGCGATTTCCAAATGACCTGACTTTTCCAGCCCAGCCAGACAACGCAGCAAAGTGGTTTTGCCAGAGCCAGATGGACCGAACACAACCGTAATTCCCGATGCAGGCATTTGCAGATCGACATCAAAACTAAACCCCGGATAATTCACTTTAAAAGCGGCCTTTAATAAATCTGTCATGAAACATGTACCGGTAAATTTTTATTGATGCCATACACCGTAACTAGAACGAGAAAAGAAAATATTAATAATCCCACCGAAAGCATATGAGCCTGGGCATATTCCAACACTTCCACACGGTCATAAATTTCGATGGATATCACTTTTGTTTTTCCTGGGATATTCCCCCCTACCATCAATACCACTCCAAATTCTCCTAAAGTATGAGCAAAACCTAAAACTGTAGCCGTTAGATAACCGCGGCGCGACAAAGGAAGTATTACTGAAAAAAAAGCGTCCCACTTTGAGGCTCCCAATGAAGCCGCTGTTTCTAGTGGAGCATTGCCTATCGATTCGAAATTGCTTTGCAAAGGTTGCACAACAAACGGCAGGGAATAAAGCGTAGATGCAAAGACCAAACCTGCAAAGGTAAACGATAAAGGGGAACCCGTTAAAGCTTGAATGGGGCCTCCAATCCATCCATTCGGACCCAGCATGATCAGCAAGTAAAATCCTAATACGGTGGGTGGCAATACCAAAGGCAGAGCCACCACCGCTTCCATTCCCACTTTCATCTT
>JAJDAV010000048.1 GCA_029261695.1 Nitrospinaceae bacterium | reverse complement strand
GAAACCAGAAGGCCCGCAAATTTACAATAGCAATGGCCATATGCTGGCAGCGCAAATCCGCTCTGCAGGCGGCATCCCGATTTATCTAGGAATCGCCAAAGACACTGAAAAGGACTTGATGGAAAAGTTCGAATGGGCACTGCAAGCTGATATCGTGGTCTCATCTGGCGGCGTGTCGGTAGGGGATTATGATCTGGTCAAAGCCAGCCTGCAAAAAATGGGACAAGAGATGCTTTTCTGGAAAGTCGCCATGAAACCGGGGAAACCCCTCGCTTTTGGCCGTATTGGCGATATCCCTATATTCGGGCTTCCCGGCAACCCAGTTTCTTCTTTCGTTTCCTTTGAACAGTTTGTCCGGCCTTCATTGAAAAAGGTAATGGGCTGCTCAGACTTACAACATCAAACGGTGCAGGCCAAACTTACCAGGACCATCCATAAAAAACCTGGGAGACTTCACTTTTTAAGTGCCATAGTTTCATCAAACAACGGAGAGTATACAGTCACTCCCGCAGGGGAACAGGGCTCAGGAATTTTAAAATCTGCTGCCAATGCAAATGGGTTGCTGATTTTCCCTTTAGAAGAGTCCGAAATTAAAGAAGGCGCACAAGTTGCCGTTCAGTTATTGGATATTTAAGAAACTACGTTAAAGTGAGTGGATCAGTCCCTCAATTTGGCTTTTCAATTCGTCATCGCGAACGACCAGAGGGAGTGTGGCGATCCAGCAATACAAGCTCACTTATAGTTTTGATGCCTTGCAAGGCCAAAAAAAACGAATCAAACAGATATTAAGTCTGGATTGCGTCGTTGCCTTTGGCTCCTCGCAATGACGGATAATAAAAATACTCTCTCAGAAAGAAAATCGCTTTTGATTGACATTAACCTTATTAAAAAACTGAAAAACAAAATTCTTAAGACATCCCTCATTGTCATTTTTTTAATGGTAAGCGTAGGCCCTGCCTTTGCCCAGTCCGACGCAACTTTGGACCGGATCGTCTCGCAAATCGAATCCCTTTACCCTCCTATAGAAGGATATGTAATCGCTGTCGAGGGAAGTGGACTCACACTCGATCTCAAACGCGGAATGGCGGTGAAAAAAGGCGATCGTCTGAAACTGATTCGTTATGGGAGAGAGCTGTTTCACCCTGTTACCAAAAAGAAAGTAGGACGCAAGGAAACCGATCTGGGAGAAGTGGAAATATTAGAGGTTCGGAAAGATTTTTCGCACGCCCGCGCCACTAACCCAACCGTATTACCTAAAGAAGGCGATGGCGTTAGAAGCCCATTCCAGAAGCTGACTTTTCTGGTGGCACCCCCAAATATAAAAACACGTAAAAAACTGGATGCAGACCGACTTCGCTACAACCTGGAAAAAAAACTGAACGAAAACCCCCGGTTTGAAGTCCCGGCTTTTGATTTTGGCCTATGGATGGCAGATGAAAAGCTAAACGAAACCACTGCATTAAAACCCAAAAACCTCAGCCGCCTGAAACGCAAAGTAGATGCCGATCTTATATTGATTCCCAATGTTCGCACCACAAAAGGCAAGATGGTTTTAAGTTACAGGCTAGTCTCAACTAAAGACGGCTCTCTACAAAAACAGGCAAAAGTTTTATCAGACGACCTTCCTGCCCAGGAAGCCCGCAGAGAAAGCAGAAGGGGCACGCAAACCAGCTTTGAAGCGAAGAAAAAACTTTTCAAATATATTGACAAAGAACAACTCCCTTATGAAGTCGTGGATTTTGATGTTGGCGATATTAACGGCGATGGCAAGAATGAATATGTTCTTATTGACCGTTACCGGGTACTCATATACAGGCTAAAGAAAGGCAAGTTGAGAAAAATTGGCCAAATGAAAGTCAATAAAGCCATCAACCACTTTATGGGTGTGGATGTCGGAGACATCAATGGCAATGGACGCGATGAAATATTTGTTACCAATAGGATGGGAGACAAATTGAGTTCGTTTGCCCTTGAAACAAAGCGTGGCAAAAAAGGCTTCAATCATGTCTGGAAAGATGTGAACCTTTATTTCAGAATCATTCGCCCTTTTGGGGCTAAACCTACTCTGCTGTCTCAAAGCCCCGGCTACGACAACCCTTTCCTAGGTCCCATTAAAAAAGTTGTTTATAAAAACCGCCGCTACATGCAAGGTCAAAAGCTGAATACTCCGGATGTTCACGGCACCCATTTCATCTTATATGGGTTGACTCAAGTAGATTTGAGCGGCAACAAAATAAAGGATACGGTAATTCTTGACAATAGTTACCATTTACGAGTATATTCTCCAAATGGTAGAGTAGTAGTAAAATCAGACGATTACTACGGGCACGACCCAAGGTTGATCGATATCGGCGTTAAAGAAGATGTCGTTGGAGTGGTTCAACAGGGGGAGCCCGTACGCTATAAAAACAGGCTGCAATTTGTTAAAAACGGCAGTCAGCGTTTTCTGGTTTTGCCTAAAAATTATACAGTTGGAGAAGGGTTCTTAAACCGCCTGGTCATCGTAGAAAACTCTGGGCTTGCCATTTTGGGCGTGACCCGTGAAGGTTTTGAGAAGGTTTTCGAGTCCAACAAGCAAAAAGGTTTTTTGGGTGCCTTTCGTGTCGTACCCCGCAAAGGCAATGCTGGTGCGGATGTGCACATTTTAAGGACTGAAAAAAGTTTCATATCCAGCGATGCATCGAGCGGCATGAGTACTTTTTCCACTTATTTCTGGAAAGCCGAGTAAAAGCAGTTCCAACCCACGGTTAGGGTGAAATAGAAGGTAAAGAAAAAAAATGACTTAAAAATCAAATAATCTTTGATTTTTATTTTGTTTAGTGGTATCTTTTCAGGGATTTAAGTACATATTTTCACTGAACGGGCAAATTACGTAAGGTTTCAATCACTTACTTAGTTTTAGATTTTTAGTTTTAATAGTTAATAATAAGTAGTTTAGTCATCAACAAAACTTGGAGGAGACAAGCATGAAAAAGAATTTCTTGACTGTAGCCGCAATGTCTATCGCCGCATTTTTCGCAGCGACTGAAATTGCTAAAGCAGCCGACGTAACATTCAGCGGTCAGATTCGAACCCGCTGGGAAGCAGCCGGCCATAACAATGCTGGTGGTGCAGCAGGTCAGACCACTGCTGGTACCAACGCATTCAACGATGGAACCGATCCTGACGATTTCACAGCATCACGTGTTCGACTGAACGCCAATGTCAATGTCAACGACAGCACATCTGCTTTCATTCAAATGCAAAGTGTACGAACTTGGGGTGCTGCTTCTGCTGGTGCTGCAGGTACTAATGCCGGTACAGGTAATGCTTCTGCAACTGTAAGTGATGGTGATGCTACTGTAGGTCTGCATCAGGCTTATTTCACTTTGAAAAACTTTGCTAATCTTCCGATTGCAATGGATGCTAAAATTGGTCGTCAAGAAGTTGTTCTTGATGGACACCGCCTATTCGGTAACACCGGATGGACCACAGGTGCTCAGACTCATGATGCTGTTCGCTTGACCCATGCACATGACAACATGAGCCTCAACTTAGCGTATATTATCGCTGGGGAAGACGGTCTCACAAACGATCCTAACGATTCAAACGACCTTGAGGTTTATCTAGCTCATTTCAACTACAAAGGTGTCTTAGGCGGTCAGTTCTCAGCCATTTACGCATTTGTAGACAACGGTTGTGGAGCAGCAGGTGTTGCTGGTGCAGCCCAAGCTTGTACAACAGCTAATAACGACCTTCACACCATTGGTGCTCGCCAAGCCGGTCAGCTTTTCGGAATTGACTATCGTGGTGAGTTCTACTACCAATTCGGTGAAGCTAATGCTACCGCTGCTGCACTGGGCCTAGCTACTTCTGCTGCTATTCCTGAGTATGATCGTGATGCTTATATGTTCGGCGTACGTGTTGGTAAAACTTTCAACAACGTAATGTTCAAACCTGGCATCACCATTTGGTACGATTACCTTTCTGGAACCAGTGATGCTGATGCTGCTAATGGCGACTTCAAAACATTCAACACCTTGTTTGATACCGGCCACAAATTCTATGGCTACATGGATCTTTTCTTGGCTGTAGGTACTGGTTCATCTGGAGGAACCCGTGGTTTGGGTCTGCAAGATTTCGCGATCAAAACCAAATTGGAGCCAATGCCGGGTTGGACCTTGAAATTAGACGCTCATGCGTTCTTAACAGCTGAAGGTGTTGGAGCTAACTCCACAGTTTCAGGTGTTCCTCAAGGTGCTGTATCTGGTGTTAACCAAGGCAACAACACCAAGTCTTTCTTGGGACAAGAGTTCGATGTAACTTTAGTGCATAAATACAATGCCAACACCAATATCTCTTTTGGTTATTCAACATTCAATGGCACTGAAGCATTCACTTCACTCCGAAACGGAACAACAACACTCGCTGGCGTAGCAAACAACGCTGATGCAGTTGTAGGTTCTGACTCAGCTGACTGGGCTTACGTTCAGTTTGATGTGAAGTTCTAAGTTTGTTTTTCCAAAAACCCTCCGGCCTTCTGGGCCGGGGGGTTTTTTTTTG
>JAJDAV010000047.1 GCA_029261695.1 Nitrospinaceae bacterium | reverse complement strand
AGTTTTTTAGATAAGGAGAAAAGTTTTGTCGAAGATTTACTACAACAAAGACGCGGATATAAAAATCATCAAGAAAAAAACCATCGCCATCATTGGTTACGGTAGTCAGGGCCACGCCCACGCTCGTAACTTGCATGACAGTGGTATGAAAGTAATGGTCGGGCTTCGCAAAGGCAGCGCATTCTGGAAACGCGCGGAGAAAGACGGACTTAAAGTAGTCACCGTTGCTGAAGCAGCTAAAAAAGCGGATATCATGATGATCCTCATTCCCGATGACAAACAACGGGATATGTATGAGAACGATATTGCACCGCATTTGAAAAAAGGACAGGCTCTTGCTTTTGGGCATGGATTCAATATCCATTTCGGTCAAATCGATCCCCCTAAAGACGTAGATGTTTTCATGGTTGCTCCTAAAGGTCCGGGTCATTTGGTGCGCCGTACTTACGAGCAAGGCGCTGGAGTGCCCTGCCTCATGGCTATCCATCAAAATGCCAGCAAGAACGCTAAGAAAATAGCTTTGGCTTACGCGAAAGGAATTGGCGGTACTCGCGCGGGTGTTCTGGAAACAAATTTCAAAGAAGAAACTGAGACCGATCTCTTCGGTGAGCAGGTTGTTTTATGTGGTGGTGTTACCGAACTGATCCGTTCTGGTTACGACACGCTTGTGGATGCGGGTTACGATCCCAACTTGGCATACTTCGAATGTCTGCATGAACTCAAACTGATTGTCGACCTGATTTATGAGGGAGGAATCGGCAACATGCGTTATTCCATCAGCACCACCGCTGCATATGGCGATGTGACTCGTGGTCCACGCATCATCACTGATGAAACTCGCGCGGAGATGAAAAAGATTCTCGGTGAAATTCAAAGTGGTAGTTTTGCCAGAGAGTTCATTCTGGAAAACCAAGCCAACCGCCCGATGTTCAACGCATTGTTGAGAAAAGGCAAAGAACACCGTGTAGAAGTGGTTGGAGAAAAACTGCGTAAGATGATGCCCTTCGTCGGCAAGAAAATACAGTAGGGAAGAATCTTTATGCGTAGCCCTATAGCCAAAGAAGGTTTTATATTTGTTTTACCGCTGGCATTTTTTGCAGCGGTGTTTTACACAATGTCCTACTATTGGGTCGCTGGCCTTCTTGAGGGACTTTTCCTTTTCTGTGCCTGGTTTTTTCGAGATCCAGAACGGGAAATCCCGCAAGACCCAGGTGTCGTCGTTTCTCCGGCAGATGGTAAAGTCGTTGAAATCATTAAAGAGAGCGACCCGTTATTGCCCAACGAGAATTACACGCGGGTCAGCGTTTTCCTGAACGTTTTCAACGTGCATGTAAACCGCGTACCTATTGCTGGTAAAATCGAGGCAACGCGGTACAATAAAGGTAAGTTTTTGAATGCTGCCAGCCACAAGGCATCGTTGGACAATGAGCAAACTGCGATTGTCATAAACAACGGCAGCACCAAAATTCTGGTGAAACAAATCGCAGGTCTTATCGCACGGCGTATCGTTTGTTATGCAAAAGAAGGCGATGAATATGAACTGGGGCAACGCTTTGGTTTGATCCGCTTCGGTTCAAGAACAGACATCTTCCTTCCCGAAGGCACTGAGATAAAAGTTAAAGAAGGCGATATCGTAAGTGGTGGCAGTTCAATTATTGGATTTTTAAAATAAAATGAAACCAAGAAAAGGCATACATATACTTCCCAGCTTGTTCACAACGGGAAATGTATTTTGTGGATTCTATGCGTTCGTTGCTGTTTTGAACGAAGACTTCTACCATGCTGCCTGGGCCATTGTTTTTGGAATGATCTTCGATGCACTCGACGGTCGCATCGCACGTCTGACAAAAACCACCAGCGCTTTTGGAATGCAGTACGACTCTTTAGCCGATATCATCACTTTCGGCATGGCTCCGGCTTTTCTCGCTTACGCCTGGGTATTAAAACCCTTCGGAAGATTGGGATGGATGGCGGCTTTCCTCTTCCTTCTATGCGCGGCGCTACGTCTGGCACGCTTCAACGTAACTAAACCGGATATTAGTGGCATGCATTTTATTGGCCTGCCCAGCCCCGGCGCAGCAGTCGTAGTCGCTTCAATCGTTATTGCATTCGAAGACTTGTTTGCCACGCGGATCAATCCGTTCATCATGGTAATGGTTATTTATGGATTGGCCTTCCTGATGGTCAGCAATATCAAGTACCCTGCGTTCAAAAAACTTAATTTCACAAAACGCGTGGCCTTTTCGCGGTTCTTATTTGTAATCTTATTCCTTTACGTTCTGGCAACCATCCCACGTGTGGCTCTGTTTATTTTAGGTATCACCTACACCGTGATCGGACCTATTGGATTATTGATTAAAAATAAAAATGCGGTTCCTGAAGAAGAATCGACACCGCCAGCAACCACCCCACAATAAAATAAGCAATGTCCTGGATAGATAAACTCAAAGCCGGTATCGGCAAAAAAACTCCCAAAGATGAAGATCTATGGGTCAATTGCAAAAAATGCAAAGAACAAATTTATGTCGCGGAACTGGAAGACAACCTCAAGGTTTGCCCAAAATGCGAATATCATTTTCGTCTCGATGCTCGTCAACGCATTCACCTGTTGATCGACCACGAAACATTTGTTGAAAAAGATCACAACCTGACATCTCCTGATCCGCTAAAATTCAAAGATACCAAAAAATATAAAGACAGGATGCGTGCAACTATAAAGAAAAACGCAACCAATGATGCCATCATCACCGGATCGGGAATGATGGATGGGCTACCTATAGAGATCGCCGTCTTTGATTTCAGTTTTATGGGAGGGAGTATGGGTTCGGTCGTGGGTGAGAAAATTACCCGCGCTATCGAAAGAGCCATCGAAAACCATGTTCCTATGATTATTGTCAGTTGCTCGGGTGGAGCACGCATGCAAGAAGGCATCTTCTCTCTCATGCAGATGGCAAAAACATCATCGGCATTGCAACAGCTCAGCCAGAAAAAAATTCCCTATATATCCCTTCTTACCGATCCGACTATGGGTGGCGTGTCTGCAAGCTTTTCCATGTTGGGGGATATTATTCTCGCTGAACCCGGAGCGTTGATAGGGTTTGCTGGCCCACGTGTTATAGAACAAACCATCAAACAAAAACTTCCTGCGGGATTCCAAAGAGCCGAGTTTCAATTAGAACATGGTTTGATTGATAATGTGGTTCACAGGAAAGATTTGAAGGCGACGCTGACGCAACTCCTCGATCTGTTGCAAAATCAGCCACAGGAGGAACCGCAAGAAGAGAAGATTCCCAAACTCACCAATCCGCCAGAAGTCCTCGGCGCCTAGTGGAGAAGGCTCCGCTCCCTTAGATCAAAACGTTTATAGCTAAACATTTCGAACAAGCTTCTAGATATATTTAGCTGAAAAATCGAAAGCTTGGAACCCTAAGACGTAACTACCCTTATAGAAGCAAAATAAGATTAGTTTCGCTTTAGGAGAATGCACCTATAACCTCCCACGCTAGTGGGCCCCTAACGGGGCAGGGAAATTTGGCGTAATTATAGTTAAAGGCTTGATGACACTGTATCGCAACAAAAAAATCGACCTATTACCAACGGCGGTTCGCCGTTAACAGCCGAGGCTTTTAACTGCGTCTTCGATAGACATTGCGACACAACTGAAGATAGGAGTATCTTCTTTAACGTATCGGCTGCCTTCTGTTTCGCGTAATTCCTGAACGAGATCAAGAAAATCGTCTGGCGAATCTGTCTCGAATGCGACTACGAATTCGTAATCATCAATACCGAAGCAGTAAGTCGTGTTCAGTTTTACAGATGGATATTTGTTACCCACAAAAATATGTTCGTCCATAATTCCCTGACGGGTGAACTGGGTCAACAGATACCATTCGCGGGTTTTAACGAAAGGATAGATGAATAAATATTTAGCTTTACCCGGAATAATATGAGTACGGTCTTCTTCGTGCTCCGGGTTAATGAAATCCATATACATGGATCGTTTGGTCATGGATAGATAGGAGTGCGATACATCCAGATACTTGCCAAGCCCAGTTTGTAACAGACGGGTGGTCATGGCCTGAAACTCTTCCATGCTATAACAAATTCTCCATGTCATGATATCGGTATCACCTCGTAGACCAACCATGGAGTAACAAAGAAGAATCATATCGGAAGAATTATCGTACTCTTCTAAAATATCGATAAACTCCTTGGTTCCCTTATCACGCTCGTCTTTGGGAAGGCGACGGAAAGCAGGGTCGAGTTTATAAAAAGTAAAACTAACATATTGACGACGTGTCGGTGGCTCTCCATTATTAGCAGCCTGCTCTGCTTCACGTTTTTTATTGAGCACTTCCATAGCCTCACCCTCGCGCTCCTGTCTCGCGCGCGAAACAACCTCGTCATCCACCACAGCTATGCTCTTATCTTTCGCATATTGCTCGATTCCGCGGACAACGCTTTTTCGGACGAAAAACGGTACGTTTTTCATACGGGTCTGGGCCTCATCGGTCCATTCCAGTTGAAGTTCAGGCATGAAATCTTCCAACTCTTTGTCGTCAATACTCATAGTAAAATCTCAAATAAAAAGGTTTTTGGAAAAAAGTATTATAACCAAATCTGCTTGATAATCAAAGCCTTTGCTGCTTTTTATTGCTAACAAAAATACCCGCAAAAAGAGAAATATATATATAATAAATGGTAAAACAGGTAGGGTTATATATAGCAACAGGTGAATTCAGCCCTGCAGCTGAAAGCCATCAAAATAGACAAATTAATCATTTAATTTCAACTATTTAAAGCATAACTATTTACCTACAAACTGAGCATAAATTTAACGGATTATCAGAAACCGTCGGATCCTAAATTCAATCTTTTCCCCAATACTACAATGATGAAATACATACTTATTTTAATGATTTTGATTCCCTCTCCTCTATTCGCCGAAGGAATTACCAAGGAGCAAGGCAATGCTATTCTCGAAGAATTGCGAGCCATAAAAAAGGAACTTCGCGAGATCAAAAAAAGTGGAGGTATGGCCGCGCCAAAAAATAATGCGCCCCCTCAAAAAGCCAGCAATGTTGCAACGCTCGGTAGCCCAGTTTTGGGAGACTTGAAAGCACCGATAACCCTGATCGAGTTCACCGACTACGAATGCCCGTTCTGCAAAAAGTTTTACAAGAATACACTGCCCGAACTGAAAAAGAAGTATATCGATACCGGTAAATTACGACTCGTTGTTCGCGACTTCCCCCTTCCCTTCCATAAAAACGCCCTGCCCGCAGCAAATGCCACCCATTGCGCAGGTGAGCAGGACAAATTCTGGCCCATGCACGATGCACTTTATGAAGGCAATAAAATGAACGCGGAAGATATCAAAAATCACGCAAAAAAAATCGGACTAAAATTAAAATCTTTCGAAGCTTGCCTGAAAGCCAACCGCTACAAAAAACATATCGACAATGATGTGAAAGAAGCTCAAATTGCAGGGGTGCGTGGTACTCCTGCATTTATACTTGGAAAGACGACCGATAATCTGGTCAGTGGCGAGTTCATCAGCGGCACCCGCGATTTTAAATTCTATAAATCCCGCATCGATAAACTTTTAAAATAACCCTCTAGCGAGGGAGGCTAAAATAACCCTCTAGAGAGGGAGGCTAAAATAACCCTCTAGAGAGGGAGGCTAAAATAACCCTCTAGAGAGGGAAGCTATAAAACTCATTGGACAAGCTCCCCATTTACGCCCCCAAAAATCCTCATCAAATTCTTACCAAAGCCTAACCCGATATTAGTGGCAGACCTTATAAACTGGGACTAAATTAGTATTGAGGGCAAGGCCCTCAATAGCAATTGGCTCGGGACCAGGGCATCTGAGTAACCCTGGGTGTGAGGCAGGCTAAAACAAACTAGATTGGCTGGAATCATCTTCTTCTCTCATAAGAGAGAACCGCCGCCAACACCCGCCAAACTCAGATCGAACAGGTACTTACGGGGGTAAACTACCTACCCTGTGCTCCCGGGCTTTTTTTATATAAATTTACCCGTGATATTTTTCCTTAGCTCTCGTGCCCCGTTAAGGGGTATACCCTGTGTTCCCGGGCTTGCTTTTTATTAAAAATATTTTGAAGTTATTGATTCGAAGTAAATCATGTAGATGCGTTTTGCAGGAAGGATGTAATGGCTTGCCGCTAATGCAAAAAAAAACAGAATTCTTAAGTTCTCATACCTGTTTTGCTTTTCGTGATCAACTCTTCACCGCAGTCTTCCTTTTTAATCGGATGGAAGACTGTCTCTTCATTTAATGGATTAGGTGTTTCCATTTTTTGTATTAAATACTGATTCTGTTCTTCCAGCGCAATGGCAATCTTAAGGAGTAGTTCGCGTTCTCTAATAAGGGCAGCGGCTTCAGGCGGGGTTATTTGATAAGGCAGCTTGAGCGGCCTTTCCTGAATCTTCAATAACTTGGTTTTAATATCTATCGAGTTATCCATTGCTCAATATGATAATAAATTTTATTTGGC
>JAJDAV010000046.1 GCA_029261695.1 Nitrospinaceae bacterium | reverse complement strand
CTGGTAACGGTTATATCGCCGGTTCCCTGTATCACGCCACTCGTGAGATCCAGGCGAGCAACCGTCAATCCACTTGAGAGGTCGAAGTTTACAGTTGCGCCATCAACAGTGGTAATGAGAGTCGAAGCATAGGTCGAGTCCGTCAGGGTATGGGTGCCAGCAGAAAAGGTGACATTGCCTACGCCGGTAAAATCAGTCGTAGATGCAAAGTCTCGCGTTGTCCCAGAAAATATAAGGGCACCCGTGGACATTGCAACATCATAATCGCCGGCATCATTGAACGCCGTTGTATTACTGCCCGAAAATGTTAAGTCACCTGTGTTTAAAACATTAACTGTGCCACCCGCAAGATTATTAAACTCGGGAGCAACCGTTGTGTCGACGGCTATATTGTGATTGAATACGCCGGTATTGTCGATCCTCCCCGAACCTGTAATATTCGAGGTGCTGGCGTTTCCTATGTTGAAGGTACCGCTATTGTTTAACGTCGCTGAACTGAAAACAAAAGGATTCCCGCCGGATTCATTCCAGTTAATAGTACCGTCGTTATCCCAAGTGACACTAGTCAGGGTAAACATGCCGGTTCCGGTCATGTTCGTTGTCACGCCAGATTCGGTGCTGAGCGAACCGCTGCCACCTACCGTGGAGGCAGCATTCCAAGTAAACCCCGTGTCAACCGTTAGAGTCGCTCCTGAACCGATGCTCAGGGTTGTTCCAGTTCCGAGTGTCAGGTTGGCTATAGAATGGGTGCCATTGAAATTCGTCGTGTTGGTTCCAGATAATGATACTGAAAGTGCAGAGGCAAAATTAGAAGTGTTTATAGTTTGGGTTTTAGTTGTGCCAGCAAAGTCTACCAACCCTGTTCCTGAAAAAGTTGCCGCAGAATCAAATATACGGTCGGCACTGAAAGCCATTGTTCCACTGGCATTGCTAACGTTATAGGTACCGCTATCAGAAACACCACTATCTGTAGAAATCGTTACCGTGCCAGTTCCCGAAACCACTACAGAACCTGTATTACTGAACAAGGCTGATATTGTTGTAGCAGAACCTGAATTGAATGTGATCGTACCGGAATTGGAAACAGTTTCTGCCGAAGTACCGGTAATGTTTGAAGCTGCTGTCGTCGTATAAGTAAAATCGCCAGCATTAATGAAAGTCGCTCCATTGGTTAGAGCGAACGAGTCACCTGTGCTGCCGCTCCAGGTAATATCCCCAAGGTTGTTCCAGATAGCTGTGTCCAGAGTCTTGATACCGTTGTTGTCCATTGTCCCTGTTACACCAGAGCCAGTGGAAAAAGTTCCCGCACCGTTGATGGTTGCGGTGCCCTGCCAATCAAAACCTGTGGTAACTGATGTGGCCCCGATAACCGTTAATACTCCCGTACCACTCAAATTCAATGTTCCAATACTGGCAGTACCTGTAAATATTTTGGTTCCCTGACTGATTGATACGGTGGTGAGGCCGGTACCGGTGATCGTACCCGACGCATTCAGCGATACCGTGTTGTTTTGGCTGAAGTCGATAGCTGATGAACCAATGTTGAGATTGCCTGAGCTGGCGGTCACACTCACATTGCCCGCACCCACACTGATTGCCGAACTTGCGAGAGTTATATTACCGGTAGAGGAAGTCAGGCTCAAATTCAGTCCGGTAGTGTCAGCCACCGAAGTCACTGTCACATCGGTACTTTCTGTGACGGTAAACGTCAGATTCGTGGCGGTGATGCTGTAGGTGCTGCTACCTGTCGGAGCCACTGTTACATTCAAGTCGGCCAAGTCGGCGCCTACATCCACGTCAATATTACCGGCAGTACTTAAAGTCAGGGAAGTCCCGAGATTGTTGGAACCACTATTCAGAGTGATGGAACCCGCTGAACTGGTAAAGCTTGCGTTCCCTCCCACAGTAAGCGCAACCCCTTGTGTGATGTTCCCATTGGATGAAACTGTCAAGGCATTGGTGAAGGTGGAGGCATTATTTGAAAATGTAACCGTTTGACTCGCCGCAGTCGCGTTTAGAGTTATGGTTCCACTAATATTAGTGCTATTGGCGCCGGATATATTGTCAACCGTTATGCTGCCACTAGTGTTGTCACCGAAAGTCAGATTGGCGGCTGTGATGTTTTCTAAAGTGGCACCTGTAATATGCATATCTCCGGAGGTATCCCCCAACCCTATCGACCGACCGTTTGTTGGAATGATGCTCACATCTCCGGTTCCAGCATTAAGAAATGTAGTTACCGATTCTAAAGTAAACCCTGCACCGGTAATATCGACATTATTGTTGTTACTGGTCACAGTAGATGAATTGACAATTGCTAAAACCCCTGTTCCATTAGCATCGGTATCTGCGTTAAAGGATCCCAAACCGCCAATGGTCAGGTCTGCACCAGGAGCCCCGCCAATTTGAATGCCGTTCCCGGCATTTAGAGTTAAAGCTCCTGCAATTACTGAAGCGCTGGTTCCAAAAATAATTCCCGATGAACCGGTACCCGTATTATTCAGCGTAATAGTTCCGGTAATATTTCCCGTATGCGTTGCAGTTAAGCCCGAAACAGACATCCGTAGATGGGTGTTATCCCCAATGGTCAGGTTTGCCGCAGAGATGTTTTGAATTTCAAGCCCGTTAACAGTAAATCCGCAGGCGGTGTTACAGGTGCCAAGAGTAGACCCT
>JAJDAV010000045.1 GCA_029261695.1 Nitrospinaceae bacterium | reverse complement strand
CTTTATGGGAGGGGAGCCGACGCTTCATCCCAGGTTCAACGATATCCTGACCACCACTCTGGAAAACCTGCAACGGTTTTCCACCCTCGGGATTTTTACCAACGGGCTGATGTCCGACAAAGTTCTTGATCTTATCCTCGGAACGGTGGGTCCAAACGGAAGCATTGTCCGGAACATCCAGTTTACGGTATTGCTCAACTGGCAGACGAAGGAAAACATCAGCGAAAAGAACCGCCAGCGTTGCCAGGACGTCGCAGAGGAAATAATTGGAGAAAACGGGAACAGCCTGATGTTCAGTCTGAACCTGTATTCGGTGAAGCAGGACTTGATGACGCAATGCCAGGAGATAGACGATATTTATCAGGAGATGGGATTGCCCAGCGGACAACATTATAAGGTGAGAGTCAGTCCCGCTTTTCCCATTGTCGGGGAGCAGGAAAATGTTTCCCTGCCTATCAGGGATTATCCCAAAATGGGCCGGATGATGATCGATATCTTAAAAGAATTTCCGCAATTGGGTTTCCGGTTCGACTGTTCGTTTCCCCCCTGTTTGCTGGATCAAATCAATGAAGAGGAATATCCGCTGGTCGAGCGATTTTTCTATCACGGGAGCCAGCCCGTGCCCAATATAACTGAATGGAAGGACCGCGATTATTATTTCGGTTGCGCGGACGACAGCCCGATGGACATCGACGCAAAGGGCGATTGCTTCAATTGCTTCCCGTTCCATAACTTCAAGATGGGGAACGTCAAAGACTACGAGCAGGTTAACGACCTGGCGGTCAAGAAGATGCACACCCGATTCCTCAGCCACGTGTTTGAGCAAGCCCAGCCCAAGGAACCCTGCAAGAGTTGCCCGCATTACATGGTGCGTTGCTCGAGCGGTTGCTTCGCCTACAATTTTACCTGACGGCAGAAACCTGAATACATTCAGTATTTATGTTTTGACCTTCCCCGCTAAAATTGAAGAAGGTTAATGTGTACTAGTCGGCATTTGATCTGACAGACAGTTGCCAGACGGTGTCGAGTCCCGAAAGACCGCTATCGGCCAAAAACGGACATTGAAATTAAAAGGGAACTTCCTCATCATTATCGTCATCCGGGAAAGGCTGTACCTGTGCCAAATGCTCCTTTACCAATCTCATTATTATGCTAGGTGGAGCATATCCACGCAGCTTTTCCACTATTTCATCTGGGTCAGAACCGATAGCAAACAGTTTTTCTATCCTCTCCATCACTTCCCCTCTATCCAAAAACCGCGGATGTCGCCCATCCCCTTCTAGGGAACGAATTCGCTTATCCATTTTTCTTGTGGTATATAGAATTTCTTCCAATATATCATCATTACTTCTCGATGGCTTATTAGCGCTTTCTGGAGATTCAGAATCCTTCAGTTTATTAAATTTTTCTTCGAAAGATGGCCAATATGCCTGAAAAACTTGCTCAAGTGTTTTATCTTCAAGCGCACTCTCACCCAACTCTTTATTTATCGTTATCAATAAAGATTTCATTCCATCTGCATCTGGAACGGTGTGATTAAATTGAGATAATGGTCCCTCTAGATCTGAAGGTTTAAGATTTATTAAGAATGTACACACCCGACTTGTAGAGAGTCCTTTTGCCAAAGCCCCTGATTCGAATAGAATCCAAGGCTTTTCTTTGTTTCCTTTGGTTAAACATACGATACCAACCTTTGTATCTTTTAATTGATCCGAAATTTCAGTAAACCATAATGACCCCTTATCTAAGTCTTTTGATGATATCCAAGGCTCTGAAGCTTGCAAAGCACATTTAATCCATTCTTTTAAAATCTCCGCACATTCTTGACTGTATTTTCCTGACCAACTGATAAATATTTTCATTTTTCATCCCTTCCTATTAATGCCTAACGTTTGGATACGCGTTTCGACGACATTTTTCTCGTTCAAAGTAGAGCGTCCACTTTGGGTCGTTTGCGGTCATTCAATAATTGACAATGCCTGTACGATTAAATCCTATAAAGCGAACCGCACCAAGGCGCCCAAAAGCCCTTTATTATATCCTATCCTTCCATCCCGTTTACCGGCGTTACGCCTTTCAAACGCTAGCCACACCGCTAGCCACAAAGAAAAAGGGCTTGTGGCTAATGCCACAAACCCTTTAAATACTGGTCGGGATGAGAGGATTTGAACCTCCGGCCCCTTCGTCCCGAACGAAGTGCGCTACCAGACTGCGCTACATCCCGAATTTTGATGATCTTGGAGTGTTTGGCAGGATGCGTCTATTGCTTGCACTGCCATACTGGAATGTACACCAAATTAGTTGATTCGTAAGGGGATGTCAATAAAATTGCCTTCCAGATATCCTTGGGAATCCATTTTCTTTGGCTTGGCTTGCTTTCCTATGCTACTATCTCTAACTCTATGAATACTTGGATGTTTTTTTGTTGGGGCTGAATAGAGCCGTAGGTAAATTTCGTGATCTCGGCCGTTGCCAAAACCAGCTAAAAAAGGATCTGATTGTCCAATCTGTTTAACCAATTTGGGTGGTATTTAAATGAATGTTATAAATGTTCTGGAGTCGATTAATTTCAGTCCCGAAAAAATGAAAAAAGTCGGCCTGTTCGATACGGATAATTTCTTTTGTGATATATACTGCCTTGAGCCTGGTCAGTTTCAAAAAGTCCACTCCCATGATGGATCGGATAAGGTCTATTTTGTTTTGCAGGGAAAAGGAAAGTTTACTGTCGGCTCGGAAGAAAAAGAGATGTCTGAAAATCAGATCACTCTCGCTCCATCGGGAGACGATCATGGTGTGGTAAATGATTCGGATGGTAAACTGGTAATATTGGTTTTTATGACACCCAAACCCCACTAGCTGCTAGGCGCAGGGCCAGTGAGTAAATCTCATTGGCGTGGGGCCAATGTGAAATTACTTTAATTTTCGGGATAGAGGTTTTTCTCGAAAATACGAAATTAAAGAACTTATTAAATGATCTATTTAGTTTTCCCTACATCCTGGCATCCTTCGCAGCCTTATCTGAGTCTGCCGAGTTTGAAAGCTTTCTTGAACCAGAACGGTATACACGATGTTGTTCAAAGGGACTTGGCAATTGAGTTGCTTAATGATCTTTGCACCTGGGAAAAAACAAAACCCCTTTACGAAAGAATCATCCGCGAGTTGAACGAGTTGAGCTCACGGCCTCGTTTGACACAGGCGGAAGCTGAAAAATTTCAGAAGTTGCGGGAAGCTGAAGAAATTGTCATGGCATTGAAGGATCAAATTGATGCCGCAGTGGATTCACAACGCAGCCCGGAGTTTTATGAAATAGAACAGTATATGGAAAACCTGAAAATAATGGATGTGTGGCTCGACAACATCCTGGCTCCATATTATCCGTCACAGTTGACGGTCATTGGCAGCCAAATGCGGTTTTCTCCATACTCTTCCAAAGAAGTGATTGAATCCTTCAAGCATCCTGAAGAAAACTTTTTCTACGATCTCTACGAGCAGTGGTATCTGGATGGAATTTTAAAAGAAGACATCGACATACTTGGTATATCCATTACCTCGGTAGAGCAGATCATCTCTGGCCTTACGTTGGCCTATCTCGTTAAAAAGAACCGACCCGAAATTCATATCACCATTGGTGGCAGTGTTTTCACAAAGCTGGTGGATCGTTTAGAAAAAGATGCGTCTCCTTTATTTGACTTTGTCGACAGCTTCATTGTGCATGAAGGGGAAACCCCATTGCTCCGACTGGTCGAGCATTTAAGAGGAGATGGAGATTTAAGCAAAGTACCCAACCTGGTTTATCGGGAAGAGGGCGTGGTTAAAGTAAATCGTCCCTTTGCTAAAGAAGAACTCAACGCATTGCCTACTCCTGACTTTGATGGGTTGCCTTTAGACCTTTATCTTTCCCCGACTCGGGTATTACCCGTTATGGGATCACGGGGTTGTTATTGGGAGAAATGCGCGTTTTGTTCCATTCCCTTTGACCATATGAATTTTCATGTGCGCTATGCCGAAAATGTGGTGAATGATTTTAAAGTTCTTCAAGAGAAGTACAATTGCGATCACTTCTTTTTCACCGATGAAGCGTTACCCATCAATTTCCTAAGAACTTTTGCGGCAAAAATTATAGAGCAAAAAGTCGATGTGCAATGGACGGGCGAACTTAAGTTTGAGAAAAGCTTGTTGAAAGACGATCGTATCGAATTGCTTTATAAGTCCGGCTGTAGAAAATTGATTTTTGGATTGGAGTCTTACAACCAGCGTGTTCTTGATTCGATGAAAAAAGGTGTTGAGTTGAGTTGGGTGGATGATACATCAGAAGCTTGTATGAAGTTGGGTATTGCCATGCACTTTTATTTGATATGTGGATTTCCAACCGAAACCGAAGCTGAGGTTATGGACTCGGTTAACTTCGTGCTCAATAACCAACGCCTATTAGATTCTCCAGGTTTTTCTGCGATCCTTTCGCAGTTTGATTTGGAACGCGGTGCGCCGATTGAAAAGAATCCTGCGGAGTGGGGCATCACCAAACTCTATACGCCACCGGAGCATGACCTAAGCTTGGGCTACACCTACGAGACCAGTATAGGAATGAATTCCGAAGAAATTAATGAGCTTTATCAGCAATTGATAGAAAAACTGGGCCGCGAGGTTATGACCTTCCCGCATAACTATTCCCTGTCCGATGGATTGCTTTATCTCTCCCACCACCAGAAACATTCCCTGACAGAACGCCTGGGTGCTTTGGCCTAAGCCTTAACTTTGGTGTTTCACCATTTCCAGTTTTGCGTCTTTAAGAACTTCTATAGCGGATTTTAATATTAAAGCAGAAATACTTACGCCGACAATCAAATCCGGCCATGAGGATTGAGTCCAAGCAACACCTGCGGCTGCGAGTAGTACTCCTACATTAGCAAGAACATCGTTGCGCGAGCAGAGCCACGCGGAACGCATGTTGATATCAGAATCTCTAAACCCCAATAACATGATTGCGCAAACCAGGTTTGCGGCAAGTGCCATGAAGCCAATGATGCCCATTGTTGTGGCTTCGGGGATTACGGGATTAAACGATCGATATACGGCACCTGCTAAAACGCTGATCGAAAAGAGAGCCATAATGACTCCTTTAATATATCCAGCGCGGCTTTGCCATATGGCGCCGAGTCGAATAACATAAAGAGAGAAACCGAAAATAGCTGCATCTCCAAGCATATCCAATGCATCCGCCATCAACGCGCTAGACTGTGCATACCAACCATAAATTCCTTCTATAAAGAACATGGCTCCGTTAATGATCAGGACCCATACCAGGATGTTTCGTTTGTCATCCTGAACTTTATGTAGTTCTTTTTCCAGGCCGGAGCAGCAATCAGTGACGGTTATATTTTTTTTTTTAACTAGATTCAATATCAGGGATAAGAGATAAAAAGCCCCTGCGAGTAAAATGATAGTGGGGCCGGGTGGCAGATCGGGTTGGTAAGACAATGCCAACCCCCCTGTGGTAAAAACCATTCCGAATAATGTTGCAAGAAGCATCATCAGGCTTAGTGAACGAACGTATAGCCCTGCGATAGCTGCAGGAAGTGTTAAAAGTGCTATGACCAGAATCAGTCCAACGATCTGGATCAGGATGACAACGGTTAATGCAACAAGTGAAAGGAAAAGCAGATAAAACCGTTCAACAGGGATGCCTCGAAGGCGTGCGAACTCTTCATCAAATGAAACGGAAATAAATTGTTTATAAAAAAGAAATACAATTAACAGTATGAAAACGTCGAGTCCGGCGATCCAGTAAAGGTCTTCTGATGCGATCATCAAAATATTTCCAAATAGAAAACTCATCAGATCGACGTTGTATCCGGGGGTTTGCGAGATGAACAAAATTCCCACAGCCATACCGCCCGCCCACAACGCGCCGATAATAGTATCCTCTTGTTGTTTCATTCGAAGGCTGACCCAGCCAAGGATGAATGCAAAAACCAATGCTGAAACCAAAGCGCCTTCAATGGGTGATCTGCCAAGGTAATAGGCAATTCCCATTCCGCCTAAAACGGCGTGTGCGATACCCCCTGCGAGATAACCAATTCTTTTAACTACAACATAAGAACCAACAGCACCGCAGGCAACACTGGCAAGAATTCCGCCAACGATTGCATTTTGCATGAAGGGTTGTGTAGAAACAGCTTCCAGAAAACTACTCAATGGTGATCCTCCCCCTCATGGTGATGATGCACCATATGAACATGGGTGCCATAGAGATTTTCAATGGTTTCGCCCGTAAGTTCAGAAGTGGGATGGCAGATCAATGTGCGGTTTATGCAAGCCACTTTGGTGATGTACTGTGATATGAAACCGATATCGTGAGTTACAACTATGATTGTGATTTTCTCGTTAAGTCTTTTTAGTAGGTCAAAGATATCCTTTTCTACTTTCATATCCACATTAGCAGTGGGTTCATCGAGTATCATGATCTCGGGATTGCAAGTAAGAGCGCGGGCAATCAACACCCGTTGCAATTGCCCCCCTGAAAGTGAGCCGATGGGGCGCTTTCTTAAATCGAGGACCTCAACCGCTTCCATAGACTCTGCCGCAAGACGTTTATCCTCTTTGCTGAAAAGACCTATGCTGGATGTTTTCCCCAGTCGTCCCATAAGCACCGTTTCCTCAACGCTGATGGGGAAATCTCGGGAGAAGGGAGTCAGTTGTGGCATATAGCCAATCTCTTTAACGCCTTGGTGTGCTGGTTTCCCTAACACTTCAACACTCCCTCGGTCAGGATTTAATAGTCCAAGTATGATTCTAAGAAGAGTGGTTTTACCGCTACCATTAGGGCCTACCATGCCGACAAATTCTTTAGCTTGAATATCTAGTTCAATATTTTCAAGTATAGGTGGTCCACCATAGCTAAAATGAACGTCGCGAATTTTTATTACAGTGTCTTCTTTCAATTATTCGCTCCAGAAATTGCTTTAGCAGTTTGCCGCATATTTTCCAGGTAATCCTCCGAAAGAGGATCCATTTCAAGAACAGTAGCCCCTATCATTTTAGCGACTTTTTGCGCCATCGAAAGGCCGAATTGTTTTTGCACAAAAATGACTTTTATATTTAACTCTTTTCCTCTGCTGATTATTTCCTGCAAGGCTCGCGGTCCTGGTTCTTTTCCCTGATGTTCAATAGAAATTTGTTCCAGACCATAAGTTTCGGCGAAATAAGACCAGGCGGGATGAAACACCATAAAGCTATAACTTTTTCCTGCTTTCAAAATGAGGCGAATTTCTTGATCTAGTTGATCAAGATCATTGGCAAGAGCTTGGAGGTTTTCTTTGAAAAATTCTACTTTATCCGGAATTTCTGCCGACAGGGCTGATTCAATTTCGGCTGCCATTTTTTTTGCAAGGGGAGGACTAGTCCATATGTGCGGATCACCTGCTTCATGTGAATGATTGTCAGAATGTGAATGCTCCATGTGTGATGGCATGCTCTTGTTTATTGCAATAAATTTTAAATCCGGTTGAATGGCTTTGATTCTGGATATCCAAACCTTTTCAAAAGGAACGCCAATGCTGAAATAAAGCTTGGCATTTGCAAGTCGGCTCATTTTTTTGGGGTTAGGATTAAACGTAGAAGGACTTTCGCCGGCCTTGACCATCACCTCGACATCTACTTCTTGTCCACCAATTCTCTCGACAAAATATTTTTGCGGCGCAATGCTCACAAAAACTGGTAATGGTTTAGCCAGTGTTTTGCCCGGTAGGTATAAAAATGCCAAGGAAATAATTAGGGCAAAGATATGAGTATGTTTATTCAACAAATGCATCCATTTAAAAATAAAGTAGTTGAGACAGAAAATTGAGTACGAACTAACCAGTATAAAGCATTTCGATGAAAAACTCTTAATTCTGTTTGGTTATTTATGGGTTTTACTTATAATTATTGCAACGATAAATACCAACCCAAAAGTACAGACCAACGTGGCCCCAGTGGGAAGGTCAAGGTTGAAGGAAAGTATAAGCCCTGTTAGGCTCGTCAAGGCACTAATCACACTTCCAATAATATATTGAGAGATAAACCGAGTGCTAAATAAGGCGCCGATTACTGCGGGAACGATTAAAAATGCAAAGATTAAAAACATTCCCGCCGTTTTTATAGAAGTAACAATGACTAGACCTAATGATAAGTAGAATAGGAAGTCCCACCATGTATTGTTAAGTCCGTTTCCTCCTTGTCGATAGAGGTTTGAAAGTTTCATGAACTTTTTTCGATAAATCCAGTGTGGAATGGCTACTATAATTGCAACTCCCAAGACTTTCAGAACACTGGGCCATGTCATCCATAAAATGGAGCCATTTAAAATATTTTGGATATGCTCGGCACCATGTGTAGCCTGGCTTGCCACTATCAATGCAGCGGATGCAGTTACTACATAAACGATTCCGATGACTGCTTCCTGAGGGACGCGGTAGGTCAGTTTTCGGGTATTGGCAAAAAAGGCGGCCCCTGCAATCACAGATATTAATGAGTAGACCCAAACCTCCCATTCATTGTGGGTGTGAACGAAAGTTTCTGCAAAAATTACTCCAAATGCTGCGAGTTGTGCCAGCGCTATATCGACAAAAATAATTTCCCGTTTTAAGACATGGCACCCAAAGAAAGTTAGAACTACAGAAAAAATGAGGCAGGCCGCCACAGGGGCGGCCATGAATGTTAGAAAATCTGACATTTTTACCTCATGTGCTAGGTTGAAGGTTATTTGTTAATTTTTGAATTATTGTATCAAACAAAGAAAAATAATCTGTTGTTTCTGGTGTTCCTCCTACAAACGATGGAAGAACTAGTATGATGGCTTCTGTTCTTCCCGCTACCATTTTTGCGAAGTCAGATTCGTAATAAGTTGACTGTAAAATGACTTTGATGTCTTCTCGGTTCATCAACGCGGTAAGTTTGGCTAAATGCTTTGTTGTGGGAGGGACACCCGGTTTCACCTCAACATTATTTACTACGTTTAAATCAAACCGTTTTGCAAAATAGGACCAAAGCTTATGGTAAGTAATGATTTTTGTCCCTTTGAAAGGTTTCATGAGGTTCTTCCAGTGAATAATTTTTTTCTCTAGTTTTGAATTAAACTTTTCGAGATTGGATTTGTATTTAGTTGCGTTTTCAGAGTCAAGCTCGGAAAGCTTGTTGTAAATAGATTGTGCAATAATAAAACCATTTTCCGGGTCTAGATTGTAGTGAGGGTTCCCCGATGGGTGGATATCTCCCATAGATCGATCCACTTCACTTTCAAGAGTTTCTAGTCGGGATATACCCGTAGAAGCGTCAAGGTGACCGGTTTGACCTAATCGAAGGTCAGGGTTTCTTGCACCTTCAATTAAAGTTGAAAGCCATCCAATTTCTAATTCCAGACCTTGATAGATTAGAAGATCTGCACGGTTCATTTTTACCATGTAACTGGGTTTTGGTTGAATGTAATGAGGATTTTGATAGCCCTTTACCAAGGACTCCACTTTTACTAAAGATCCTCCCACTTCTTTTACAATTGAAGCTAAGTCGCTGGTGGTAGTAACCACATTTAAGCTAGCCCATGAAACAGGGACCCAGAAAAATATGAATGACAAAACAAGAATGGATATTTTGAGTTTATATGTTTTCATTTAAATTACCTGAAAGTTTGAGTTTAATATTTGTGAGCAGGGTGTGAACCTAAAGTGAAATTCAACTGCAATAAAACCTGATTTTCATCTGCTGTTTTTTGATTTAGATGGTTGTATTGCAAACGTATAGCTGAAAATTCGCTGGGAACCCAGGCTAACAGGGCACTCCATTGGTTTTTGTCTTCCTTGTTGACACCATTTGGAATACTGTATCCACTATACCGACCTTGAACCCACCACTCCTTTGCAAATTGGTGTTGCAAAGAGGTGTACCAACCTTCTTGTGTCTGTTCTCGGAATGAACCAATAAACTCTGTTTGCCAAATCCAGGTTTTATAGGCTTCTCGACCTGATGGCTTCCATTTGAAGGTCAGGTCCGCTCCTACCAGTTGAGTTTTGTTGTCAAAGGTGCTGGTTGGATCAAGATTGTTTTTTCCGGAAACATAGGATCCACCTAGTTCCATAGTCGTTTCCTCACTCAAATCCCATAGATTATTTTGTCGGATTAAATAGGCAAAATCTGATCCTGCCCGTCCGTTAAACTGGTTTGTGTTGGCTCCTTCAAGAGCTTGAAAGGTGATCTCTGAAAACCAGTTTGTAGGTAAAAGATAACTGGCCCCAACACCGATTTCGTTGAGTCCCTCTTCACCTAAAATTTCTTCATTGACTACTGGAAGGTCTATAAAGGGATAGGCGTGGGTATGAAGCTGATTGTGCTTTCCGAAAGCGGTGAGAAACTTTCCTGCACGGAATGACAGGTTTTTGGATAATAGGGCTTCGGCAATTGCTTCTTCGACCTCAAAGTCGGTAGTTCCTTCAAATGCCAATGTGATATCGGCTCTTAGATAGGTGTCTACATAAGCTGCCATGCGAATTTCCAATTCCTGGATTTTTAGGCCCGTACGAACTTCTTTGCTGGAATCGTAATTTCCTTGATCGTTGAAGGTTCCAAGTAGCAGACCGTTTACACTTAACGCTGGGTTAAACCTATTAGATAAACCTGTTGCAGTGCTCGAAGCGTTAGACTTGGTTTTTGTTTTCTCTAAAACGCGAATTCGCTTTTCAAGTTTTTCATATTCGCTTGAGGACCAGGCATTCGATGAACTGAAGAATAAAATAAGTAATAAAATTGTAAATACTTTCATTTGATACAACCTCCGCTCAGGGGCGATCCTTTAGGCAGATCACCCTGGATGTTTAAAAATAGTTTTTAATAAATTTATGAGCGGAAAGAGGGGGGAGCTCTACATCGATTAGACAGGTTGACGGAGGCAGAAAACAATGAGGCAGAATTGTGGAATAATTTCTGACAAGACAGAAACGTATTATTTGAAAATTCTGAAACGGGTTCGCATTTGCTGGATTTAGTCCACGTGCAGGAGGCGCAATCCGAGTGCTCCTCATCCAGGTCATGGTTATGCAGGACCGGTGAAAATCCTGACAAAAACCCCAGAATAGTAATGAGTAAAACGGTCTTCCAAAAGACCGTAGTACGGTATTTTTGTAAAGAAAGCTTCATTTTTCAAAATGCAGACAACCCAGACGCAAGAGTCCACAACAACGCGGACCTATAGCGGACGGAGTTCAACTGCTAAATAAAATAATAATTTAAAGGGGATGCTTGGTTCAGGAAAAAGAAGGGGGAGCGCGGCTGAGTGATGATGATGCGAGATAGGCGGATGGCCTGTTCGCAGGAGGTTGGTAGTTCGATTTTTTGTAAGTTGACTGAATGAGTACTACTTGCGACGTCGTATCATCTATGCTGATCTTCGTCCAGCCACAACTGAAACAGTCTTCGTGCTCTCCATGGAGATCAAGGTCATGATTGTGCAAGACAGGTTCAAAGCTGGTTAAACCGCCAAGGCTAAAAACAATCAATAAAGCTAGAAGTTGTGATTTGAATTTAAATATCATCTAGATAGCTAATAAGAGTCCAATTAAAACATAATATTGTAACGTTACTATGATGTCAAGAATTGGTATTGGATTCAAAATTAGTGTGTTGATATTCTCGACAAAGTTTTTCAGAGTCAATTTTGTTTAGACTCTCTTGAGTTAATCCGCAAAAAAACTTTTCTTTTCCTTTGGTTTGGAAGTGATTGCAGGTTTTACAAACTCCAAAAGGTCTCATCCCATTTTTCTTCTGTATTTCCACTAATAGTTGTTTTAGATGATCGATCAGTTGGTTTTGTTGGGTCTTGGTCAGCTCTTTGCCCGCATCATTAATGGTGGGGGAGGGCATCGTTTTTTTTAATAAAGTGTCTCCCCTCCTGGTTACCTTTAGGTGAACTTTTCTGCCATCTATCTTGTCAGGGCTTTTTTTTATGAAACCTTTATTTTCTAAAGTGGTCAGAGTTTGCGAAACTGTTCCTTTTGTAAATCCAAAATACTCGGTTACACCTTGAGGAGTATTAGAATAACGATTCGCACGCGTTAAAAAATGGAGCGCGTTCAATTGAATGGGTTGGAGGTTGTGGGGAAGACCATTTGAACGAGATTCTGTCTGAATCAGGCGGGATAATCTTTCTATGTATTCTTGCAATAATGGTGTGTTCATGAGGTAAATTGTATCGAATCGAAATTAAATTGACAAATTTATTTATTTTCCTAATGTTGAATTAGTTGTGTAAGGGGTGCTGATTTTTTTCAAGGGAGAATCTAAAGGCTGTCGTGTTTTATAGGAGCCAAAGGAGACTGAACGGTAGTCCAAATATTAGCAGGCCAAAAGCGATGTTTACGATATGTATCAGAAATAAATTGTCGGTAATCGGAGAGATCATGACCTCTGTCCCCACCCGACGAACAGCATGCTCAATATCTGCTGATGTGATTTCTTCTTTGTCTTTGCTTTGCAGTTCTTCAACAACCTGATCAAGAAAGAAGAATTTTAAAACTTTTAAGATAACGGCAAATAGAATTCCAGAAAAGAAACCCGTTATTCCGCCTTTTTGTTTTAATTTGAGAAGTAGTTCGCCGCCGACCTGGTCATATTTTTCTTCTAGCTCTGATTTGGGAATATTTTTCTGGAACTTTGGGATTCTGCTAATAACCTCTCGGGTCAACCAATCTAATAATTGCTGTAAACCCTCCAAGGCTTCTTTTAATTTTTGAATCATAACTTGAAGGACACATGCAACCCATCCGTGAAAGACCCCGAAAGCTAGATACCATAGGGCGGCGAATAAAAGAATGGATGTTTCGAGCCATCCACTCCACTCTGCTGTATCCAGCACTTTCGAATCGAAGGCGATAGCTGATAAAATTCCTAATCCCAAACCGATAAAACCAAAAAGGAACAGTTTCTTTAAAGTACCTAGTAATAAGTCTCGGAAAAAGGAAAACCAGTAGTCTAGAATTTGGGATTTGTTCATGCGCTAATTAGATGAGGCTGTATTAGGATCTATGTTTATGGATAAAATCAAGTCCCCACGTTTTTGGTTTTGAGTGAGGCCTTTATTGCGTATGCGCAACTTTCCTCCTGAAGGAAACTTGGGTGGTATTCGAACCATCAATTGCTCGGTGATTCCATTTGCTTGAAAAGATATTTTTTTTCGCGCTCCATTTAATGCGTCAATAGGAGGAATTGAAATCAAGAAGTCTATATCGAGTGGTGATTTCTTGTTGGGAGGCGTTTTAACGAACACACTTTTGAGATTGTTTAATACAGGATTTTTAGCTTGTGGTTTATGTTCTGGATCAGCTGCTTCCTTAGCTTTTTTCATTTTGTGAAGAGCGTAAAGTGATGTTCCAACTACTTGAGCTATCCTGATTCCCATGCCAATACGTCCAATAGGTCCCGGTATCATTCTTAGAAAGCGCCCTATACCGCCAACCGCTCCACCAAAGAATATATTTTGAAAAAAGTTGTTCCCCGATCTAAAACCTGATCGATTGAATTCTCGGTTCAGTTCCTCAAAAATATCACGGGCATTTTGTCCTTGAAACATGCTTGAGAAAATATCTTCCTGGGAGTAATGAAATCGGGAGGAACTTCGGCCAGCAAGGTGATCGGCGCGGTATCTATCGTATTCTTGTTTTTTTTTGGAGTCGCTGAGTACTCCATAGGCTTCGGTGACTTCCTTAAACTTGTCTTCGGCTTTGGGGTCGTTTGGGTTGTGGTCAGGGTGCAGCTCTAGTGCAAGCTTTCTAAAGGATTTCTTTATCTCATCCTGCTGCGCGGATTCAGGGACACTTAAAATTTTATAATAGTCTTTGAATTCTTTTATTCGAGCCATTTGGTGCTTATCACATGCCCAGTTTTTGTGGATAAATCGCTTCTGTTTTCTCCGGGCCTTCTATTACGGTATTTTTATTTTGGGTGGAGATTTTGTAAGTAGCATCCGAATGCAAACGTTGTTTAAGATTCTCAAAATGTACTTTTACAGCTTTTGAGGGGATTTCTTCTGTCTTAGGGATAAGAATGAAATTTGTTTCGGCTAGAACATCCCTGTACTTTCGTTTCATATTCATTTTATAAGCCTGGTAGCCAGCAATGCCTTCCACCCCGGCATAGGGTTGTTGGTTCAATACTTTGTATTCGGTAGGGATATAAACGTTGGCAAAATAGTCTGAACCGAGAGAGTGATGAACGGTGGTTTTCACTTTTAAAACTCTCAAGCTTTCATCGGTTGGAGTCATTTTCATTTCTACCCAATAGCTTCGATCGTGGAAGTTCAGGTTCTCGAGGAAAACAATTCCATATAAAGCATTGAACTTGAATTGAATAAAGATCCCCAGAAATATCCACCCGAAAACCCTCCAGAATTTTCTCACAAAAAGCTCCTTAAATTATAAAAGGGCAGATTCGGCCCAAAGTGAAACCCTAAACATTAATACTAACAAATTATCTGAACTCAAATGCAATTTGTTATTCATTATTTGGGCACCAAAACCCATGATGTTTAATCGGAAATGGGAATAATTTCGACTTTCAGAATTTGTGTTAATGTGTTGATGAAACTGTGACAAACTCTTTAATTGAAAGCGGTTGACAGATTTACATCTCAATGGTAAAAATCAAACTTCAATATTCTTGTTTCTATCCAATATATCTACCTGTTTAAAGGGAAGGCCTCTTTTCGAAATGAAAACCTTATCGATTCAACAAAAAGTGTATGGCGCGATTGCAATTTTATCTTTGCTGGTAGTTATTGCTGGCGCAGTCATTGACCATTATTCATCGAAAATCTCTAAGGATTCTATAGTTATGGATGCCCTGGGTCGCCAAAGAATGTTGACTCAGGCTATGGGAAAAGCGGCATTTGGCTATGCCATGGCAAAAGGACGCATAAAGACTATTGAAAAGGAAATTACCTCCCTGGACTCTTATATCACTATCATGCGCGGGTCTTATACCAAGTCTGTAATCAAAGTTGCTAAAGAGATCAAGCTCCCAATCAGTATGGATCCTGAAGGGGAGGCCCATCCTGCAGTTCCCTTTCCAGCCACCTTTGCTCGAGTGGTGAACGAAAAATTTAAAAAGGGAAATAGTCTTGAGGTCGATATCATTGCAGAAAGACCTGTGAACCCTAATAAAGGTCTGAAAACAGAAATGGACCGAGAGGCCAATGAGTTTCTGAAAAAGAATGATGGAAAAGTTTTTACAAAAACCTATGAGGAAAATGGCAAGTTATTTATAAATATTTATACAGCAGATAAAGCAACGGTGGCTGCTTGTGCCAATTGCCATATGCAACGTATGGGTGAAGAATTTAAAGTGGGAGACATGTTGGGGGTCCGACGTTATAAAACGGTGTTTTCAAATGACGCTGTAGTTGGAAAAACAGAGTTGAATGCCTCGCTTGAAGAGTATGATAATGCTAAAAAAATATTCGAACAGACTTTGCAAGCTGCCAAAGTAGGTGGGAAGTACCCGGTGGATTTGAAAATGCAAAAAATGGGTAATATTGAAGCTATTGAAGACCCTGAAATCCAGGAAACCATCTCTCACCTTGAAAAAGAGTTTAAACTATTTGTTTCCTTTGTTCAAAGCCTTGTCGATTCAGAGGTGAATTCAGATACCTACCGAAAAGCCCAATCAAACATAATTGAAGAGTCTAATAAACTAAGAAAAGAAAGTAATGATTTAGTTCAGCAGTTCAAAAAGAATATATATTTGA
>JAJDAV010000044.1 GCA_029261695.1 Nitrospinaceae bacterium | reverse complement strand
AGAAGAAACAAAATAATTAGCTGTTCGACTGAGCCTAAATAATCATGGCAGATGCCCTGACAGAAATTTCTCTGAACAAGCTCCCTCCTTATAACAAGGAGGCTGAACAGAGTGTGCTAGGGTCTTGTTTGCATTCGAGTGACGCGATTGCAAAGGCACTTGAAGTGCTCAGCGAAGAAGATTTTTATAAGGCCGCAAATAAAAAAATCTTCATTGTTATGCGGGAACAGTTTGAGGCTAATGAGCCAATTGACGTTCTTGCTCTCGCCGATCGTTTAAGAAAAAAAGATGAGCTGGATAATGTGGGGGGGCTGGAATACCTGAGCCTTCTCGAAGATTACGTTCCCACCGCGACGGCTGTAAGTCATCACGCAAAAATTCTCAGAGAAAAAAAGATCCTTCGGGATCTTATCCAAACCGCTACTGATATAGTTTCGAATAGCTATAGTGATAGGGATGATGTGGACACGCTTTTGGACAAGGCGGAACAGTCTATATTTGAGATATCAGAAAAAAGAACCAAACCCAGTTTTTCCAAGCTGCCTGATGTAATCAGGGAAAATGTTTCCAACTTGGAAAAGCTTTCTATGAAGCCGGGGATGGTGACTGGTGTGTCTTGTGGTTTTACGGATTTAGATAATATGACTGCAGGTTTCCAGCCTTCTGACCTTATCATTCTTGCTGCACGACCGAGTATGGGTAAAACAAGTTTCGCGTTAGATATTGCTCGTTTCGTTTCCCTGCACGAAAAAATTCCTACTGCGATTTTTAGTCTGGAAATGTCTAAGCAACAGTTAGGGGTAAGGTTGCTGTGTTCTCAAGCTAGAGTAGATTCATCAAAGGTACGGACAGGTTATCTGGCGAAAAGTGATTGGCCAAAAGTTCATGAAGCGGGACGCAAACTTTCAGAAGCTAATATGTATATTGATGATAGTGCGGCCTTGTCGGTGTTGGATCTCCGGGCGAGGGCCCGTCGTTTGGCAGCAGAGCAACCTTTGGGCCTTATCATTATTGATTACCTTCAATTGATGTCGGGGCGCGGTGGCACTGAAAGTAGACAGCTGGAGGTTTCAGATATTTCCAGAGGACTTAAAGCTTTGGCAAAAGAACTTAATGTTCCAATTATAGCGCTTTCCCAGTTGAGCCGTGCTGTTGAAAGCCGCACGGATAAACGTCCAATGCTCTCCGACTTAAGGGAATCGGGTTCTATTGAGCAGGATGCAGATGTGGTGATGTTTATTTATCGTGATGTTGTTTATAATCCGGAGACTGACGATCCAGGCAAGACAGAAATTCTGGTTCGAAAGCAACGTAACGGACCTATTGGGGATGTAAAGCTACACTTCGAAAACCAATTCACCCGATTCTTTGACAGGGCTGAAAGGGAGGATGCGCCAGCTGAAGCAGGACCTAGCGATTTTGGCGGTTTTTAATTTTTTATATTTATAACGAACCTGCTAAAGAGTTCATTCTATGGTTTTAATTTCCTTCCTATTTTTCTTCACCCTTTCTTTCAATTCCTCCCAGCTTTTTGCACAAGTACACCCCGGTTATGAGAAGTTTAATTTTTCAGAAAAAGATGAAGCTGAAGTTCTTTTCGCAAGAAAGCGTTATGTTGAATCTCTTGAAAAGTTTAAAAGTGTATTGAAGTCAGAAGAAGGGACTAGTTATATATTTCGAACAATGTTGAAAGCTTGGAATGCGATTGGTGGTTTGAATGATGCAGAAAATTTTCTACAATCCTACCAGAAATCGAATAAAGACTCTTCGCATGTTTGGTATGCATTCGGGTATTTAAATTATTTACAGGAAAACTACCCTGCCGCTGGGAAGAATTTTGAAAGAGCCATTAAAATTAACCCGGAAAATGGCCTTGCATGGAATAATTGGGGTGCAATTTTTTCCGAACGGAAACAGTTTGCTGTTGCGGTTGAAAAGGTTCAGCGAGCCATTAAAGCCAATCCAAAGGAACCCATTTTTATTTGGAACTTGCATAAAATTTATTTGGAAATGGGAGAGCCAAATCGATTTAAAAGCGAATACAAAAACTTGCTTACACAAAACTCTAAACAACTTGCCTGGGGATATGGAAAAACTTTGGTTAGGGTTATCCGGCAAAAAGCATTTGGTTCTTACGCTAAGGGAGAACTGGACAAGGCAATTCTGGGGTTTGAAGAAATGTTAGAAATATATCAGGAGATAGGAGATGTAAAAGGGCAGGTGCCAGCTTTATTTAGTTTGGGCCTTCTAAACGAAGAAAAAGGAAATACCCAAATTGCCCAAGAATTTTTTGCCAGAGTGCTGGCAATAAACCCGAATCATATTCAGGCTAGAGACAAAATCAAACCCTTAGATTGATAATGAAGTTCAACCTGAATATAGATGTGAAATTTCAGAAAAAACCTTGTAGCTCAATATAAATTTTCTCAGGGCCATTATGGATTTAACTGTTGACAAATAAGGGGTTTAAGCGTTACGATTGCTAGGTTTATAGGCTTTTGAAATATCTATAAGGAGATAGGGTGCAAAAAGACGATTTTACAGTGGTTGTATTTCCTGGGGCAATGGGTTCCCCTAAAAAATTCTGCTTGCCCAAGAAGTTTGCGAAGATTGGGTTCGCGGTAACGGGAGTCCTTTTTGTCGCATTAATTGCTTCCTCTGTCTATTTTGTGCAGCAATATCTAAAATTAGAGGGCAATGAAGCCGAACTGGCGAAGCTCCGTAAAGAATCAAAAATAAGAAAAATTCAGGTAGAAAAGTTTTCCCATCAGGTCAAGAATTTTGAGACCGAGATGGCCCGACTAGAACGCTTTGAAAAAAAGTTGCGAGTCATTACGGCACTTGAGAACTCCCCGAAGTCTGTAGAGAAGAACTGGGGTGTTGGTGGTCCCTTTGGTTTGACCACAAGTAGTTTTAACACATCCATGGGACGAGGTGCCGCAAGCATGGTAGAGCGGTTGTCCGTTGGTTTAGATCATTTAGATAAACAGGCAAAAATTCAGAGCATCAGTTTTCAGGAACTGGACAATTTTTTCAAAAATCAAAAATCACTTCTATCCTCAACTCCTT
Organism: Nitrospinaceae bacterium; assembly: GCA_029261695.1. Classification (GTDB taxonomy): domain Bacteria; phylum Nitrospinota; class Nitrospinia; order Nitrospinales; family VA-1; genus UBA8687. Next base: position 16,802 of record JAJDAV010000044.1, on the reverse strand, counting down.
CAATTTGGCCTACTCGCGGTTGGGTAACATCAGGGTTTGGTTTTCGAAAATCACCTTTTACTGGCTTGCGAGAAAAACATGAAGGCTGGGACATTGCAGCACGTTCGGGTTCGCCGGTTAGAGCCACCGCCGATGGTGAGGTGGTTATTGAAGGTAGAGAGTATGGATACGGTAATATGGTAGAGGTCAATCACGGATATGGTGTGGTGACGAGATATGGACATAACTCCAAGCATCTGGTTAAAGTGGGAGACCATGTCAAACGTGGCCAAGTGATTTCACTGGTTGGGAGTACAGGAAGAAGTACAGGACCTCATTTACATTATGAAGTTCTGTTGAATGGTGTTCCTGTTAGTCCTAAAAACTATATCCTGGAAGATTGATCAGACTATACTTTAGCAGTGCATTGATCTTTGTCTCTCTTCCTCCCCCACTCATTTTTATTCTTCAGAACTAGAACAGCTAAAATTCTTACTATTAATAATCTGGCAAGATTGGATTATTCCTAATTTCATAAAAAATTTTCGGGTTTAAATTGCAATGGTATTTGGACTTATAAAAAAGTTAGTCGGCACCCGAAATGATCGGGAAATAAAACGGATTCAAGTCATTGTTGAAAAGATCAATGGTCTGGAAGATACAATCAAACCTCTGACAGATGAAGAGTTAAAAGGGAAAACCACAGAGTTTAAAGAAAGAGTTGCTCAAGGGACTACCTTGGATGAAATCCTACCCGAAGCATTTGCAGTGGTACGAGAGGCAAGCTGGCGAACACTCGAGATGCGGCATTTTGATGCTCAGTTGATTGGTGGGATCGTATTGCATGAAGGTAAAATTGCCGAAATGAAAACAGGTGAGGGAAAAACCTTGATGGCAACATTACCGGTTTACCTCAATGCTCTGGAAGGAAAGGGCGTTCATGTCGTTACGGTTAACGATTATTTAGCCACTCGAGATAGTGAATGGATGGGAACTATTTATAAGTATCTGGGGCTTTCAGTTGGCATGGTTTACCACGATATACCTGAGGATGAAAGAAAGGCCGCATACAATTGCGATGTGCTTTACGGTACCAATAATGAGTTTGGTTTCGATTATTTGCGCGACAACATGAAGTTTTCCAAAGAACAAATGGTTCAAAGAGATTTGAATTTCGGAATTATTGATGAGGTCGACAATATTTTGATTGATGAAGCGAGAACGCCATTGATCATATCGGGGCCTGCTGAAGAATCTACGGATAAATATTATACGGTAAATAAACTGGTCCCCAGGTTAAAGAAAGATGAGCACTACACGGTTGATGAAAAGGCTCGCGCTGCATCCCTTACTGAGGAGGGGATAGCTGAAATGGAAAAGGCGCTGAATATTGAGAATCTTTACGATCCCAAAAATATTGAAACTCTGCATTGCTTGAATCAAGCTGTGAAAGCGCATGGAATTTTTAAAAACGAAGTCGATTATGTTGTACGTGATGGTGAGGTAATCATTATCGATGAGTTTACCGGTCGAATGATGACTGGAAGAAGGTATAGCGATGGGTTGCATCAAGCCTTAGAGGCAAAAGAGGGCGTCAATATAGAAAATGAAAATCAGACTTTGGCCAGCATCACATTCCAAAACTACTTTCGAATGTATAAAAAGCTGGGTGGAATGACTGGAACCGCAGATACGGAAGCGGAAGAGTTTATGTCTATTTATAAACTTGAGGTTGTGGTGGTTCCCACGAATCGACCGATGGTTCGTGAAGATTACCCGGACGTTATTTACAGAACTGAAAAAGAAAAATTTGAAGCTGTTATTGAGGAAATTCGTGAGTTAAATAAAATCAGTAGACCTGTTCTTGTTGGAACCATTTCAATAGAAAAGTCAGAACTTTTAAGCAAAAACCTGAAGAAATATGGAATCAAACATAATGTTTTGAATGCAAAGCATCATGAGCAGGAAGCAGAAATAATTGCTGGTGCGGGACAACCCAATGCCGTTACGATTGCCACAAATATGGCGGGACGAGGAACCGATATTGTTCTAGGAGAAGGCATTCCAGAGTTGGGCGGACTGCATATCCTGGGTACAGAGCGCCATGAAAGTCGACGCATTGATAATCAGTTGCGAGGACGAGCTGGTAGGCAGGGAGATCGTGGTTCTTCTCGTTTTTTTCTTTGCCTTGAAGATGATTTGTTGCGTATTTTTGGATCCGAAAAAATCTCTCCTCTCATGGCAAGGTTGGGCATGGAAAATGGGCAGCCTATTGAGCATAGTATGGTTTCCAAAGCCGTTGCTAATGCACAGAAAAAAGTAGAAGCTCATAATTTCGATATCCGAAAGCATGTCTTGGAATATGACGATGTGATGAATCGTCAAAGAGAAGTTCTTTATGCTTTGAGAAAAGAAATTATTGAGGCAGAAAATACCAAGGAAGTTCTTCTGGATATGGCAGATGAGTTAGTGGATGAAGTTGTTTCTGAAGTGGCTCATGAAAAGATTTATCCAGAAGAGTGGGATATTGAGACTCTGAACGATTTTCTCGAACGACAGTTTAGTGTGGAAATAAAAAAAATCAGTGATCATGAATTAGAAATCCAGGGAAAACATAAAATAGAGTTGGAGCATTGTAATCGCGAAAAACTTTATGAAGCGGTTGTGTATGCTGTAAGTGAAACCTATCAGCTAAAGGAAGATGGAATTGTAAAGGAATTGGAGATAGAACCTTCCGCGATGAGGCATCAGGAAAAAATAATTATGCTTCAGGTTTTAGATACGCTTTGGAAGGATCATTTGCTTGGAATGGATCATTTAAAAGAAGGAATTGGTTTACGTGGTTACGCACAAAAAAATCCACTGACAGAATATAAAAAAGAAGGTTTTAGTCTATTCAGCAATCTAATGGCGCGAATCAAAGAAGAAATAACAGAATATCTTTTTAAGGTTCAAGTTAGAAGAGAAAGCGAATTCGATGATGAGGACGTTATTGCTCAGCCAAAAAAAATGGTTGAGCATCGAGGCGATGTTGAAGAATCAGACAAGCCTGTAACAGTTCGTCGAGAAGAAGAAAAGGTTGGAAGGAATGATCCCTGTCCTTGTGGGAGTGGTAAAAAATATAAGAAGTGTCACGGAAAATAAATTTGAGCCTACAAATTTTCGGCAGCTTCCTGGCATTCAATGCACAAAGCAGTAAGAGGCATAATCTGTAATCTTTTCAGGCTTATTTTTTTCTCGCAAGACTCACATGCCCCATAAGTTCCCTCGTTTATTCTAAACAAAGCATCTTCAATTAATCTAAGTTCATTTCGGTCACGGCTCGTCAATTGAAAGACCATTTCTCTTCCCTCGAGGCTTGAGGCAAGATCAATTTCGTTGCTAAAGGTCAGATCTCCAACATCCCTTTCAAGAGACTTTGAAGATTGAATAAGCTTTAGCAGTTCTCCTCGTTTAGCTAATAACCGCTCTTTTATTTTAAGGGTTTCCGGTCCTAACTTTGGGAGGGCCTGATTTTTTTTGGGCTTTTTGGGAGCCACAGCTTCGCTGGTTTCATCAATTTCCGTGGTTTTCTTCTTGGGGGATGATTTTGAAGCTACTTTGGTCTTTTTTACAGTCGTGGTTTTTTTGACTGCTTTCTTTTTAGTAACTGTTTTTTTTGCTTTGGGCTTAGCCTTGGGCTTAGTTTTAGGTTTAGCTTTGGGCTTAGCTTTGGACTTAGTTTTAGGTTTAGCTTTAGGCTTGCTTGCCTTTTTTACTTTTTTTGCGGGAGCTTTCTTTTTTGCTGATTTTTTAGCCGTCTTTTTTTGGGCTGTCTTCTTTTTCGTAGGAACCTTTTTTTTGACGGGAGTTTTCTTTTTTGCAGATTTCTTTTTTACATTTTTTTTCTTAGTCGCCATTATCGTACCTCCGGTTTATGGAACTCAAAGGCGAAGCCAGTTAAAAAGAACCTCTATTTTAACTTGCCCAGTGAAAATTTTTAGAACCTTATCACCTGTAAAAACAAAGTACAAGCCTTTATTTGTTATTATTTGCTGGAATTGCTTGTCTCATCTGCAAAATTTTGGTGAAATTAGACTATTTTTTTGGGGGATTGAGTCATATTAACTCATAATCCACCACTACTGATGAGGAACATAAAGATCGCATTATCTTTACGACAGGTAAGTGTTTTTCATGGTTTGCATAGGTGTTTAGCCCTTCTTGGTTCTCAAAATGAGCAGTAAGAACAATGTCGTAGCTCCTTTCCGATTTTAGGAAATCAGTGCCTATTTCTATAAATTTTAAAGATTCAATTTCCCCTTCCAAGCTCTTTAAAGATTGGACGGCACGTTCCATATTCGCGGTGTTTTTTTCTGCTAATTTGAACATCACAATATGTTTGACCATTAATTCTTCTCCTAAGTAATTTTAAATAAAGTTATTTAATATAATAAATTCTGTGCAATAAAGAGTCTGTAAAGAATCTCATAATATAATTTTATAAATCATTAATACTAATCAAATTTAATACTATGTCTTGGTGGATGGGTGCAGGTTTAGGATTTTTGCGTGGAGGTCCATTTGGGGCAGTTGTTGGCGGTGTCACGGAACACTTCATTGGTAAAAAAATCCAAAAAAAATTACAAAAATGTTTGCCTGGTATAAATAATAAGAGTGATTTTATAACTTGCCTGGTAATAATTTTATCTCGAGTAGGCTCTGTAAATGGTGCTTTGACTCAAAATCAAATCAAGATAGTTCATAAATTTTTCCAGAAAAACTTGAGTTTTGTGGCTGCAGATTTTAAAGCAATCGACCCCTTAATTCTTGAGGTGCAGAATAAAAAACCGGATATTGAGAAATTTGTTGAGGAATATAAAAAATCCTGTAAGGACAATTATAATCTTTTGCTTGTTGCCCTTTGTTATCAGATTACTTTAATTGAGAAAAGCTTGGATGAAGGAACAGAAAAAATGTTAAAGAGTATTGTTCTTTTATTGGGTCTTTCTTATGAGCAACATAATGAAATAAGGATGAAATATTTTTTAAGCCCTCTCAAAACCGCTTATCATGTGTTGGAGATATCCTCAGACGCCTCTAATGATGAGATTAAAAAAGCTTATAGAAATTTAATTAGTACTTGCCACCCCGATCGTGTAGCGAATGAAGGTGACGCCGCCATAGAGGCCGCCCATTTGAAATTCTTGGAAATTCAAGAGGCCTATCAGGAGCTGGAAAGCATTAGGAAAGTTTAGTGTGCTTCCAAATCTTTTTCTATTTTGGTGTCCTCAAGTTTTCTCACGATGATCGATTGGATTTTTCTTTTGCTGGAATCTTTCACTGTTAACCGATAAAGACCTGCAAGAACCTGATCCCCTGGGTGAGGAATTTTTTCCAAACGATCAATCACTAGCCCTGCGATAGTTTCAAAGTCCCCTCCGGGTAATTCCCAACCGAGTGTTTCGTTTAAGACACTGATTTCTGTATTACCTTCGACTAAAAAACCACCTTCAGCATAGGGTTTGTATAATTTTTCAGGCTTGTCGTACTCGTCTTCAATTTCTCCTACTATCCTTTCAAGAAGGTCTTCTATTGTGACCAAGCCTATGCAACCACCGTACTCATCAACCACAAAGGCTATATGCAAACCACCTTGCTGGAGCTCCTTTAAAAGATCATCAATTTTCTTGTTGGGCGGGATGTAGTGAACTGGTCGGATCAAGTTTGTGATGGGAGTGTCATCCATTTCTTGATCGAGTAGATCGAAAGCATTAATAATTCCGATCAAATTATGCATTCTTTCATGAAAAACTGGAAGCCGGGAAAATCCTGAATCATTTGCCATTTCATGGGCTTCCAGCATGTTTGCCGTGTCTTTGATCGCGGTCATTTGTACCAGAGGGACCATGCACTGTTCTGCAGTTAGTTCGCCGAAGTTGAAAATATTATGAATAATCTTTTTTTCGGTTACACCCAAATTGACGGTTTGTGAGTCTAGGCTCAATACTTTTCTTAATTGGTCTCGACTGAAAGTGAAGGTTTTTTCAGTTACACCTTCTGGGACGCGATTGGTTAGATTCTGGGAGGTGTTTGACAACCATTTAATAAATGGGCCACAGCATTTATAGAAAAGGTTTAACGGGTGGATCATTATCGGCATCAGGCTGTCAGCGCGATTTTGAAAGATTACTTTCGGTATGATTTCTCCACCAAAAAAGACCAATGGGAATATAATCAGCATTGCCATCCATTCGCCAAAATGGCCAAATCGCTCAACCATGAACGCCGTAAAAATGGCGGTGCTTGTAACCATGGCAAGATTGGTTCCCAAAGATGTTGTTGTGAAAAGTTTTTCCGGGTTATCCAGAAGTTTAAGAATGGCTTGAGCTGCTGAATTACCTTCCTCCGCGAGCTTTTGCATTTTTATCCGGTTGACTGAAACCATACCAATTTCTGAACCGGAGAAAAAAGCCTCAATTAGAACAGCCAGCAAGACCCAAAAGATTGTAGTTGTAGGATCCATTATGTCGTTGCGGCCTTGGTTTGTTCAGGTTCTTCAGTAGTACCCGAACGTTTCAGGAGGGTTAGGTGGAGATTTAATATTCTTGACCCCTTCATTTTTTCTACACGGAATTTGAAATGTTCCATAGTTGTCGATTCGCCAGACCGGGGTATTCTTCCAAATAATCCAAAAACCAAGCCGCCCACGGTGTCATAGTCGTTCACAGGTAAATCACTTTGAAAGCTTTCATTAAATTCTGCAAGGCTTAGTGAACCCGATAGCCTGTATTGATTTTCTGTGATTTTTAAGAAAGTTTGTTCGTCTTTCCTCATTTCACTGTCTATTTCGCCAACCAGCTCTTCAATGATGTCTTCAAGGGTGACAAGGCCACATACGCTTCCATACTCATCTAAGACTATTGCCATATGGCGCTTTAACTTTCGGAACTCTTCGAGCATTTCTTTTATCATTTTGGTTTTAGGAACAACCACTGCGGGATGAAGAATGCTTTTCAAGTTTACTTTCTCTCTTGGTAAATGTTTCAGGCGGGTTAAGTCTTTGGTAAAAAGAATGCCCAAAATTTCTTCATCATTTTCTCCGTATACAGGAACTCTAGAATAAAAATTCTCAATTATTCTGGGGAGAATTTCATCGAGGCTATCTTTGAAGTTTACCGTGAACATGTCAATCTTGGGGGTCATTACTTCGCCCACAGTTGTTTCACCAAAAACGATGGCTTTATGGATCAAATCTCTTTCATCGGAATCGATAACCCCTTCGCCTTCGCCAACTTGCACCATGGTCCGAAACTCTTCATCGGATATTGAAGACTCATTGTGAGAATGAGTGAGTATTCCAATGGAGCGCATTATTTTTTCTGTCCAGGAGTTGAATAGCTTTTGTGCGGGTTGAACTATATTTGCAAATGCTTTTAGTGGGAAAGCTGCAAAGAGGGCGTAGGGCTGGGCATATTTCAATGAAATACTTTTTGGGACAATCTCACCAAGAAAAAGCAGTAGAAGTGTGCCAACCCCAATGGCTATACCGACCCCTATACTTCCGAAAACACTGATCGTGATTGAAGTGATGACAACAGAAATTGCTATGTTGACCAGTTCATTGCCGATGTAGATAGTGATGAGTAGTTCACGCGGTTTTTGCAGGAGAGAATGAACCAGACGACCGGATCGCCCTTTTTTTTCCTCCATTTCTTTTTGCTGTAGGGGATTCAGCGAAAAGAACGCGACTTCGCAAGCCGAAAAAAATGCGGAACATAAAAACAAAAATAAAAGTAATAGCGACCGGGGAAGTAATGAGTCGTCCAAAGTTTTTAAGAAACCTCAAGCTTGGCTGGCACTTGTTTATCGAATTTCATGAATCTCGATAGCGGCAATTTATTGTGTAACCGGAAACTTTTAATGTTAAAAGTGGTTAAATCCAGATGATTGAGGGAGCATTTCTCTTTTACCATTCTTTTTTAAAAGAGAAACCTTTTTAGACGGTTGAGTTATCTCCCCAATTTGAGTCACAAGTGCTTCGGCCTTTTTAAACTGCCTAATTAAATTATTAACACCATCAGGTGACAAAGTAAATAGTAATTCATAATCTTCACCACCGTTCAAAATATAGGGAAGGGGGCTTAAATTATTATCTGAACAAAATTTTGAAAATGCAGGCGATAGTGGTAAATTTTCTTCATATATTGTAGCCCCCGTTTTCGATTGCTTGCAGATATGGTGAAGGTCTTGAACAAGACCATCGCTGATATCTATCATAGAGGTGACACGGCTGCCGAATTTTTTAAGTAATCGACTTTCCTTGATTCTGGGGATTGGCGTGAGGTGTTTTTTGAGAAGGTGTTTCCTTGAGTTTGAGGAGCATTCCCACTTTTCTTTCGATAACATTTTCAACCCCAGGCTGGAATCGCCTAAAGTCCCTGTGGTAAAAATCAGGTCTCCTTTTTTTGCTCCATCCCGCGTGAAAATATTTCCTTGCTCGGCTTCTCCGATTATTGTGATGTTAATAAAAAAGCATTTTGGCGATGAGACAGTATCTCCGCCAAAAAGTTCGATATTATAAAGTTTGCAGGTCTTATGGATTCCTGCATAAAGTTGGTCCAGAAACGAACTAGAAATTTTTTTGGGTATCCCCAGCGTTATTAGTACTCTTGTTGGGATACCTCCCATTGCAGCAATGTCGCTTATGTTAACTGCAATGGCTTTTTGCCCCAATTGCTGTGGTGAAATTGTTGAAAGCTTGAAGTGAATATTTTCAACCAACGCATCGGTGGAGACCAGTTGGGTTTTGGAAGAGGTCGCTGAGTAGGCCGCACAATCATCCCCGAGAGGTAGGACGGTGTTACGCAAGCGATGATTGAACTTTTTGGACACACGGTCAATCAACCCGAATTCGCTCAGAGATTTAATTTTTGCCATAACCAGTTTTGGATGGATACGTTTGATTAGTATGATTTTTGTATGTAAAAATTATATGTTATCAGACGTATAGATAAATGCCAGTGGTTTGACTATTGAGGCTTGAGTAAGTCGCGTGTGAGGGAATCGACATCAAATTTCTTTTCAATTTTTATAGAAATTTTACTTCCTTCTTCCAGGCCCGCTTTTTGTATTGAATGAATGAAACAAGTCATCTCGATATGCTCGCCGGTTTCAGGAACCCATATTGTCAATTCTCTGAATTGGTCGGCTTTGTTTGGGGGAGTTGTTACCTCAGTTATTTCTCCATCAAGTAAAATCATATTCCAGATACCTTTCTTGTTATATGTATTTTATGCTGAACAACTTAATTGTCGGCCCAGAAATTCATTTGGGGTGTCTTGTGAATAAAAGTCGGGATCGATATCGTATTTATTAAAAAGCTCCGGTTGATCTTCAAAAGGGTTTCCCAGAAGCAATCTCAGGCGGGTCACCTCTGAAAAGTCAGATTCCTTTAAGGCTCTTTCCAAAGCTCGTTGTACTAAATGGTTTCTTAAGATGTACTTTGGGTTAACTGCATCCATTTCCTTTTTGCGTTCGTTATGGCTGATGCCTTCGCGTTCGCAAAGTTTAAGGTACCTATCTAACCAAGAGTGCAGTGCTTCATCGAATTGTTTTTTTTCTATCTGTTCAGGGTAATTTGCCAGGAGACGGAAAAAGTTTGAGTAATCCATCTGTTGATTTTGTAAGATTTGAAACATTTCTTGTGTCAATTGGCTGAAGTCAGAATCGAGAATAGATAGCCCCAGCTTGCGTCCCATTTCATCTCTGTAAAACCCATTGAACAAAGGTTGGTATTGTTTGATTTCCTCCTGCAGATTGTCCGCGCCCGCAAGGGATACTAATGTTTCAGCAAGTTTATTTAAATTCCAAAACCCGATTTCAGCTTGTTGCTGATAGGAGTATCTTCCATGCGTGTCAGAAAGATTCGGAGTGTATCGGGTATTAAAACTATCAAGAAATCCATAAGGGCCGTAGTCAAAAGTTGTACCCGTTATCGTCATATTGTCAGTGTTCATAACTCCGTGAACAAATCCGACGGCTTGCCATTTTGCGATTAGTTTAGCGGTGACCCTTAAAACTCTGCCGAAGAAAATTCTATATCGGTCAGGTTCATTCCAAATTTCATTATGGTAGTTTTGAATTGCAAAATCTGCCAGACGTTCCACATTCTTTGGCTGATTGGTGTAATGAAAAAACTCAAAACTGCCAAATCGTATGTGAGAATCTGCGATGCGTACTAAAATTGCTGCCAATTCTGGTTTTTGTCTGTAAATGAGTTCTCTAATACCGATCACAGCTAGAGATCGAGTTGTGGAAATCCCCAAGCCATGCAATGCTTCACTCCCCAGGTGTTCGCGTATCGAAGACTGCAATGTGGCTCGGCCATCGAACCCTCTGGCAAACCGGGTTGGCCCAGCCCCTTTAAGATGAACATCCCAACTGATATTTTTATCGTTTAAAACTTCTCCCAGCAACAGACCTCTTCCATCTCCCAATCTGGGGTTGTAGGAGCCAAATTGATGACCAGAATAAGCCATTGCCAAAGGCTGAGCACCTTCCATCAGTTGGTTTCCACTAAATTGATCGAGGAAGTTAATGCCTCCATCTAAAGGAAGGTTAAGCAGCTCACCGGCAGAGGGGGAGTAGTCTATCAGGTAGGGGTCGGTGACAGGGTCGGGTTGTTTTTCCTGATAAAACTCAGGTCCCAGATCGATAAAACGGTTTTTAAAGTTTAAGCTTTGGCTCAAAGAATTTTACAGTTTAATTAAAAGAAATTGGTTCTTATATTTGTTGATGAGATTAAGGGGGGGATGGATTCTTTTTTCCGCGTACAAACTTTCCAGTGCAGATATTACCTGCACTGAAGCAGAATTGGTATTGTAGCTTTTTGTATAAGTTAAGGTGAGACCTATTGTACGTTTTGCACAAGCCAAACATGATGTTTGGCTTCTTTTGTGAGGAACCATAAAGTGGAACCGACTTTGAAAAGAATCAGCCAGGCTGCAGAATCTCCTTTTTGACAGGTCTTTTTCTGGAGTTTGCCTTGATAGATTTCTTCTATAGAGGATACTTGGTCGCAGGTAGTGCTGGTCCAGTAATAATGAGCACGGGCATGATCGAAGATGGGGTTGATCCAAGATTTTTTGCCACTGGCATTTACAACCTTTTCAGGGGAAAGAAGTGTTTGTAACTCTGGCAAAGTTGGTAATCTCCACTCAGAGCTTCCTGCAAAGGTCTCGTTTTCAGCATATATGTGGGCATCTTTTAATTTAAGCCGATTATCGATCCCTTTTTTCAACCATCGTAATTTATTGACTGTATCCGTAATCGTTTCATCGCCATTATCCACAAATGCGGGTGCGGGCAGTTTGGGTAAACCCGTTTCGCTTACACTTTTACAGGCTTTTAGCTTGGGGGCAGAACCTGGGCAGGCATTCAAAATGGAAAAGTGATCCATTTTTTGCATCATGGTGCAAATATCCTTCTGGCTGCATTTGGCGAATGAAGGAACCGCCTGGGTAAATAAAACCACCAACGTTAAAAGCACGATTCGCATTTTCAAACTCCTTAAGGTGTACAAAATTTTTTAACGGACCGGTTAAGAGCCGACTATTTCTTCCGGGAAGTTAAATAAAAACTATTTGGAGGATACTATACTTTTCTTTGGGCTAAAATTAAAAAATATTCATGTTATTTGAGACTATTTATCCCCTCCAAAGGCTATTCTGTCCAACTCAACAAAAGCATCTTTGCCTTTCATCTCGATGAACAGGTCGGTATTGACGATCTTGTTGCTGGACGGGTCCAGGTTGATGTTGATGACGGATGTTCCCCGTTCCATCAAATGAAGAGCAATATAATCATTGGTCGGTACGGCTCCAGAGCTTCCCACCAGAATTGCTAGATCTATCTCGTCTTGTAAAAATTTTTTAAAATTATTTCCTTGTTCAGGATAGCCCGTGTATTCGCCATCGCCAAACATTAAGATATGCGGTCGTGCAACTCCTCTGCATTGGATGCAGATAGGAAAATTAGAGGCTTTCATGGTTTTGGTGTCTAGATCGCATAAAGGAACAGAGAAGTCGTCCCAAAACTGATGTGTGCATGTGTCTAGACATTGAAGTCGCCACATAGAGCCGTGAACCTCCAATATGCGCTCCCGATCACAACCTGAAATTAAGTGCAAACCATCGGTGTTGGTTGTGTGGATGAACCCTTCGCATTTCTTAAACCATTTGTTGATGATTTGATAGCCTCGATGAGGTTGATTTTCATCCGCATTTCTCCTCCGCCATTCATAAAAAGCCCATGCATGAGGAAGTTCATTACGAAATGCCCAGGGGCTGGCCAGATCTTGTGCTTCCAGATTTTTTTCTTTGAAAGGTGGAAAGTTTTTCCAATAACCGTCTTTGTCGCGAAAGGTGGGGATGTTGGAGTCGGCACTCATTCCGGCGCTAGTCAAAAGCAACATGCGTTTTGAATTTCTAATTAGGTCCGCTGATTTATGAAGAGTTTCAAGCAATGCCATCCCACTCCTTATAAAATTGATCGAGAAAACTTTCCATGAATTGATGCCGTCTGTCAGCCATGCGTTTGCCCGTTTCAGTGTTCATTCTATCTTTTAGCAAAAGTAGCTTTTCGTAGAAATGATTGATAGTGTGTCCTTCATTTTTTTTGTAGTCTGCGTAACTTTGATGAAGAACCGGCTTTTCGTCTGGATGGTAGATAAGGCGGTTCTTGTACCCACCGTAGGCAAAAGTTCTGGCAATCCCTAAAGCCCCAATTGCGTCCAGCCGGTCAGCATCCTGAACAATTTTACCTTCAAGGGTTTGCATTGGCGTGGCTACTCCCGCACCCTTATAAGAAACGGTTGAAATGATATCAACGACAGATTGAGTCAATTGAGGGTCGGCGCGGTGTTCATTTAAAAAGTCTCTGGCAACAGCCGGGCCTATGGAATCATCTCCATCATGAAACTTCCAGTCGGCAATATCATGGAGCAGGGCGCCTAACTCTACCGTTTCAAGGTGAGCATTCTCTTCTGCTGCAATTTTTTTGGCTACTGTCCAAACACGGTGTATATGCCACCAATCATGACCCGAACCATCTCCCGCCAGTTTGTTTTCTACAAATTTGCATGTTTTATCTATAATAGACATAGTTATAAAATCATTGTTATTGGGTAATTGGTAATCATTCCATATACTGAACTGAGGTTCAAGCAGCATTCTGACTGCCGTAAATTGGTTTTCCTTTGAACATTAATTAATGGATTGCTTTAAATGAACGAAATAATTTCTTCTCCAAATTCAAATGGATTTGTTCAAGGATCTGGATGGATATATGGAATAAGAACGGATTATAAAATTTACGGAACGTTATTTTTACTGGCGCTTTTTGGGATGACAGATGGAGTGGTGCTCACTGTCTTAACCGTGATGGTATTTGGGGTGGCAAAAATGGCCGGTATATCGATTAGAGAAACTTATTTGATGCTGCGAAAGCTAACCTGGTTTTTCATGGCACTTTTTATTTTCCCTGTTTTGTTTACTCCAGGATATTTTTTGGATTTGCCATTGTGGATACCGATAAATATTTCGTGGGAAGGCCTGATATTGGCAAGCGAGTCCTGCGTGCGTTTGCTTAATGTACTCTTAGTCTCTGCAATTTTAATGAGAACGACATCGAATCTTTTGGAAGGTTTGGATGGTTTGGTTTGCGACCAAGGGATATTAGGTAGAAAAATAAAAGAATTGATTCGTATTGCTGTGATGTCAATTGAGTTGTTACCGATGATTTTCCAGAAAGCAGAACGCCAGTTGGCAGATTTTAAATCGCAGGAAAATGAGAACCTTACTTTGGTAGAGACGATACAAAAAGCCACAAACCAAATAATACCTTTTATTGTCTCAGTGTTTTCTAATATCGAAAGCTACGCCCACCAACGTGACGCTGGGAATAAACAAGAAACCTAACCCGCGCAGAAGCCGGGAGGCATTTGTGTGGCCAAGATAAAGAATAGACCGGCGGCTAGGAAGGTCGATGCAGGCCGCACTCTTTATGCTCAGGGTTTTCCCACCACCATCTTCCTGCGCGAATATCTTCACCTGGCTCAACAGGGCGGGTGCATGGGGCACAACCAATACTGGGGTAGTTCTTTTTGTGCAGGGCATTGATGGGAACTTTATTAGCTTCGATATAATTTTCTACCTGCTCTTGCGTCCAATCAGCGAGAGGATTAATTTTCACCAGAGGAGGGTGATCCATATCTTCTGAAACTTTTGCGGTTTCTGTGCGTGTGACAGCCTGATCTCTTCTTAATCCTGTTACCCATGCCTCAAGCTCACTCAACGCGCGGTTCAAAGGTTCAATTTTTCTAATTGCGCAACATTCTTTCCGATTTTCGATGCTTTCTTTAAAAGAGAAAAAACCTTTCTCTCTAACTAATTTTTCTACCTGCTCATGATTTGGGAAATAGGTTTTAATTTCCAATCCATAATGTGCCCTCACTCTTTCCATAATTTCATAGGTTTCTTCGTGAAGGCGACCGGTGTCTAGAGTGAATATGGTTATTGGGCTTTTGAGTTTGGAAATGATATCGATGAGGATCATGTCTTCCATTCCAAAGCTGCAGGCCAAGCCGGCATTTAAGCCATACTGGTCCATAGTCCATTGGATCAATTCTTCAGCAGATTGGGTTTCGAAGTTAGCAGATGAGATAGTCATGGTTCGGTTGCACTTGACAGTTAAAAGGATAGTTTATATAAAAAGCTAACAAACACTTTTTCATGACCAAATTGAAAAATCAAGCTAGGATTCTAAAAAGCTTCGTTTAGTTACTTTCCGCCTATCAACTAATAATGAAATATCGACATTTTAAAACCTTTTTTATTTTAACTCTGCTTTTATTTGCTCCAGCGCAATTCAGTAGCGCGGGAATTTTGGATCAAGTGGAACAGGAACTGGTGGCATTGGCTGATAAAGTTCGACCCGCTGTGGTCAGTCTTTCTCCCTACATCGCTAAGGGAGCTGTGGGGCAAGGCTTGCCTAGAAAAAGCCGACCTGCCAATGCAGGGGCCGGTGTCATATTCGATGCAGGAAAAGGATTGATCGTCACCAACAGCCATGTGGTGCGTAACGTTTTAAAGATACAGGTTACTTTTAAAGATGGAAGTAAGGTCGTGGGTGATGTTGTAGGGTCTGATGAAGACACCGACCTTGCCGTGGTTCGAATAAATTCGTCCCAGCCTTTGACTGCCGTAAAGTTTGCTGATTCCAGCAAAATCAAAATAGGCCAATTGGTGGTTGCAGTCGGCAACCCCTATGGACTCAATGACACCACGACATTTGGGATTATTAGCGGATTAAAAAGAGAGAACGTAAATCTCTCACGCTATGAAGATTTCATACAGACCGATGCATCCATTAACCCTGGTAATAGTGGGGGGCCATTAATTAATATCAAGGGAGAGGTGATAGGAATAAACACAGCCATAATTAATTATGCGCAAAGCATTGGTTTTTCCATTCCTTCAAACATGGTTCTGCATATTGTTACCCAATTGGTCGAGCATGGTGAAGTACACCGAGGTTGGCTGGGTGTGGGGATTGACCCCATTACCGATGAAGTGGCTGAGAGAAATAATGCGAAAAAGGGAGTTGGGGTCATAGTTAATTCTGTTTTTGAAGGGGACCCAGCTCATCTGGCGGGACTTAAAGTAGGGGATATCATACTTAAGATAGGGGGTTCCAAAATTGATTCCCCAAATGATCTGATCCGAATAATTGGAACGATCACTCCTGGACAAACCATAAATCTGGATATTGTGAGGCAAGGTGAGCATAAGGTGGTTCCTGTGAAACTGGAGTCGAAGAAAAAGAAAACCAATCTCTTAGCTTCCTTGAGTCCCCGCGACCCTTCTCCATTAGGGTTTTCTATTATAGATGCGGAAGCGAGTCAGGGTGAAGAAAGCGGTCCGTTGGTTTCCAAGGTAGAGCCTGGCAGCTATGCTGATTCAAAAGGTTTGAAAGTAGGGGATCAGATATTGGCAGTAAACGGAGAAGCAGTGGAAAATCAACAGGAATTCGAGAATATTTTAAATAATATCAAAAAGGGCGGCTCCATTTTTTTGTTGATCCACCGAAATAACAAAAATATTCATTTGGGACTTGTAAGGCAAAATTAAATTTGTTAAAGTTCCCCACCCGAAATATGGGACTAGTATCTGTAGGGATTATTTTGTTTGATTTTAATAATATAAATAAGTCTTTGAAAATAAGGAGTTAATTGATTCCGGCTCACCATAAAGGGGTGGAATGAGCTACCGAATCAAAGATTATATATATCACTTGTATACTGTTTAATATTGACCATTTCTAGACGCACTACTTAGGAGGTAGAGAATGTTTGGTGTCAAAAAAGGGTGGAAAAACTGGTATGCGCTTGCGGTCGTGTTTCTGACCTTGGGACTCTCGGTTCCAGCTGGCGCAATTTCGACTGACCATTCACATGGCGGTCATGATTCTGGTAATGCAGCTGTAGACAGGCCGGATTGGCTGAAAAAGCTGGATCAACAGATTCAACACGAAGATGTAATGAGCGGGCTGGAAGGCAGCCAGGAAAAGTTGGACAATACCTTTATGAAGGTAATGGACCAACTGAAAACCAAGCTCAAAGAACATGCAAGCCCTGCATCATCTGGCGGTGGTTTTCATGATTCATGGGCTGCTCACCAATTAGGACAAAGCTATTTGCTTGGCCCCACAGAAGCTGCGGCTAAGATATATAAAGGCGCACATTGTCCTAGCAACGTTCCCACAAAAACTTATGAAGTTTCTGC
>JAJDAV010000043.1 GCA_029261695.1 Nitrospinaceae bacterium | reverse complement strand
ATGGAGAACCGGAATGAGTTTTGCTCAGTCATTCTACAGTTTTACAAATATTATTTTGACAACTGCCGTCACGCGGGATTATTCCTGAAGCAGGTCTATAGAAAGGCCTTCGTAGGACAAAAGCATTTTAAGCTCTTGTTTGGGTGCCACTAACTTAAGATATTTTTCAGTCTGTTTGAAAATATCGACTAATTTAAAATCGCTATAGGTAGGTTCGTGATGGAAAAACGCAATTTGTTTTACATTGGCTTCCACAGCTAAATCAACGCCGATAAACGTTGAGCTATGTCCCCAATCTTCTTTTTCAAGCCCCTCACTGAATGTGTACATGGAATCGAAAATTAAAAGATCTGCATCTTTAAAAAATTCAACGGCAGGTTTTAAATCACCCGATCCCAGTTTTTTATATTCCGCATCCGTTGCATAGACAACCGATTTTCCTCCACAATTAACCCTGTATGCATAGCATTGCCCAGGATGATACATGGATTTCCATGTCACTGTGGTGTCACCGATTTTCTGCTCTGCCTTACCCTCCAGAGCCTCGAAATTTATGTCTGACGCATAGATGCTAAATGGGATAGGAAAATATTCGGATTTCTGTTGACCTTCAAGACGCTCTCGAATATCAGGCAGCGGACTATGAACAGTAAATTGGTTGCCCTTAATATAGAAGGGGACAAAGAAAGGGATACCCAAAATATGGTCCCAATGGGTATGAGAGAAAAATAAGTGAGCATTTCCCTGGCCTCGACCAAATTCTCGACCCATTAAGCTTTGGCCCAGCATCCTGATTCCTGAACCCGCATCAAAAATCAAGAGTTCGCCGTTCACTTCGACGGATACACATGAAGAATTTCCTCCAAAGGTTCCCCTGATTTCGTTGGGAAGGCTTTTGACAAAGTCCTTTATGGTGGATTCATCCGTTAGATCCTCGGGTTGAGCTTTTTGGCAGGCCCGTAAAAGTTTTTCTTCCACCTCTTCGGGTGTGAGCGGACTGGGGATTGAACCCCGCACGCCATGAAAGTTAACTTTAAATGAGGTATCAGTCATAAAATAATGAAAGAAGACATGCTTCTTATAAACAGATAGTTAAGTGATTTATTGAGCTAAACGGATAATTATAGCATTATTTTCAGATTTGTAAAATTCTCATTTAACAGTTAACTTCTGAGGATCATATCCGCAGCTTCAACCCCCTCTTTGGTTTTATCGACAATTATTTCTAATTCTTCACTGCTTATCTTTAACCTCGGAAAAACATTCTCATCCAGAGGGTGGAAATGCATTGGAAGGCCATTATTCATTTCATTATTATTGGCAATTTGATTAGCCCAATTCACTAAACGAGGGATTTTGGGCTTTATTTTCTTTGTTGGAGGCGGGTTATGATGCCTTCTGACAGACTTCACCACAATCTCTGAGACCGGCCACCATCTCCCAATAAATTCTGCACCTAGTTCGGAATGTGAGATGCCAAACTTTTCAATTTCTAATTCACTCAAAGGCCTTTCATCATCCTTCACATTCTTAATAAACGCAGCATATTCTTCAGGAATTAAATAATCGAAAACAAGCACTCCCACATCGTGCATCAGGCCAGCCAGATAGCTTGCATCCAAGTCTTCTTTGGAAGACCCCAGATGGATAGCTAAAGACCTAGATAAATAGGCTACTCCCAGAGAATGCT
The DNA here is from genome assembly GCA_029261695.1 of Nitrospinaceae bacterium. Lineage (GTDB taxonomy): Bacteria > Nitrospinota > Nitrospinia > Nitrospinales > VA-1 > UBA8687. The sequence goes on along the minus strand of JAJDAV010000043.1, from coordinate 1,093 downwards.
TCCAAAATTGGATATGGTCAAAAGATTGGGATTTTTTAAACGCTTTGGGAAGCTCCAAGGTATAAGCCAAGTCCAGCACCATCTTCATGCCCAGTCGCATAATGGCCTCGCTCAGGTCTTGGACTTCATCCCTTCCCCCGCCAAACAACACACTGTTAGAAAGTTTTATTAGCCTTCCAGACAAAACCGGCTCGGTCTGAATTAAACCGGAAATTTCTTCAATATCGCTTCTGGGGTCATTCACCCTATTTTCAAGATTTAGAAGCACATCAGATAAAGGAGGCAAATCCCCCTTTGTTTCTAATAAATTTAGAAGGTTTTCTTTCATTCAGCGCGCCACGATAAAAAAAACCAACGGTGCAATCTATTGATTTCTAGTTTACAAAGAACATAATTAGACTAATTTGACATTTTATCCACTTATTCCTTTAAAGGTCAAGCATTTAAACCCAAACTATGGCAGACTTAAATTGGCTACCGTCTTAAAATTCAAGGCTGGAAATTTTTGTTGACCGCAAAGCGACTAACCCCCTACAATAAGCTACTTTTTTCATTTAAAAGAAAACATTTAAATGATTTAGGAAATCTCTAAAGTTTGGCTTACCAGATTATCAAATTTTTCCTAGCACCCTTTTATTTCATGCCTTAGCGACTTTTACTTATTCGGAAAAATGCTCTTGTTTCAGATAGCCCAACGCTAAGCAATATTTAAAAACAATTTTATTTTTGGAGTTGAATTCGCTATGGCGCGACTTCCTATTTTGGATAAACTGGATCAGGAATTACAAGATTCTCATAAAGAATTGCAAGTGGATATACCCAAAGCAATTAAAACTGCACGAGAACACGGTGACCTTAGCGAAAATGCAGAATTTAAAGCTGCTAAGGAAAGGCAGATGTTTTTGGAATCCAGAGTGTCTCTCCTTCAAAAGAGAATCAGCGACATAACTTCCATCAATCTGGATAAAATTCCTAAAGACCGTTCTGGCTTGGGGAGCACTCTTCATCTTCGCGATCTCAATACCGGTGAAGAAACCAAGTACCATTTGGTTTTCCCTGAAGAAGTTAATCCTGAAGAAAGAAGATTATCTGC
>JAJDAV010000042.1 GCA_029261695.1 Nitrospinaceae bacterium | reverse complement strand
CCTGAATCGCTCATACCCAGGGATTCGTACGTGTCTATTCCAGAGTTGTTATCTCTTATGACATAGAGTCGCAAAGCTTTTACTTCTGGGTGGTTTCGTGCCAGCTCTTCTACGTGCTCATAAAGCATTCGAAAAACTCCTTTCCTTCTATATTCGGGACGGACAAAAACACTCTGTATCCACCACAAGATACCATTCCTCCAATCACTCCATTCATAGGTGATCATAATTTGGCCTGTAATTTCTCCATTTATTTCTGCAACAAAATAGTGACATTCCTCTCTTTTCAATGCATTGCTTACGCCAGAAAATAGGGTGTCGTAATCAAGTTGAAGGTTTTCAGTCTCAAGAGCGAGTGCCTTATTGTTTTGAACTAAAACAGGTATGTCAGGTTTAATTGCCTCTCTTATCAGGATTTCAAAAGGCATAAGTTATAACTCTTGGATAAAACGTTTGGCGTAGGAACGGATATCTTTGCCATTCAATACATGAAACCTTCTGACTTTTTCAATGGTCTGTTTAGAAAATCGTTTCAGCGGGATATGAATAATTTTTTTTCCATATTTACGTGCCAGACGGCGCCACGTTAATTGTGGTGAACAGGATGAAACGACTGTGACATGTTTTTGGCGGGAATGAAAAAAAGCTGCTTCTAATAGTTTCTCCTCCAATGTCTGTGAAAACCTCAACCGAGGGTCCTGCCAGATATCAAGGATAGGGCGGGGTGGAAAGAGCATCATACATCCACCATAGGTAGCCTGACCAATTCCAGGCCCAATTAGGTTTTCCATATATTCGGTTGCATAAAAACAAAGGGTGGATTCATCTTTATGTTCTGCATACCAGGTTTGCCGCCAATTGTATTGATTTGGGTCAGGTTCGGCATCGAACAGGAAGACTATGATTTCGACTTCTCCGCGAGAAGGAGGGATCTCTTTCACATAAATATCTCCCGTATACCAGTGCCTGAGAGTATCTCGAATATCAATTCCATCTTTAACAGAGGACGTGAACTTTTCTGTTCTTGCAAGGTCATGACTCAATAAAAGACGGGTTTGTTCACGAACATGAGTGTTTAGGTTTTCTATTTTTTCATCTTCAGGAGGCCAGGAACATTGCCCATAAGGGTCCCATTTATGTTTCCAGTTTTGTTTCTGCTCTAAATCTGGATCCGGTTTCAAGTTTAAGGTTCGCCATTCATACTGGGTATCTGAAAGCCGGTTTTTCATGCTGACAGGTGAAGCGTCTTCTGTATCTAACATCCCCTGATCAATACCCAATGAAATAGTGCTGGATTCTTTATCTGTTTCTTCAAAGGGATAATCACGTGCAGCTTCGAGAACAGAAATGGCAAAAGGGTCTCCGCCAAACTGCTTAGCTGAATTGACCAACGTATATAAGTCGGGTAAAAGTCTCGACTCCATAAGAGTCAGGTTCCTTACATATTGTAGAAGAATCTGAAATGTTTGTGAGGTCAGGTTGTGGTATTTAATTTTATGCTTTTTAATAAATAGATCACGAGCTCGAAGCAAAATTTCTTTCACACCGTCTATTGGCGTATTGCTGTCGGTACGCATCTCCTGACGTTTTTTTTCATAAAGGTATGTAATAAATGGAAACTCGGTTAAGGCAAAAAATAAAGTATTTTTGTCTACATTATTAAGAACGGGAGTTTTTAGATCTGTTGGCGGATTCTTATATTTTTTTCGCTCATCGAATGCATCTTTAATCCACGGCCAATCAAGAATTGAACAAATAATAATAATGTTAGAAAAGTCCAGTTCCAGACAGTGGAGCTGATAGGCCATCCACCTTGCTCGCCAATAATGCTGTGATTCAACTTTGGGAGGTTTAAGTGTTAATAGAAATGTGCTTGCATATTTTTCGTAGGAGACTTTTTGCAAAGAAAACGTATCAGGAAAACTTGAGTGTCTAGTTTCGTAAGCTTGGGTGCTTAAATCAATAAAACGACGTGCAATCCCCTCCTGCCTGGCAACCCGCAAACCAGCAATTATCGGCTGGCTTGGATCAATTGGGACGTAGTTTAGTGCCCCATCTTCTTCCTGCTGTGTGCTTAATGTTATTTGAGGCAGAAGTTCGATTCCTTCTTCAACGGAATTTTGAAACTCGGGAGGGAGGGCAACTGCAAGGCAATTACATTTTGTTGATAGAATGCGGTTTCTAACTTCCCTTGCAAAACTGCCACTGCCGTGCACCACTGGAAGAAATTGGATGCGTTCACTGAGACGAAAAATTTTATCCATAGTGATATTTATTTATCGCTATCTGGATGAAGTGGGTTGTCATCATTAAAAAAGAAGTCGCCTAGTCCCATGGGCAATCGTTCATCTTGCAATGACCTGTTATTTCTTGCTGCAAGGCTGTCCAGGTCCAATGCATCTTCCCCTAAAACTTTACTGATGGCTTCTTTCCATACCTCATCTTTTGATATTGGGTGATCCGTCTCTTGACTCAGTCGCTTCAGTGCATATTGCAATATATGTATTCCATCTCTGGGCGAAAACTCCAAGTCCAGTTGGTGAGATTTTTGTAGAAATTCTACAGTCATTTTTAGAAGTTCTTCTTCTGAAAAAGGCAGATGATATCGTAAAATTTCTAATTCATCTTCGTAACTTGGCATATTCATCTGTAGCGTGGGTTGCAGACGAGACAGAATGTAATCAGGAATTTCGAAAGTAGATTCATCATTGTTCATCGTGACACAAGCACGAAAATCCTTATGAGCATGAATTTGTATCCCCGCAATGATGGATTCCACGTATCTACGGTGATCTAACAGGGGTGCCAGGGAGGCCCAACTTTTTTCGTTCATACGATTTCCTTCGTCCAGAATACAGATCCCCCCGGTGATCATGGCGCAAACGAGGGACGAGGCGTGATATGAAATCGAACCCTTTTCTGAAAGCACAGGGGTTACCAATAAGTCTTCCGGTCGGGTGTCACTGGTACATTGAAATATATATAAAGGTTGTTTGCGTTGCTGGGCTGCCACCATAGCCAAAGTGGTTTTCCCTGTACCTGGCATACCTGTGATCCTCGGTGAAAGAGGGTGGTCTTTGTCGGATACGACCAGCCAGCAGGCGTGAATTTGCTTCAAAACCTCATCCTGACCAATCCAAGTGGGTTCGGTGGCGTCCGGTTTGCTCAGGTTCAAGGTGACACCATCAATGATAGTTGTTTTTTTTGGGGAATTTTGGTTGTTCAAAATTTGTTCCTTAAATTGGTCAATTCATAATTATAAATGAGAATACTTTTGGCTTTGATGGCTGTCAAGTTACGTGGGAATTTTAAAAATGATTTCATTATGCTCCTACTCTTCATTGAACTCGATAGAAATGTTATAATAGATTTATTTAATTTCAGGGGAATTGTTTAGTGGATAATATGTTTTTAATATTAGGGGCGATATTTGCCGTCGCGATGATGGTCCTAATGGTGAAATATGCCAAATTCATTCATGTTCAACCAAAAGTTGAAGCAGAACGAAGAAAAATAAAAGAAGAGGGGTCTACCAACCCAGACCAAAATTCTGATAACAATCAATAAATTTTATCGCCTTTGAATGTTACGAAAGACCAGCAAAGAGACCATTGCGCCTTATTTAAGGGATGCTTCCAGTTACTCAGGTGGTAATGCCGATGAAGTTCTTATTCCTGAAAATGCAGAGGAGCTAATTACCGCTCTAAAAATTGAATCCAGACCGGTGACTCTTTCTGGGGCAGGAACGGGATTAACAGCTTCCAGAATCCCTTCAATGGGAATTATAATTTCTTTGGAAAAATTTAAAGAAATTGAGCCTGTAAAAAAGGGTGAAATCTGGGTAGGCCCTGCAGTAACCTTATCTGAATTGCAGGACCATTTAAAAAATACCGCCTGGTTTTATCCTCCCAATCCTACAGAAACAAATGCATCCATTGGTGGCACTTTAGCTACAAACGCATCGGGATCGCGGAGTTACAAATTTGGAGTAACTCGTGATTTTGTTAATGCCGTGGATTTTGCTCTGGTGGATGGAAGGAGAGTGCTGGTAAAGCGCGGTCAAAAAATCTCAACCCCCCTTCGTTTGGATGATGGAAGTGAAATCAGTTTCCCATCAATTACATATTCCAGCCCAAATTGCAAAAACACTGCTGGTTATTATGTGCAACCTGATATGGATTGGCTGGATCTGTTGATAGGTTCTGATGGTACTCTGGGTGTATTTATTAAAATTTGCCTGAGATTAATTTCTAAACCTGATGAGTTTTTGAGCGGGGTCCTGTTTTTTGAAAAAGAAAAATATTGTTGGGATCTAATCCCTGAAATCAGATCGGATTCTTTAGTTTTTCCGTGTTCTCTTGAATATTTTGACCGTTTTTCATTAGAAATGCTGAGGGAAAAATATCCAAACATTCCTTCGAAAGCCAATGCGGCTCTGTTTTTTGAAGAAGACGTGGCTGAAGCAGGAAATTATGATTTCACTTTGGGGAAATGGCTCACTTTTTTAGATAAAAAAAATATTCTTTTGGATGAATCATGGTTTGCTCAAAATGAGAAAGATATTGAGACGTTTCATGAATTCAGACACCAAATTCCCAGTCTGGTAAATGAACGCAACTCTCGTGCAAAAAGGGAAAAAATTGGAACGGATATGGCGGTTTCAGATCCTCATTTTTTGGAAATGATGGGGTTTTATGAAAATGTACTCTCTGGCCAAGGAATACCGTATGTAATTTTTGGCCATATTGGTGACAATCATTTACATATAAATCTTCTTCCAGACTCGACTCAATTAAAGCAAGCCTCATCTTTATATGATCAGCTAGCGAGTAAAATAATTGCCTGGAAGGGGACAGTTTCAGCGGAGCATGGAATTGGAAAGAAAAAGCGAAAATATTTTTATGACATGGTAGGTCAGGAAAACATCAACGATTTAGAAAAAATAAAAAAAACTTTTGATACACAGGGGAAACTCGGAAGAGGAAATATTTTTAATAGTTTTTGATATTTCTAAGCTGTTGACAGCTTTATACGAGAAAGAGTATCCTTTTCAGGATTATTTGTAAGTGGTCAAGTAAAGAAATTCATGCTTTTCAGCCTTATGAGGTTTGGAAATATGCTGGATTCATTTAAAAGCCTTGTCTTGAATTATTCCTATGAGCCTCTGCAATTTTGCAGTGCCCGCCATGCTCTAATTATGGTTTTTGGAGGAAGAGCAGAAGAACTCGACAATTCAGATTATTGTGTTCGAACACCTTCTTCTAGTTTTGCTATTCCTACCGTTATCCGGGTTTTGAAAATGGTTCATCGAAATCGAAAAAACGGCATTGCCTTCAGCAAAAAAAATATTTTGCGCCGCGATAATTACACTTGTCAGTATTGCGGTACTTCGAACCATCCGCTGACGGTTGACCATATAATGCCTAAATCTCGAGGAGGCAAGACCAATTGGACTAATGTGGTTGTTGCCTGTAAGAGTTGTAACTTGAAAAAGGGGAACCGGACTCCTTTGGAAATTGATATGAAATTGAAGCGGAAACCGATAAAGCCTGACTATCAATTTGTCCCGTTTATTATACCTCCAGGCCCAGACTCTCATCTTGAAACTTGGCAGAAATACCTACCTAAAAATATGCTGGCAAAATCTTCTAGCTTTTAACATCCTTAAAATACAGTTACTATAGGTTTGCAGTAATTACTAAATTTAATTTTGCATTTTAGATTGGCGCAATATGGAACCTAAATCTCTCATCCAGATAATCTCCGAACAAGAGTTTTTAAATATTGTTCAGGAACCTTGCGAATTGTTTTTTATGGTGATCAATGATTTCGCAAAAATTGTTGAAGATAAAAGCAACGTTTCGCGAAAAGTTTATTCAAGGCTAATGCAGGAGTCTGAATATCTGGAGAGTGTACTTGATGAGCATGGAGCTCGTGAAAATAAGGCTTGGTCGTTTTTTTCTGAGTACGTTGCCTGTATTCGAAATCTCGCAATTGCAGCATTTTATATCAAGCATATTCTTGATCGTTATCCTTACTATAAATTAAAGGAGCCTAAAGAAATTGACGAGGAATTTCACTTGGCAGCCAATCAATCCCTGGTGTTTTTAAATAAATCGATTTTAAATTTAAAAGAAGAAGCAATCCGCACTGGAAAAATCAATGGATTATCCTGTGCAGTGGATAAAGGCTCAGACGACGGGTTTTTCAAAATTGAATCCAATAAGCGCCTTCCCAAAAACATTTTGGATGATGATGTAAAAGAAGAGCGGGAAAGGGTAATTGATCTATGCAGAAAATATAGACAAATTGCCAAACTGATTCAAGAAGCAAAGATAGACAAGTCAGACGATGTGAAAACTATAAGAGCTTTAATTCCAGCCAAGTTAGATGAAAAAATAGTTCGGATGTACAAAGAGCATATTCATAGTGTTCAGTCGGAGTATGACACTTATGTTAAAAACACCTCTCTCGAGAAAGAGCTTCAGGAATTAGGGAATTTCAGGGGCTATGTTTCTATGCCTCTGCATCTTTTGGAAGTGGTTCTCTGGCTTTGTCATTTCTATGAAAGACATGAAGATGATATCCGCCACGGGGAATGCAAACAAAGCATTTCCAGGATGGTCAATAAAGATGAGCTTCTTGGGCACGTTGTTAATTTTGGATTTTATTTCAGTAAGCATTTTATGCGTGAGGGAGATAAAATTGCGGTGGCAATTTTAAGTGGGTTTGTCGAAAATATTCGTGTGGAAGTAACTATTCCTCAACCTTTAGGATTTCATGCCCGACCCTCTACATACATATCACTCATTGCCCGTCAGTATGAAGGGGAACTTCATATGCTGATAGATGGCGACAAATATAATGCTAAATCTGTTATGAGCCTTTTACAGGCCGGGGGAGCCCTTGCGGATAAAGGCTATAAGACCGTCGAGTTTGAAGGTTCTAAGCAAGCAATTGAGGATGTAAAAGTCCTTGCTCAGCACAACTACTGTGAAAAGGGGGAATTCCCCCGCAAGCTTAGTTATTTAAGGCCTGATGGCAACTGAGTTTTAGGATCGTGAAAGGAAATCTGATTACTGATCAAAACGAAGTATATGATGTGGTGGATGAACTAGACCGGGTTATTGATACTGCTACGCGACGTGAAATACATAAAAAAAACCTTATGCACCGCTCCATCCATATCCTGGTCTTTAACACCAATAAGGAAATATTTTTGCAGAAAAGATCGATGGCAAAGGATGAGAATCCGGGTTTATGGGATACATCTTCAGCAGGTCATGTTGATTCTGGAGAAACCTATGATGAATGCGCCCATCGAGAATTATGGGAAGAGTTGCAAATAAAAGGCACATTAATTCCTTTGTCTAAAATCGAAGCCTGTGAGGAAACGTATCAGGAACATGTGCAGGTTTATACCTGTATAACTGATGCAAAGATAATAATTAATAAAGATGAAATTAGTGAAGGTAAATTTTTTGATTTGGCTTTACTTAAAAATGAGACCAAAAAGAATCCCGAGCTGTTTACATCTTCTTTTAAGTTGATTTTGAATAAATATGAATCGATATTTTGATGGGTTTACAAATTAAACTATGACTACCTTTGATATTATTGTTTGCTCCATACTGGGTTTGAGTATGGTGTTGTCCCTTTTTAAAGGATTCATTAAGGAAGTCTTTTCATTGCTTTCCTATTTGGGTGGTTATCTTATGGCCACTAAATATCAAGGCGCATTTTCGCAGCTTTTAATGGAAAGCATCCCAAGTAAACCTATAGCCAAGCTCATTGCTTTTGTAGCAATTTATATTCTGACGGCCATAATTATTTCATTAATGGGCAAAGTTGCCAGGGGAATGATTATGTCTGCGACTCAATTGTCGCCAGTTGATCGGTTGATGGGTGGTGTTGTTGGGATTGCCAGAGGGGTTGTAATAGTTGTGGCGGTCACCTTTCCGCTTCAATTTTTCCCTGAAGTGAGCAATAAGCTTACTAAAGATTCAATAACGGCTCCTTACTTGGCCCAGGTTTTAACATTTGTAAAACAGAACCCGGGGACTCTTAGTATTCGCAAACAGTTGACAGATTTTAATCTTGATGGGGCAAAAGAAAAAATTGAAGAACTTAAGAACCTGAAAAATATGGCTGATCAATTTGAAGATTTAAAGAAGAAGCTGCCGAACATGGGGGGTGACTCTAAAAATGACGAACAACCCTTGGATGAACATTCAACGGAAGATCAGCAAAAGCTAAATGATATTTTGAAGTCAGTTGGAAAAGAATAATTGCTAACCCTTGATAGCTTCACTCTCTACTGAAAATTTATGACAACCAAAATTAACATTAATGGTGATATTCAGGACGAAGGTTTCATTTCGATTTTGGATCATGGGTTTTTGTTTGGTGACAGCATTTATGAGGTTGTATGTACAGACGAAGGCAAACCCTATTTCCTCAATGAGCATTTAAAAAGACTTTATGCTTCTGCTTCAGGAATCTCATTAGAAATCCCACATGATGAAACCTGGATAAAAAAACAAATCCAAGCCACCCTGGATTCTGCCGGAAACGATGAATCATACATCCGAATCATAGTCACTCGCGGAGTGGGTGATTTAGATATCGACCCGTCATCATGTTCCCATCCAAACATAATTATTTTCGTCAAAAATATCCCTCAAATATCAGAGGAGAGTTATGCAAAGGGAATTTCTGTCGCGTTGGTATCTATCAAAAGAAATTCTCGTGATGCGTTGAATCCAGCTGTAAAAACAGGAAATTATTTAAATAACGTTCTCGCAAGGGTTGAGGCACAAAAAATGGGTGCTGAGGATGCCATTATGGTTAATCCCTGGGGACAGCTGACGGAGGGTACAACCAGTAATTTATTTTTTGTTAAAGAGGGACGACTTTTAACCCCGGAAAAGGGGTGTGGGATTCTTTCTGGGATTACGCGTGAAAAGATAATCCTACTTGCCAACGAAAATGGAATTACCTTGGAAGAGGGGAAATGGCCAGGAGAAGAACTTTTTAAGGCTGATGAAGTTTTTCTATCAGGAACGGTAAAAAAAGTGATGCCGGTTTCAGTGTTAGATAGTCGGCCTGTAGGTGATGGTAAACCGGGGCCTATAACACAAAAAATCATGAGGCTTTATTCAGAATTATTGGAGAACCTTGATTAGGCTTTTGCCGATTGGAGTTTGATTTGTCATTACTGGTTGGACTCACAGGGGGGATAGGGTCGGGTAAAACCTTGGCAGCTTCTTTTTTTAAAGAATTTGGAGCATACGTTTTAGATGCAGACTTAATCTGTCGCGAACTTGTTGAACCTGAAAAGCCAGCATGGCATGAAATATCAAAACTATTCGGCGAAGAAGTTTTTGATGCATCGGGAAATATAGACAGAAAGGAACTCGCTAGAATTGTTTTTGATGACAAAAATAAAAAAAGTGAGCTAGAAAAAATTCTCCATCCCAGAGTTTTCGAGTCTGAAAAACTAAAGTATAAATCCATCCACAAAAAACACCCCAAGGCGTTGGTAATTGTTGACGCGGCTTTATTGATTGAATCGGGAAACTATAAGAATATGGACAAAGTTGTTGTGGTAGATTCCGATGAAAAAACTCGTATCAAACGGATTCAAACTCGTAATAAAATGAGTTTGGATGAAGTGTCTGCCAGAATGAAAAACCAAATGCCTGATGAAGAAAAAAAACAATATGCTGATTATATTTTGAAAAATTCTTTGGATAAGGACAAATTTCGAGAGCAAGTTAAAGACCTTTACGCCAAATTGTCTCTTTTAGCAGCAGAAAATATTGAAAAAACAACAACTTAATATTGAGTTCCGCTCTCTACAATCCGTAGAATAATAGATGAATGGTTTTAATTCGATGGTAATTAGCTAGCTATGGCTGAAGAAGAGGGAAAAGAAGAGCTATCGTCCGACGAGGCCGCTGAACTTGAAGCTTTATTAGAGGATGCAGGAAGTGGTGAAGAAGCTGCGCCTGGTCTTAAAGGGAAAATCCAAAGGATTTTCTCTAATAAAAAGCTTCTAATGATTTTTGGTGGTGGGGCATTGGTTTTACTCATTGCCGTAGGGGCTGGGTTTTACTTTATGACCTCCAGTCCAGAGGAAGAAGCGGTTCCTGTTGAGGAAGAAAAGGCCGAGGAAGAACTGAAGGAAGAAGAGGAAACTTCTGCTGTTGAAAAGGTCAATATTTACAAATTAGAACCTTTTTTCCTGCCAATTCGTGAAGATGGAAAGGAAACAGGAAGGTTTATTTCCCTTTCTGCTAACCTTTTATTGAGTAACAGCGTCCTCAATAAAGATCTGGATAAGGTTCTGCCTCTAGTTCGAAAGAATATTTATGGTATATTGAGAAGAAAGCGCCCTAGCGATTTTACTCTCCAAAGGTCGAACACTGAGGAGAGAATAAAAAAGGAAATCCTTACAGCTTCAAACGCGCTACTATTAAGTGGAACAGGAACCGTTACTGACGTGTTTTTTTCAAGTTTTATGATCAAATAGTACCTCGATTTTGTTTGGCAACGGGTTATATTTACTAAGAAATTATAATTTCGAGTATCAATCATGCCAACCACTCCACAAGTTAATACCCAGCAAGTTTTGCAAATGGGTACGCATGTCGAAAAAGTACAACAAACCATTCAATCGCTACCCACTGTCACAGCGCAGCAAGTAAATAAAGAGCGTGAGGTGACGGATGAAATGAAACGCACATCTGTACAAGAAGCAGAAAACACTTATTTCATTGAAGAAACAGATCCCCAAACAGGTCAAAAAAAACGGGTGCGAGTATTGAAAAAGAAAAAAACTGATTCTGATGAAGAAATTATAGCCCCTGAGGAAAGTGAGCCTCTCGAAGGCAACCATGGGGGCAAAATCAATATTCGAGCCTGAAAAGAACTATCTCTCTAACTAACCATCCATTTTATAGATGAAAATAGGGCAAAGAGCCTTCATGGCTCATGCTATTTTGCCGATAAGCATTAAATTAGGGCAATGCCGTTAAGCTTCTATTACCTTAATCCAATTCCTAAACTGAATTTTTGCCGAAGGGATTTCCTTGGTTATTCCAACGATACCACTTGAAAATCTTGTCACTAAAGTGATGAGGATTTTGTCAGGGGAAAACTCTCCTCTTATCCCTCTAGGTTTAAAGAACCAATTACAGCCGGGAAAAATTTTGCAGGGAGAAATCATTAAAATTCTTCCCAAAGGAAAAGCTACAGTTTCAATAGCAGGCCAAAAAGTTGTCGCTGAATTACCAGATGTGCGCCCCAAGGTTCAAGGCGATTCAAATAGTATAAAAGCTGAAAACTCTTTTAAACCAGGGCAAAAAATTTATGCTCAGGTTGAAAAGGTAAATCCTGCTCCAGTATTAAAACTGGTTCCGCCTCCACAGCAAAAATTTCAAGAGGAAGGCTACACGACCAACCTTTCTCGGAAAGTCCAACCGGAGATAATAAGGTCTGACAAATTTAGTGAGTTAAAACTTCCTCCAGACAAAACTGTACCTGTGACAATCAATCGTATTGATAGTTCTAATACCTTATCTGTGAATTTTAAAGGGCACGAGTTTTTGGTCAAAACGGACACCGCAGCTTTATATCGTCCTGGTGCAAACGTCCGCATACAATTTCAAAAAGTTGAAAATGGTTTTACACCGGTTTTGCTTGATCCCCCAGAGAAACTGGGAGGGGTGGAGTTGGATCTAATAAAACCTTATCTTCCAGCGCGTACACCTTTGGGTAAGCTGGTTGGCGAATTGACTAGAGATATTCTGGGTTCCCCCGTATTGAAGGAGTTGGGCATAAAGCCAGAGCTTATTGAAAGGTTACGAGAGACATTACAAATTTTGACTCCTAAGTCGGGTGTCCTTCCCAAGGGAACCGAAATAGAAGAACAAGTTGATAAATCTGGCGTCCGTTATGAAGCGAAGGTGAAACAAACTTTAACTCAACCAGAAAACACTCAATACCGACTGGAACTTGCTAAAGACTTAAAAGGGCAATTACTTGACCTGGTCAAGATAACCGATAAGGCCATTAAAAATTTGCCAGAACAAAATCAAAGCCGGCAGATTTCTGATTTCCAGCAACGAATTAAAATTTCTACCGATAGTATTGAACTGAATCAGCTTTCATCACGTGTTTCTACGCAGGAAAATCAACCTCTGGTAATACAAATACCCAATCCTCTCAGCTCCAACGATAAAACCATTAGCCTTTTCATTCGCGAAAATTCTGATGATGAACAGGATGGTAAAAAAGGCGAGAAAGGCTCCTATAATCTGGCCTTTTTTTTAAATCTGTCAGCACTTGGGAATTTGAAAATAAACGCAAAGGTGGACCCAGAAAATTTAGCCGTGCGCATGGAGGTGGAGAAGGATGATATAGCTGATTATATTCGAAAAAGCGCAACTGAGTTTGAGCAGGAAATGAAAAAGAAAGATATGACCACCTCAGTTGAATGTTGCACCAAAGAAAATGTGACCCCGATAAAAGATAATTTGATCGAATTACTTGTAAGCCAGAACACATCACTGTTAAGTATTAAGACATGAGTCAAAAGGACAACGAAAAGAAAAAATCAGCCCTTTCTCTTCAATATAAAAAAGGCAAAAATGCCGCTCCAAGGGTTACTGCAAAGGGGCAGGGGTGGGTTGCTGATAAAATTATATTGATGGCTAAGGAAAATAATATTCCTATACGTGAGGATAAAGATTTACTCAATCTTCTCTCTGAAATAGACGTGGGGCAAGAGGTTCCTGAATCTCTGTATAAAGTGGTGGCTGAACTACTCGCGTGGGTGTATCAACTAAACAAGGAATATCCTGGCTCACAAAAGCTTGGATAGAAGGAAAATTCAAAGAAATTGAATTACCGGTTGAAAATCATCTGGATTGACCTTGACCTAAAGATGCCCCTCTGATATCCTTAGAAAACAATATGTTATCTAAATTTAGATGCGTATTTATAATATTGGAAATGCTATAAAATTATCTCTTATAATTTTTGAATAGAAAGTCATAACTTGATCAAGACGATTAGAAGTTTAGGGTTAGTTTTCGCCTTGTTTCTGGCACCAATGTGCTTGTCCTCTGCGCATGCCAGTTTTGCCTATGAAACCCACACCTTAAGTAAATATCATTTTACCACGCCTCCCGGCCTTGCTGATGAGGTTGAATTTTGGAGAAAAATATATTCAGAGTACACCACGAGACATGCTGTCATTCACGATATGCGCAATTTGGAAATATCCTATGAAGTCGTCTATCTCGGCGACAAACGTTTGTCAAGACGTGCGAAAGAAAGAAAACTCGATAAGGTAAAAGAAAAATACAAAAGAATTTTAAGACGGATAGCGAAAACAAAAAATAAATCGTCATTAAAAGGCGAGGATCTTCGTGTTTATAAATTAGTTAAAAAAGATTTTCACAAAGCTTCTCGCCGGATTAGAGCTCAGTTAGGACTCAAGGATAGATTTAAAGAGGGGATAGAACGATCTGGACTCTATATGCCAGAAATTTTACGGATTTTGAAAAAGTATAATCTCCCTGAAGAATTAAGTGTCTTACCTCATGTTGAATCATCTTTTCAGATAGGCGCTTATTCAAGTGCTGGCGCAGCCGGGATATGGCAGTTCACGCGTGGGACAGGTAGATTGTTTATGAGAGTCGGATACGATGTGGATGAAAGAAGAGACCCGATTCTAGCAACATATGCTGCTGCAAAACTTTTAAAAAGGAATTTTGAGCTTGTCAAGGCATGGCCGTTAGCCATTACAGCCTACAATCATGGCGCACAAGGGATGAGACGTGCGCAAAAACGGCACGGTAGCGATATAGTTAAAATTGTTGAGAAATACAAAAGCCGCACTTTTGGTTTCGCGTCACGAAATTTTTATGCGGAATTTCTTGCTGCCCTTCATGTTGTTAGAAACCAAGATAAATATTTTCCAAATCTGAATATTAAAAAACCTCTGCGTCGAGCATCTATTAAATTGCCGGATTATGTACATATAAAAACCGCAATGAATTATTTTGGTATGACTCGAGACGAAATAGCAGATGCAAACCCTTCACTGAGACGCCCAGTTTTAAATGGTGAAAAGCGAATTCCAAAAGGGTATATTTTTCAGGCACCAGCATCCAAGTTTGACAATTTACAAGCCACATATAATAAGATCCCTCGAAGAGTTCTTTACTCCAATCAACTACGATCAAAGTATTACACCGTAAGACGAGGAGACACGCTTTCGGGTGTTGCTCTTAGATTCGGAACAAGTATTCGATCTTTAAAGGCTTACAATAGTATTGGCAGACGAAATAGAATATATATTGGGCAGGTGCTGCAATTACCAAAGGGAAAAGGGAGATCGCAAGAAGTATCAAAGCCTACCTTCCGGCTTGCGAACTATACCCCAGACAATCATTCTTTAGTGTCTTACAGGGTTAGGCGGAATGACAATCTATCTACTATTGCGAAACGGTTTAGGACAGATGCTCGGTATCTTGTAGAAATCAATAAAATAAAGAACCCTAACTCGCTTTATCCCGGGCAAAGAATTAAAGTCCCACAATCGGGTCCATCAATAAAATTGGCTAAGCTTGAAGACAAGAGTCTTTCCTTGCAGGGTGATTATTATCGTGTGCGGAAGAATGATAACTTGTCTAAAATTGCGAAGAGATTTGATACCGATGTTATCCATCTGGCCAGTTTAAATAGAATGATGGATCCCAACTCACTATATCCTGGACAAAAATTGAGAGTTGCCAAGAGTAGTCCATCTGTTGCCGCACCGAAGAAAAAGAATAAAATTAAAAACTTCGAACTAAAGGTCGATAAAACTCCTGTAGTAAAGTCGTCTTCAAATAATAAAGAAATTAATCCTCAACGTGCGGTATCTGAGGGAACTCTAAAAGTAGCGACAAACTCCAAAAATGGTTTAAATAAAAATAGACCTGCATTTATGCCAGTGTCCTTTTCCACAACGGATCAAACGAGTATAGGCACGATAACGGTAGATTTTGATGAAACTCTAAGCCATTATGCAGAATGGGCTCTTTTATCTGTAGGTGAGTTGCAGAGAATAAACAAAATAAAAGGTAAAGGCGGAATTACAGTCCACGACGAGCTTCGAGTCAGCTTTAAAAAGACCAACCCTGATAAATTTGAAGAAAAAAGGCAAGAATACCACAAGGCCATTCAGGAAGATTTTTTCAACAACTATGACATTAGAAAACTCACTATTCGTAGTGTTGAAAAAGGTGAAACCTTATGGGAAATTTGCAATGATATGTATACAATCCCACTCTGGTTGCTGAGCAGCTATAACTCTGACAAAAATATAAATTCTTTGTCAGTGGGAGAGCCTATCGTAATTCCTATTATCTCTCCCAAGACAGGCTGACGTCCTTCCATATATCTCCCCCCTTTAGAAGAATATAGTCAAGGCAGTCTTGATTGCATTTAAATGAGCATTAACCCTTGTTTCAATATTGAACTTACTAGCGGCTTCAAGAGTTAGAGAAATTCTAGTATCTTTTGCGGCTCCATAAAGTGCCATTGGCCACCAATCCATAGAAGCGATATCTATATCTTTTCCTATTACTCCTTGGTGAGCAACTGATCCGTCAATTTCATTATCCAAATTTATGGGCATGATCTTTTTTACGGAGTTTAATATTTCTAGCCCGTATCCATCGTATTTAGCATTGATTCCTTTTTGATAGAGATAGTAGCCATGACTATCAACGTCTTCATGAAGTTCAAGGGCTAAATCAAAAGCCCTGTCAAAAACTGATTTTGCAAAAACAATCTCTATCGGAGGATCATCTACTTTGAAAAGTCTGTTTAAATCCTTACCTTCGTGATTTTCTCGGACTTCAAATTCATACCCATAGGGATTTATACAAGGTAAGAAAGTGAATTCCCATTCATCGATAAAAGGTTTGTAAGCTTTATTTTTTAAAAAATTTAGGATTGTTTCCACTCCACCTGGCTCATCGCCGTGAATCCCGGCAGAAATAAGCGCCCTCCGTGAGTTTCCTTTCCCAAGAATAATTTTTAATAAGGGGTAGTCACCATCTGATGTGTGATATTCATAAAGTGTTTCGATGCAGGATTGTTCGGGGAAAATACTTTCAAGGCGTTTAATTATAGAATCAAAGCTATTGATTTTTTTTAGTTGGGCCAATGTTATATATTCTTATTTGAAAATTCACATTCATTGATAATGACACATTGTTTGCAATCAAATCTCTTGGCTTTGCATACATAACGCCCGTGAAGAATTAAATAGTGATGGGCATTACCGGCCCATTTTTTAGGCGTAACACGAAGCAATTCTTTTTCTGTATCAAGAACGTTTTTTCCTATAGCTAATCCCGTTCGATTTGCCACTCTAAAGACGTGAGTATCAACTGCGATCGTGGGCTCGCCAAAAGCTTCATTTAAAACAACATTTGCTGTTTTCCTGCCTACTCCAGGCAACGCTTCCAATGCCTCTCTGTTTTGGGGAACTTGGCCTTGGTGTTTTTCGAGTAATATTTTGCATGTGGCAATAATATTTTTAGCCTTTGTGGGAGATAGACCCACGGGTCTAATTATTTGTAGGAGTTTTTTTTCTCCCAATAGTAGTAATTTTTCTGGGGTAGGGGTGTTATCGAATAGTATGGTGGTAACTGTATTTACCGTTTTATCTGTGGACTGAGCGCTCAATATAACAGCTATGAGTAACTCAAAATGATTTTTGAAGTCCAGTTCTGATTTTGGGTCTTTCAGGTTTTTGGAAAGTTTGTTGTATAGCTTGTTTACAGTTTTGCTATCCAAGATATTTTTGTTGTTAAGGTGCTAAGGAGATTTTGCACACCGAACTCCTACCCAATAAGACTCTGTAGGGTCAGACATGCCTTTATGGCGAAGGGTCACTCGTAAATATTGTTCATCTATCATCCATGAACCACCTCGTATGACCCGGAAACTTTGCCTGACAGGACCTTTTGGGTTTTTGAGGGGACTTTTTTTATAATATTCGTGGGAGAACCAATCTTCTACCCACTCCCAAACATTCCCCATCATATCGTGCAGTCCCCATGCATTTGGGCTTTTTTTGCCAATTTGTGGGACCTGACGAGGAGCATTGCCTGTATACCAAATTCGATCGTCATCTATTTCATCTCCCCAAGGAAATCTTGTTTGGCTGCCAGCTCTTGCTGCATATTCCCATTCCGCTTCAGTTGGCAGACGTTTTCCTACTTTTTTGCAATAGGATCTAGCCTCACGCCAATCTATGTGGGTAATGGGTTGATCAGGATGCCGGAAAACGGATCGATTGAAATTCATTACTGCGTCCCACTTTTTTTGAGACACCTCATATTTATCTAAATAAAACTTGTCCAGACAAACCTTGTGTGCGGGTTTTTCACGTGAATTGTCATCGTCATCCTCATAAATGCCATCTGCATTGGTTCCCATCATAAAACAGCCAGATTTTATAAGGACCATATCGCTTTCAGCGGCAGAAGAAATATTCACTAAAAGAAGCAAAAATAGGGAGGTAATAAGGGTAATTTTTTTCATCCGGTGAATTGTACTTGTTGAAGCCGGTCCGGTCAAGTTATCTGGCCAATAAATAGAAGAGGTTATTAGATATTTATGCCTAAATTTCCTTGAAGATTCTCACATTTATGTCGATATGACTAGTAACTATTTATAATATTTTTTCGAAAATCCATGACCCATAAAATTTCATTTAAACTGTTTCTAATATCTCTCATTTTCTTCCTATTTGAAGGCCAGGCTTTGGCCACTTACAAACACAAAATTGTGGTTACTGAATTTGAAAATCCACAAAATTGGAATAAATCTTATAATCCAGGAAAACTCCTTTCTGACAATCTCAAAAGGCAATTAATTGATAGTAATTTATTTCATATGATCCCTCACAAAATGGAAAGCTCTATGGGGATGGAATCATCTCCTAAAAGCATGAAAATGAAAAGCGAGAAACATATGAATCGTTCAAATAGTATGCAGAATCCATTTATTAAGAAACAATCCTTAAATATGGGAAACCCAAAAGTCTCGTCTGAAATTTATGGTGATTATCCAATCAATAAACCTTCTTTTAAAAATCCTAATGTTTCACCTGCTAGCTCCGAATATCAAATGGATATCGCACCTGCTATTCACCATCTAGATAAAGGTTTTAATGGTAATTTAATTACTATCCAGGACTCGTCCGATGGCCTGATGGGAAAAATGAGGAAAATGGATTCTAAAGATTCTGTGATGCAGGACCCTATCCCATGGCCCATTAGATTGGGTACACCCTCTAAACAAGCAACTCTTTTTAAGATTAGGGGGAAGGTTATAAAGTTTAATCCGGGTAGCAGTAAATCTGTAGCTGTTGATAAGGAAATGAAACTTATTGCTGAAAATGCTGAATTAGCAGTGAACCTTCAACTGATTCAGAATAAAACGGGAAGGGTAGTTTATGAAGAAAATTTCAGAGCTTATTCCAACTCGGGTAGACGTCCGTTTTCAATTGAAAATCAGCTTAAACCTGAGAAGGATAAATTTAAAGAATCCAGCTCAATGGACCTGGCATTGTCATTCTTGATCCCGCAGATGACAGCCTTTGTTAAGGATAAAATTTTACTTAATCCACTTGAAGGGGAAATCATAGCTGTTAATAACGAAGATGTTCTACTAAATATTGGCAAACAAAATGGTGTCGAAGTGGGTGATAGATTTCGCGTGTTCTCTATGAGTTTAGGGTTGAATGATCCTTTTACCGCAAACGATTTAGGGGATATTTATGTGAAAATGGGGGTCATTCAAATTATGGAAAGTATGCTTGGACATTCAAAGGCCGTAACAATTATTGGTAAAGATTTCATGCCAGGGAATTTGATTCGTTCTTTTAAAAGTTTTGGGATCTCGAAGCAACAGTCAAGAGGGGGTAGTAATTTGTCTGCAAGGCAGGAGCAAATTCCTTGGTGGGATTTTAATGGGATAAAATCTGTGCCCTAAATCGATTACGTATTATATTCTTGGATAGCTGTGATACCTAAATCTTCCTCTTTAAGAGCTTTCAAGGCTCCCAAAAGGGCAGAAGCTCCAGCAATGGTTGTGCAGTAGGGAAGATTTTGATTTAAAGAACTTCTACGTAAAGAAAAAGAATCTTCAATAGCCTGTTCCCCAAAAGTGGTATTGATTACTAAATCAATTTCCCCGGTTTCAATCGCCTCAACGCAATGAGGTGAACCCTCCTTGACCTTATTAATAGTTTCTGCGGTGACTCCATTTGCCTTTAGATGGTTTGCAGTCCCTGAGGTAGCAATAATTTGAAACCCTAATTCATGGAGATCCTTAGCAATAACAATTGCTTTTTGTTTGTCTGAATCTTTAACACTGATAAAAGCCGATCCCTGCAAAGGAAGTTTTACACCCGTTGCAAGTTGAGATTTAGCAAATGCCCGGCCAAAATTTTTATCAATCCCCATAACCTCACCCGTAGATTTCATTTCTGGGCCGAGAAGAATATCTACATCAGAAAATTTATTAAAAGGGAAAACGGATTCCTTTACCGAAATATGCACAGGTTTTATTTCTTTAACAAACCCTATTTCTTTTAATGTTTTTCCAGCCATAACCCTTGCAGCTATTTTTGCAAGCGGGACACCAATTGATTTACTAACAAATGGGATAGTGCGAGATGCTCTTGGATTCACCTCAATTATAAATATTTCACCATTTTGTACTGCAAATTGGATATTTATCAGGCCAATAACTTTTAATTCCTTAGCCAGAGCACGGGTTTGATTTTTAATTTCTTCGATAGTTTCTGAGGGAAGTGAAAATGCAGGAAGAGAGCAAGCGCTATCACCAGAATGAATTCCAGCTTCCTCAATATGTTCCATGACACCACCAATGACGACATCAGTTCCATCTGAAATAGCATCAACATCAATTTCTATAGCGTCCTCCAAAAAATCATCGACTAAAACGGGATGTTCAGGTGATGCCTTTACTGCATGCTGCATATAATACTCAAGGCGATTTTGGTTGTAGACGATTTCCATTGCGCGTCCTCCTAATACATACGAAGGGCGAACCACTACCGGGTATCCAATAGAGGCTGCTATTTCTTTAGCTTCGCTATAGGATACAACAGTACCGTTGACAGGTTGCTTTAGACCAAGTTTTTCTAAAACGGCCTTGAAGAGTTCTCTATTCTCGGCTCTGTCAATATCCTCTGGACTGGTTCCTATAATGGGCGCGCCTGCTTCCAATAGAGACAAAGCTAATTTTAAAGGCGTTTGCCCACCCAGTTGAACAATGATCCCTGTTGGTTTTTCAATTCTTATAATATTGAGGACATCCTCTAAAGTTACAGGTTCGAAGTAAAGTCTGTCCGAGGTGTCATAATCGGTGCTTACGGTTTCGGGGTTGCAATTTACCATTATGGTTTCAAAGCCGTCTTCTTTGAGAGCGAAGGAGGCATGCACACAACAATAATCAAACTCAATTCCCTGCCCAATTCTGTTTGGACCACCACCCAAAATAATTATCTTTTTCTTTGAAGTGGGATTGGATTCACATTCATCTTCATAGGTTGAATATAAATAGGGCGTAAAGGCTTCAAACTCAGCCCCGCAGGTGTCTACACGCTTATATGAAGGAAAAATATTAAAATGTTCCCGCTTTTGGAGAATTTCTTTTTCAGTGCAATTCAATATTCCAGCAAGATAAATATCAGAGAAACCAAATTGCTTGGATTTTAATAGAGTTTCTTTAGTAACTAAATCTATTGAACCCAGATTTTTTAGTTCGCTTTCAAATTCAATAATGCTTAGCAAGTTATCTAGAAACCATGGATCTATTCCTGTAATCTGATTAATTTCTTCAATTTTAATTCCCCGTCGTAATGCCGCGGCAACATGCCATAGACGATCCGAAAAAGGGATCGTTAGTGCCGCCAAAAGTTTTTCCTTTTGCTTTTGCTCCGATAAGCCCACATTGTTTAGTTTGAAAAGAAAGTTTTCTTCGAAACCATAATTTCCAATTTCCATCGAACGGATAGATTTTTGCAAGGCCTCCTTAAAGGTCCTTCCAATAGACATTACTTCACCGACAGATTTCATCTGTGTTGTCAGAATTGGTTCCGCTTGTTGAAATTTTTCAAATGTAAAACGGGGAATTTTAACTACGCAATAATCAAGAGTCGGTTCAAAGGACGCAGGGGTAACTCGGGTAATATCGTTTTTAATTTCATCTAATGAATATCCAACTGCTAGCTTTGCTGCAATTTTTGCTATGGGAAAACCTGTAGCCTTGGATGCTAGTGCTGAACTCCGGGAAACACGAGGATTCATTTCAATAACAATCATATCCCCGGTTTCAGGGTCTGTTGCAAATTGAATATTTGAACCACCGGTATCAACCCCGATCTCTCTGATGATATCGATCGCTGCATTACGCATGATCTGGTATTCTTTATCCGTCAGAGTTTGAGCAGGTGCAACAGTAATGCTATCTCCTGTATGAACCCCCATTGGATCGAAGTTTTCAATGGAACAAATGATAACCACGTTATCATTTAGGTCTCGCATAACTTCAAGCTCATATTCTTTCCAACCTAAAAGGGATTTTTCGATAAGAACTTGATGGATGGGGCTAGATTTCAGGGCATGCTCCACAAGTGGAACAAACTCATCCTTGGAGTAGGCGATGCTGCCACCGGTTCCCCCGAGAGTAAAGGAAGGTCTAATTATTGCGGGGAAACCTGTTTCCTTTACAATATCCCAGGCTTCTTGCATTGTAACTGCCTGACCACTCGGAGGCACCTTTTGTCCTATTCGAATCATTGCCTCTTTAAATAAATTTCGATCTTCCGCTTTCTTGATGGATTCTACTTTTGCGCCAATCAACTTAACGTTATATTTATCAAGAATCCCTTTTTCGGCGACAGCTAGTGCTGTGTTCAATGCAGTTTGCCCCCCCATTGTTGGAAGCAGCGCATCGGGTCGATCACGAATGATTATTTTCTCCACAACTTCCGGCGTGACTGGCTCTATATAGGTACGGTCTGCAAATTCAGGATCCGTCATTATTGTGGCAGGGTTGCTGTTCACAAGGATAACTTCATATCCTTCTTCTTTTAAGGATTTGCAGGCTTGCGTGCCAGAATAATCAAATTCGCAAGCCTGACCAATTACAATAGGTCCAGACCCAATAAGAAGTATTTTTTTTATATCAGTTCGTTTAGGCATTAATTTTTATAGATATCAGAGATTTCAATTTGTCTGGAGCGTTCCCACTTTAAATTCATATAAGCCAGTTTGTTTATTAATTTGTTGATTTGTTTATTACCTTCAACTTTGATTTTATCGTGTTTAAGGACGAAGATCCTTTTTTCTAAATCTTCTGTGTTATTCAGCAGCCGTCCTTTTTCTTCTATCAATTGCGCAAGAGACTGATTCAGTTTTGTTGTTTTGCTTTCTGAATCGCTATTTTTAATTTTCTCTTTTACTTTTTCGATTTGAGTGTCTTGTCCTGTTATTTTTTTATTTTCTTTAGCTAATAGTTTTTCAAGTTTTGCGAGATCTTTTTTATATTTTATTTGAGTCTTGGAAATAATTTTAATTTCAGGCTTGATATAACGATGGGTTTTTTCAGGATGAAAGCAAAAATTTCCCGTAAATTGAAACTGCTGTTGAAAATATATTATGCGCCCTTGAAAAATATCATTTTTTCTGAATATTAATCGTGAGTCTTTCTCATTGACCAAATAAATTTCATCAGTAAATAAATTTAAAACTTTCACATTGTCGTCTTTGACTTTTTTTACCAGATATAAAGCTTGAATACTTTCCGTTATGCTCTTGTACGTTTTTAGTTGGTCGTTTCCCCATTCCTCCGAGTTTTCATCTAACAAATTCTCAAGGACTGTTTTTGATTCATCCTCAATATAAGTATCAAATAAATACCATTCAAGAAACAAAGCCATTCTGGAGTTGTAGGATTTGTCGTCCTCATAAATTTCTCCCGTTTCTTTTTGATAAGATTTTTTGGCTTCTAATATTTTTTCTGAAGGAATCAATTTTGCGGCGAACTCGAATAGCTCCTCTAAGATTTTTTGGAGCATTAAATTTGTGCTTTCATAAGATTTACAAAATTCTCAAATAAATAATTGGAGTCATGGGGCCCCGGTGATGCTTCCGGATGATATTGAACTGAGAAAACTGGCCAGGTTTTGTGTTGAAGTCCTTCAATGGTTTCATCATTCAGATTGGTTGAAGTCACCTTAACATCATTCCCTAAAGAATTTTGTTGGACCGCAAACCCATGATTTTGGGATGTGATTTCAACCTTGCCTGAATTAACGTCCAGCACAGGCTGGTTCCCACCGTGATGTCCAAATCTAAGTTTGTAGGTACTCCCGTTCAGTGCCAAGCTTAAGATTTGATGACCCAGGCAAATTCCAAATACAGGAATTTTTTCTATAATGGCTTTAACATTTTCAATTGCATAAGGAACGGCTGCTGGATCCCCTGGTCCATTAGAAAGAAAAACTCCATCCGGCTGTTCTGCAAGAACCTCGTTTGCCGGGGTAGTTGCTGGAACAACTTTTACCATACATCCGGCGCTAGTTAATTTCCGTAGAATATTCCTTTTGACACCAAAGTCATACACAATAACTTTATAAGGACGATCTTGATTTGTTTTTAATTGTGTCTGACCATTCTGAATTGCCCATTCACTTTCATTCCAGTCATACGAGGTTTTACAAGTTACCTCTTTTACCAAGTCTCTACCCATTAGACCTGGAGATTGGCGGGCCTTTTCAAGAAGAGATTGTGGGTTAGTGATGTCTGTCGATAGAATGGCTTGCTGTGCGCCTTTTTCCCGAATCCGTCGGGTTAAGGCACGGGTGTCTATGCCTTGAATCCCAAAAACATTTGTTTCTTTTAAAAAATCTTCAAGGTTGCCTCGTGATCGCCAGTTACTTTGAACTCTACTTAGTTCTTTGACGATAAATCCTGATAGATAGGGGCGATCCGATTCAAAGTCTTCTGGATTTATGCCGTAGTTCCCAATTAATGGATAGGTCATGACCACCATCTGGCCACAATAAGATGGATCGGTAATAATTTCCTGATAACCCGTCATACTGGTGTTAAAAACTATTTCAGCTTCTACTTCACCTTCCGAACCAAAATGTTCGCCTTCGTATATTTTTCCATCGGCAAGAGCTAAAATCGCTTTCATATTACGTATTATTCTCTGTGAAGATATGTTCAGTTGTTCTTAAAAACAGTTTTCCCATTTACGATTGTTCGAAGGATTTTCCCTCTCACTTTCCAGCCTTTATAAGGAGAGTTTTTACTCCGTGATTTGAATTTGCTGGGATCTATCGAGTACTTCGTTTTTTCGTCAAAAATGGTTATATCTGCGACTTTACCAATTCCTAATGTGCCTTTATCAAGTCGAAAAATCCGATTGGGTTGAAAAGTTAGCATGTCGATAGCTTTTTCAAGCGAGATTATTTTTTCATCGACCATTTTCAAGGTTAATGGCAGAGCTGTTTCGAGGCCTACAATTCCGAAACATGCTTTACTGAACTCCACCTGTTTGTCAACGAGGTCATGGGGAGCATGGTCTGTTGCGATAAAGTCAATTGTGCCATCCCTCATCCCTTCTTTTATCATTTCGATATCAGGTTCTGCTCTAAGAGGCGGACTCATTTTTGCATTAGTATCATATCCTCTGCATGCTTCATGGGTTAGTGTGAAATGATGCGGTGCAACTTCACAGGTAACCGGTAATCCTTTTGCCTTGGCTTGGCGGACCAAGTCTACTGCGCCACCACTACTGATATGAGCCACATGCAGCCTACCCCCGGTTTTTGGTAATAAGCTGATATCTCTATGTACCATAATATCCTCGGCCTCTGTCGGCATTCCTTTTAGGCCAAGTTCTGTGGATACAATTCCTTCATTCATGCTTCCGCCACGAGTCAGTTCAAGGACTTCGCTATGTTGAATGCAAGGAAGATCAAACATTTTACTGTACTCTAAAGCACGTCGCATGAGTTCACTGTCGCTAACCGGCCTTCCATCATCTGAATAGCCTATACAGCCAGCAGCCTTTAATTCGCCCATGTCTGAAAGGGTTTCACCTTTCAATCCTTTAGTTATTGCACCAATTGGCAGCACATTGACGATCGCTGTTTCTTTGGCTTGAGAGATGATAAGCTCGGTGATGGAGCGATTATCATTTACGGGTTCGGTATTGGGCATCACTGCAACGGTAGTAAATCCTCCCGCTGCCGCAGATTGACTACCCGTTTCGATGGTTTCTTTATATTCGTGACCTGGTTCTCTGAAATGGACATGCATATCACAGAATCCAGGCGATACAATAGCGCCATTTGCATCGATTATTTCTATATCAGAAGTTTCGTTGATTTTCCCTCTGGGTTCTACAGCTTCAATTTTACCTTTGTTTATCAGTAAATCGAATTCACCATTTTTTTTGTTTCCGGGGTCAATGAGATGACCGTTTTTAATTAGTGTCCGCATCGCTCTCTCCTAACAGCAGGTAAAAAAGAGCCATTCTGATTGCGACTCCATTGGTGACTTGATCTAAAATTACAGAACGAGGGCCTTCCATGACATCTAATGCTATTTCTATCCCTCGATTGACTGGACCAGGATGAATTATCAAAGTGTCTTTCTTAGCTTTTGATAGATGCTTTTCGGTAAGGCAGAAATAATTTGAATATTCTCTTAAGCTTGAAAGAAGTCCCTGATTTTGTCTTTCAAGTTGAATACGAAGAATCATTATTACATCAGCATCATTAATGCCTTGTCCAAGGTCATAGCAAACTTCAACCCCAAGTCGTTCAATTTCTACAGGAATCAGGGTAGGGGGGCCAACCACTTTTACTTTCATCCCCATTGTTTGCATTGCTAGAATATTGGATCGAGCTACTCGGCTATGGGCAATATCACCTACAATGGTAACTTTTAAGCCTTCCAAACTTCCTTTATGCTCCCTTATTGTTAAAAGGTCGAGTAAGGACTGGCTTGGATGCTCATGAGTACCGTCCCCAGCATTAATGACAGGGCAGTCAACAAACTGGGAAATAAGAGCAGGTGCACCTGAGCAATTGTGCCTGACAACTAGAATATCTGGGTTCATTGCGTTGAGGTTTCTTGCTGTGTCTATCAGGCTTTCTCCTTTGGCGGTACTGCTCCCAGTTCCTGAAATATTGATAACATCTGCACTCAATCTTTTTCCTGCAATTTCAAATGAGGTTCGCGTTCGGGTGCTTGGCTCGAAAAACAAATTAATAATTGTGCGCCCTCTGAGAGTAGGTACTTTTTTGATTGTGCGAGTAGATATTTCCTTAAGAGAAACGGCAGTGTCTAGAATCACCTTTATATCTTCTGCTTTAAGGCCATTCATGGAGATAATATTTCGTTTAGAAAGACTAGCCGTTTGAGTCATTTAACAGGCTCCTGAATAATGACTTTATCCTCTCCATCTATTTCTTTTAGGTGCACCTGTACCCGTTTAGTTTTTGGGGTGGGTATATTTTTCCCGACATAATCCGGCCTTATGGGGAGTTCACGATGCCCCCTATCAACTAAAACTGCTAATTGGACGGAAGCAGGCCGTCCAAAATCCATTAGAGCATCTATGGCTGCTCGAATGGTTCTTCCGGTAAATAAAACATCATCACACAAAATGACATGCTTTCCCTCTAGCCCAAAGGTGATTTCTGTTTTTTTTAATTCCGGTTTTTGAAGTCCAGCACCTAGATCGTCTCTGTACAAGGTGATATCCAAAGCACCCGTTTCTACTTGGGTATTTTCAATTGCGTTGATTTTATCTTGAAGACGGCTGGATAGAGTCACCCCTCGTGTACGAATCCCAATCAGGGCAATATCTTCTGCCCCTTGGTTCCGTTCCAAAATTTCGTGTGAAATTCTGCTAATAGCACGCGCTATATCATTTTCATTTAATAGAGTTGTACTCATATTGGACTCGGGAAGGAGTGAATTGAGGCAAAAAAAATCCCTCTTTGGGAAAATTGAATCCCGCAAGAAGGTAGAAGTGGTATTGGCTCGATAATCATTGAATCCCTTTACAGCCTCACAGGACTGTTTAAAAGAGTTAAGAAACAAGTGAATTTTAGCAGAGATTTTTTTTAAGTCAAGTTTTCAAAAATTCTAAAACTAACTTGTAAAAATCAAGAAAACCGGACATGAAAGGGATACAAAATGATTAAACTCTAAGCATCTGTTTTAGTTTTCTAAAGATAATTAATTACTGAAAACATTGAATTTTTGGAGAAAAATGGGATAATGTGCCAAATTACAGGGCAAAACAATTAAAACCAATCACACCTTTCTTTATTTTTTAAGAGTCTGATTTTTTGGGAATTTAATAAAACCTTTATTTTTAGAAGTCCCTATGGATCTATCTTTAATAATAATTATTTTAGTTGTAATATTTATCGGACTTCGTTTTATTTTTTCCAATTCCGATAGTGGTAAAAACTCCGAAAAAAACAAGCAAGAACCTTCCTCAAGCTCTTCGGATACCCTTTCCCGGACTCCCTCAGGAAGCTCCAGTTCTTCAGGCCAAGGGGCAAGCCTTTTAAACCAATTATCAATGATAAACTCTAAAAGCTTCCCCGCATTATCTATAAAACAGCTGCCAGAAAAATTAGAAGCCTTTTTCGGAAGAAAAGACATTCTTCATGAGGTTGCAGCTAAGAATTGGGGTAGTGCTGGACCTATTTGCCTTTATGGCAAAAAAGCTACAGGAAAAACATCATTGGCACTTGAGTTGGCTCATCAGTTGGCTCCTAAATATCCCGATGCACAATTTTATATAGATCTTAAAGGGGATGGTGATCATCCATTACCCGTTAGCAAAGCCATGGGATATGTTTTGCGGGCTTTTAACCCTCAAGAACCCATTCCATCAGACCCTTTTGAACTTTCTGAACAATATGGTGCATCTTTTCGGGGCAAAAGAATTTTGATTGTTCTTGAAAATGTAAAAAAACTCAGTCAAATAAAACATCTGATGCCACCCAAGTCCGGAATGATGATTGTTACTTCTGAAACAAAGATTGCACCTCCAGGTTCTTTTTCCAGGCAGGTAAAAGAATTGCATCAAGACGAAGGGGAACTATTATTATTTTATCTTGCCCCAACCGCAAAACAAGATGCCGCAGAAATCGCAGAGCTATGTGGTAATTCCCCACTAGCTATTTCTATTGCTGGTTCATTTATTAGAGCGAATCCAGACTTTCCCTTAACAAACATTATCAATTCTCTAAGGGAAGAACGTAGACTTTTAAAGCCCGAAGGCGACGAATTTATTAAAGAAGAAAAGAAAGAGATCGAAATTATTGACAGAAATGTTCAACCCATTTTTAATATTGTCAATAAAGAGCTTAAAAAGGAAACTGCAACCGTTCTTAGAAAATTGGCTTTATTTGCTGATTCATTTGATGGAAAGGCAGAAGAAAATATCTGTGGAGATAGAGAAAATGAACATCTAAAAAGATTAGTTTCTTTAAAGTTGATTGAGTACGATCCACTGAATCAGCTTTACTCATTTCATGAAGTAGTTCGCAAGTTGGTAGCAAAAGAGCTGCGACCTTCTGAGAAAATTCTCACTCATCGAAACCTTGCTCTTTATTATTTTGGCGTATTGTCTGAAGCGAATGAACTTTATGGACAGGATGAAGAAGCCGCTGAGAGTGCTTTAAATATGTTTGATCTAAACTGGGCTAATATTCAGGCTGGACAAGCGTGGTCAGCGAATAAAAGTACGGAAGACGCCACTATCGCCAAACTTTGTGGGGATTTTTGTACTCAGGCTAGAGTATTGATGCCCATGCGCCACCCTCCAGAAGAATGCATTCAATGGAATGAGTCAGCTCTAGCTGCATCGCGAGAATCAGAGAATATTGAGTCCGAAAAAAATAATCTACTCACTTTGGGTATGCAGCTTGTAGATATGGAGCTCTATGAAAGAGCAGTTGAATATTTAGAAGATGCGCAGAGTCTTGCCAATCAATTAGGACATTCGAAAGATGAAAAAGATGCGTTAAATTTACTGGGTAAGGCAAGTCTGGAGACAGGCGGCTATGAAAGAGCCAGCGAATGCTTTGAAAAAGTATTGGAGTTTGTAAGACTTGAAGGGAATAAGAAAAATGAAATGGAAGCTTTGGATTATCTGGGACAAGCTTATTATAAATCGAACGAATTGGAACAAGCTGAATTAAATTTCAAGAAAGCCCTAGATATCGCACAAAAGACAGATAACAAAAAGCAAGTAGCAAAAAACCTTGATGATATAGGCTTGGTAAATACCAAAATGAAAAAATTTACCACGGCAATTACCCAGTTCAAACAGGCTAAAACGGTTTCACGCCAATGCAATGACCAGGTAAGAGAAATGGGTGTTATGCAAAATATGGCTAATGCACACATGAAAATGGGCAAAACTAAAAAGGGCATTGAAAATCTCGAGGCCTCTCTAACGCTGGCTAAAAAATTGGAAGATAAGAAGAGTCAGGGGATTATTTTAAAGAAAACAGGGGATTTTTATCAGCAACTAAAAGAGTTTGAAAAGGCCGTAGAAAGTTATGAAAAAGGATGGCCTAAAATTCGTAAAGGCACTCATTTTAAAATCGAATATAGCCTGCTTACAAACTTAGGGGAAACCTACTGGCAGTTGAATAATGATGAAAAAGCCCTGATATGTTTTCGCCATGCAAAATCCATTGGTAAAAAAAATAATGAGCGTTTTTTGGAAGCGCAATCACTTTGGAAGATGTCTTTAATTTATCAAAAATCAGGCCCCTCAGAAGAGGCTATGAGCTTTGCAGATATGGCCAGCCAGGCCTGTCCAGATATCCCGACGGAGGAATCCAAAAAGCTTGCGGAGGAAATTAAAGAATGGATGATGAAAAAAGTAGAAGAAGATATTAAGGGCAGTGGATTATAAATTTAACCTTTAACCTTCTTCCATTTGAGCGTCACATCTCCTTTTCGTATTTTTACCTGGCAGCCTAGTCGCATCCCATCTTCAAGGTCTTCCTCTAACAAATAATCTTTTTCTTCATCCGTGATTCTGGATAGGTTTTCTCTACCCTCTATGACTGTGACTTCGCATACCCCGCAAGTTCCTTCTGTACATCCAAAGGAAAGGGATACATCAATCTCATCACAAAAGTCTATAAGTGGAGTCCCGTCTTCTACTTCATGGGTAACGTTATCTGTCTTAAAAAAAACTTTGGCCACTATTTACTCCCTTAAGTAAGTAAAACTTATAAATTTTTAAATACCTGTACCCCTTAAAAATTGTACGTGTTGTATTTGCTCATCTGTTAAATTTTTAGGGGTAGATATTTTAATATTAACCAATTGGTCGCCCTGAATGCCTGATGGCGATTTTATGCCGACCCCTTTTAAACGTAACTTTGCATTGTTTTGTGTCCCCGGTGGGATTTTGACTCCCTTAATGCCATTTAAAGTTTGGACTTCAATGGTAGTACCTAAAATTGCGTCGGTCAATTTGATTTCAGAATCTATGACAATGTTTTGGCCTTCACGTCTATAAAGAGGGTGAGATTGCACTCTGATTTTTAAATGCAAATCTCCCAAAGTTTTACCATCTGGTCCTAAATGG
Source organism: Nitrospinaceae bacterium (assembly GCA_029261695.1). GTDB lineage: Bacteria > Nitrospinota > Nitrospinia > Nitrospinales > VA-1 > UBA8687. Next base: position 17,529 of record JAJDAV010000042.1, on the reverse strand, counting down.
CCTTTTCCTTTTAATCGTAGGGTTTTTCCGTCAGTGATTCCTGCAGGAATTTTAATGCTGGTCTCATCAACCTTTCCATTTCGTGAAATTGAAATATTTCTTTGGGCTCCTAATGCTGCCTCTTCAAAACTTATAGAAAGTTCTTTTATAAGGGGAGGGGGAGGACTTGCTTGAGGTTGACGGTGAAATCGATTACCAAACCCACCTTCACCAGAAAAGCCTTCTTGCCCTTGAAAAGGGTTGCCTGGACCGGAACCAAATCCAAACCCTCTGAGTATATCGTTGATATCAAAGTCTCGGAAAATATCCTCTTGTGAAAATTTTTGATGAAACCCTTCTGAACCTACTTGGTCGTATTCACGGCGCTTTTTATTGTCACTTAGAACAGCGTAGGCTTCGCTTATATCTTTAAATTTATTTTCAGCTTTGGAATCGCCTTCATTTCGGTCTGGATGATATTTCATGGCAAGCTTGCGATAGGCTTTTTTAATGTCATCATCGGAAGAACCTTTTTTAATACCTAAAACGGAGTAATAATCTTTCATTGTTTGTAAAGGGTTGAATTTTAAGGGGATTTTGTCTAAACTAAATCAGTAATATCTGATTATATAACTTTGCAGGCCTATGAAAAATATTTTTTTGATAATGGTTGTTTTTATTTTTGCCAGTTTTTTCACGGCTTGCGGTGGATATTTGCCGTCCGCTCCAACTAATTGGAATGCAAATCCTACTGAAATGCATGTTTGGGATCCGCCAGATAAAGAAACCCTTGCTAAAAGAAGAGAAAATCAACAGTACTTGGACAAACTGACCTCTGAAATAGAGCGACTATTTATAAACCAAGCCTCTGTGTCGGCACAAGAAGAAACTATGGATGGCTTAATCCGTAAAGCAGATTCAAATATCCGCAATTCAGACAGTGAGTTTTCAAGCCGAATAAATAAAGAAATCGCTCGTAATCAAAAAATGAAAGAGGACTTGCAAAATACGCGTGTAAAATATGATGAACAAAAAGAAAGATTAAGGCTTCTCTCAGAAGTCAAGCCACCTGTTATATTTTCCAGTGAAAACTACAAATTGGCGATGAAGGCATTTAGTGACGGCAAGTATAAAGCAAGCTTAAAGCTATTTAATGGACTCATTAAGCAAAATCCACCAAATTTTTTAGAAGATAATATCCATTTTGGAATAGGGTCTTCATTTTATAGATTAAAAAAATTCTCCAATGCAAAAAAATACTTCCAGAAAGTAGTTGATGACTATCCTATGGGAGACAAACTTTTTAACTCCTATGTAATGCTTGGAGTCATTCATAATCTTCAGGGAGAAAAGAGTAGGGCGCTCTTTTTGCTCGATCAAGCTTTAAATAGTAATCCACCTGAGAGGATGAAACCTTTGATTAAACGTTTAGTGGCAAATATTGGTGAGGATACGGGTCATGCCTCAAATTAGCGAGATGGCTCCCGACTTAGAAATCTCTGAGTGGGTACAAGGTGAACCCTCAAATATTAGTAGGGAAAGAGGTAATATTATTGTTGTAAAAGTTTTTCAGGTCAATTGTCCAGGATGTTTTAGTGCTGGATTTCCAGAAATTCTTGATTCTTATAATATGTTCCGCGATGAACCTGTGCTTTTTTGGGGGTTGGCTACTGCTTTTGAAGATTACCAATTGAATAATCTGGAAAATTTAAAAAAGTTAGTAACGCATGGGGAAGTGGTTGGAGAAACTTTGCATGGGTTAGGAAGCCAGGGATTACTTGAAAACAATCATCTCTCTTATAAAATACCCTTTGCTATTGCCTGGGATAAAATTGTTCCAGCGGATCCTACTAAAGCCAGTGAAGCGGCTAGAAAAATGATAAAAAGAGATTTTCCTGACTTCTCTCAATTACCTGAGGTGACTCAGAAAAAAATAACAGAACAGGTTATCAATTATTATAAAGATAAAAAATTTACTGCAGAGACCTTCGAAAATTATCAGTTGCGAGGGACCCCTTCGACTATATTGATTGATAAGGAGGGCGTCTTGCGTGGTAAATGGTTTGGCTCAGGATTTGGATTGGCGACAGAGATTAAAAACCTGTTGGCCGAGTAAATATAAGAAACTCGAACAACAGAATTTTAAACTATTTGAAGGGCCATACCGTAGGGTCATTCTTTTTGGCCTTGCCTATCATTTCTTTCAAGCGTAGATTTCTCATCATACGTAAATTTTCCTCCCGAAGATCATTCTCAAACGATTCCAAGCTATCTTTTTGGGCCGATGAGCCATCATCTTCCGGAAAGGGCATATTTTTGTCATGCAAAGCTTCCATGCCTGCCTCCATCCATTTAATTTTATTTGATGTTAAGAGGATAAACTTATAGGGGATTTTTGTCAATACTAAAGTATTGAAAAATAGGCGCTTATTCAATTATTTAAGCTAGCGGATCAATTGGGAACGGAGTGGGGTTTTAAGATGATTCTAAAATAAACTAGTTATCCTTATTTGCCAAACTTGAAAAAAAATCTAAATGAAATTTTACAGAATTTTTTAAACTATCAAGAAAATTTTTATCACGTTGAAATTCTTCCTCGAGGCGATCCGGGTTTCCGACACCCATTTTATTTTTAGATATCTCATTTGATTTTTGATTCCAAATAGCAAACCCCGAATAGTCATAACCTTGTAGAAGCAAAGTCGCTTCTTCATCCTCTAACAAGTCTTGAATGATTGACCTCATCTTGCGCACAAAACTCTCTTTGGTTATATCTGTTATAAATTGCCCTTGCTTCAGTCCTGTTTCAAGTTCAGCTAATTGATTGGAAATCTCTCTAAAACACGTAAGTTTTTTCTCTGCCGTCTTATGCACCTCTGCAATTTTAGGGGGTATGGGTGGAAGAGATTTAAGGATATTTGTTTTAAGCGTTGAAATGTTTTTGCAACAATAAGTATTAATAGCTTCACGCAATAATATATTTTCGGTTCCTCTTATTCCCATACCTCCTTCCGTGGCATTGAAAATATTTGAATTATTACTGAAGGAATCCGACAACATTTGTGCGTAAGTGTCTAGAGCCACCGTTGTCTTTAATTGACCGCCAAATATATTTGGACCGTCAAATAAATTTTCAGAATATTTGCGAAATTTTTTCTCATCTAAATTTTCCATCGTTTCAATGGGGCCCAATAATTTTTCTTTTTCTTGGTAATAATATGAGTTCCTTGAGTGGAGCCGGTTTCCAGAGAAAGAAAGGTCTTGACCTATGAAAATGATTGGTGAGCATCCAATATTATTAGCTAACTCAAAGGCTGCATGAGCGACGGAAAAAACTTTACCTAGTGAGCCATAAGATCCTATATGCTTTTTTAACCATTGGGCTAAATTAACTGGTGAGTCATAAGTAAAGCGTTTGTCTTTGAAGAACTCTGGAATAATAGAGGGAACTACAGGGTCGTAAATAAGCCATGTATTTTCAATTTTACTCTGGAAATCGAAGAAACGAGGTGTCAATTCATCTGGGTCAATAGCGACTACAAAGTCAGGTGAAATCCCATTTTTAAATAATGGCTCTAATGCAGTTGCCGCAGAGATTAAAATAAAATTATCTCTTTTAGGTTTTAGATATTGAATATTTTTGTCAAGTGAGGGGCCTGCTGAACAAATAATAGCAGGCATATCTTGAAAAGAGTTTTTAATGGCCTCTATGCCATTACTTGATATTAGATTGGAGAAATTCCTGCGAACATTATTGTAAAATAATTTAGACTTTGCTGTTTGGGTTTTAAGTTCGATCGTAGCGGCTTGAAAAAACTTCTCTAATTCCCCGAGAAATTCATTATTACCTTCCGCATCTATTTGATGTAAAGATTTCTGTCTAACGAGTTGATAACCATTTAAACAATAATTAAATTTATCTTTTTCTAGAATAGTCAGAACATCATTTGTTGTTTCAGGGAAAGCAAAAGATAAACCTGGAAAAAGTATAACTTGGCTTAAATCTTTTGTTTCAAAGGCAAGCCTGGCTAGTTCTGGGTTGCGTTCGATTACAATAATCCTAGAAGATGTAGGTGCTAGCTTTATCAGTTCGATTATCTGGTAGCATAATCCCATACTACTAACAATGTAGTTTGTATGTTCTTGTGGATTTAGGGAATTGATTAAACTATTGGCTTCTTTAAGGGGGTCGTATTTGCTAAGTAAACAAATCTGATTCCCTTCATCATTTATATAGGAAAGCGTTGGGAGACCGGAGTTTGATTCCGAAATAAAGAATTTACTAGTTGGAATAGAATTATTAATAACTTCATATGCTTTTGGATGATGCGATTTTAGGAGAGCTAGATTTTTACTGAGGAAATTTGCTGGCATCTTTATATAAATAAGCCGGGGGTTTGTTTTGTATAATATAAACTTTCTATATCAACAAGTAATGGAAAAGTAATAGAGCTCCCAGGTTGCATAAACTCCCTGATCTGTAGAAAAATGTTTATCGTAATCCCTGATTAGTTTCCTTAATCCACCCGCATTAAACATTCTAATAGGTGCTGCTCCAATTTGCTGAAGATTTTTTATTAAATTCATAGCACTTGGAGAGAAAATTTTTCTTTTTTCCATATCAAATGACCTCAACACAAACCCTGTGTCCTTTATAAAGTTCTTCCATTGTTTGATAGTATAAAGAGTTGTTGGGCTAACTATATTTGCGGCTTGGCGAAACTCCATCAATGTTTCAGGGCCAAATGTACTAAATAATATACTTCCCTTTTTATTTAATGAACTCTTTAAGCCAGTTAGCGTTTCTAAAGGATTTTCAAACCATTGAAAAACTGCATTGGCGCATATTAAATCTGCCATTTCCAATGTGATTTTTTCTGCATTTCCCACCAAAAACTTAGTATTACCAGGAGTTGATAAACGCGCTTTCAATATTTTAATCATTTCAGGTGATATATCATTTAGGGTCAGGTTTTTTAGGGGCATAGTTAAAAGGTGCCGAGTAAAAACTCCTGTTCCACAACCTAGCTCAATAATATGAGGGGGAGGCTTTTGAGGTAAAAAAGAAGCCAGTCGCTCTGCCATAGATCGCTGCAAAAGTGCGTAACGATCATAAGAACGAGCATACTTTGAAAAACTTTCAACAATTTTTTTTTCTATGTCTGATGACCGATTTGGGTGATCCAAAGTCAAAGGAGGTTTGAAATGTTCATGGCGAGATGTGTGATTTATATTTACCCCATACTGGAAAGAGATAAATGTTTAACGATCACTTTGCCTTCTTCTTAGTGTTTTTTGGGTGATTACTTTAACTGGGAGATAAATGGTGAAGGTTGAGCCTTCATTCAAAACACTTCTTACTCGTATATCTCCTCCCATCATTAAGCAAAACCTCCTGCTGATTGCAAGGCCAAGTCCGGTACCTCCAAATTTTCTTGTCGAGGAATTGTCGACTTGAGAAAACTCCAGGAATAGCTTGTTAATAGATTCTTCCGGGATACCCATGCCTGTATCACTGATGGCAAAATTAACCCACTCGATGTCGTCTCTTGTATCGCGAAAAACTTTTAACGTAACGGTGCCATTTTCTGTGAATTTACATGCATTGCTTAATAAGTTATGCAGCATTTGGCGGACTCGGGTTTCATCGGCATCCATATAACCAATACCTTCAGGACAATCTATGACCAATTTATTCGATCCTTTTTCCGCGAGAGGGTGAATTGTACCCTCAACTTCTTTGACTAATTTTGAAATCTCAAAGCTTTCGAGCAGGATTTCCATTTTCCCAGCTTCAATTTTTGATAAATCGAGAATTTCATTAATTAATCCTAATAAATGCTTTCCTGATGATCGGATTTTCCCCAGATCATCTGTGAAATCATCTAACCCTTCTTCTTCTGCATCCTCCAATAACATTTCGCTATAGCCAATGATTGCGTTCATGGGAGTTCGGAGCTCGTGACTCATGTTAGCCAGGAAATTACTCTTTGCGCGGTTAGCCTCTTCAGATTTATCTCGAGCAACAATCAATGTTTGATGTGCTGATTTTATTTCATTTATGAGGGAGGCATTGCTAACTGCTACCGCTGCTTGGGAGGCTAATGACTCAACCAGGCTTTCGTAATCAGGGGAAAACGGAATGACTCTTTTCTTATCTTTTATATCCCGAGCGTTTAAGAGTTGTAAAACCCCTATAACTACATCCTCATGGTTAGTAAGTGGTACAACAAGCATGGATTTGGTTCGATAACCTGTTTTCTCATCAAACTTTTTGGGCCCGGTAAAATCGAAAGGCTCATAGTTATAAACATCTGGGATATTTACTGAAATATTCTTTATTGCAACGTAAGCAGAGACATTGGACATATTTTTCGCGACAGGTGGAAAGGTTATGTCCTTCCCGGTGGTGCCACCCATGAATATATTTAATGATTCGTTCTGAACAATTTTAAAATTCAGGACATCATCTTGCATTATGTAAAGTGTCCCCCCATCAGCATGGGTCAGGTCTCTTGCCTCATTTACAATTATTTCTAGTAATGCATTTAAATTGCGTTCACCTGATAATGCTCGGCCAATATTTGATAGTCTCTGGATGTGACCCATTAGGTTAAAAGACCTCTTGGAGTCTAATCCCCCTTTTTGGATAAACTCTGCAAGCTCGTTACCTAATTTATTCTTAGGTTTTGCTATTCCATTAACCAGACTAGGATCAATAATCCAGCCTTCGGATTGGATACTGGGGTGCTGTAAATCTGGAATCCCATAATTGGGTTTTCCCATATTGTACGACCAGCCTGTCTGAACTGCGCTTAATATCGCATCAAGAGAAAAACCTTTAACATCTTCGATGCATTGTAATTTCAGGGTGTCATCAATAAACAATTTAAAATCAAAATCGTGCTCAAATTCAGGGGTTTCCAAACCCTTTATTACTTCTTTATGAATATTTTCTGCCTCTGACTTTTTTCTTTTTCCTTGAGCATCGTGAACTTTAAATCGTTGGGCAACCAATTCAGGTAATGTTTCAATAATTATTCTATTATCTTTTTTGGGTAAACAGGGGATGATAGATGCACCAGACTTAAGTACGCAATGACTACCTTCAAAAAAACGGTGGATAGAATGATTCCCTGTGAGTTTTAAGGGACTATCTGATCCCGCAAATATATCTGTTATGCGAAGGGGTAATTTATTTCCCTTTGGGAGTTTGTTGATGTACTGTTTTACCTTTTTTTCAAATCCTGTTTGTTTCCATTTTCGAATTTCTTTAATGTAGGTATTCCATACGGGCGGTAGAGCTGCTTTTTCAAGAAACTGCTTGGGCTGCCCCAGTGGGAAATTAACACCAGCAAACCAAGGGCCTTTTTGCTTTAAAAAAAGCTCAAACTCAGATATTGAGGTTAAGAATTGGACCTTGTGTACAGAAAGCCCATGACTTTTTTTAAAATCACAAAGAGCGATCGTAATCGGACTTTTATCCGTAGGATTCGCTGTAAAATTTATTCCAAATATTTTCATGCAGAATGAATCGTTTATCTCAATTTAAGAAATTTATTAGCTAACTGTTTCAGCAATAAAGTAGGTGAATGCCCAGCTCCCTTTATAATTTTCAAGTGTGGAATATGCACTTTTAAAGTTTCTGGATCCACAAAAGTATCATTTTCCCCTATAATCGACAAAAAATCATTAGTTTCTTTGCCAGTAACAGAAAAATTATTAAGAAACTCCAAGCCATTTATTAAAATTTCTCTTTTGTGGATTTCATGAATTTGGGTTTCAGGGTAGGGCAAATTTGCGTGAAAGAAAAAATCCCGCAAAATCTCGGTCTCATCGGAGCTGTTCTTTAATATTTTTATCAGATATTTTAACTGTGCTTCTGTAGTTTTCCCCCCCAATTTGCTTGAATCTAAAAATCCCAAAATTGGCGCCAATAAAGCTTTATGGCAATTTTGTGGTAAAAATTCTTGGTATTTAAGGAGCCAGAGGCTTCCTAGGGAATAGCCAATATAAAGATCAGATGGATATTGATTTAAAACTTGTCGCGCTTCTTCTTTGTTTTCCGGGTTTTTAGGATAAATAATTCTTGTGTCAGCGTCGATAAACACATTATTTATTTGTTCTTCAAACCAGGTTTCGGGAATTGCCCAACCCGAAATTGCAGTGATCGTCAGTCTTTTTTCCATGTTTTTATTAAATTAAGAAGAATATCTAAGGATTCTTCATTGATATCAGAGTGCAGAGAGATTCTTAATCGTGATGTTTCTTTCGGAACAGTGGGGGGTCGGACAGCCCCAACCAATATTTTATTCTTTAATAATATATCTCTCAAATTTAGAGTTTTATGAGGATCACCGATAAATATAGGAATTATTGGAGACTCATATTCCTGGTAATTTTGCTTTAATTGGCTTCTGACATATTTTGATATTCTTCTTATTTTTTTTCTTTGTTCATCGTATGTTTTTATTAGTTTTATGGATTCTAGTGCAGCCCCAACCTGAGATGGCGATAAAAAAGTAGAATAAATATATTCCCCTGAAACATTGGTTAAATAATCTATGACTGACTGATTGTGTGACAATACATAAGCGCCCATGCTAGCCAACGACTTGCCCAATGTTCCTATCAAAATGTCAACATCGGAAAGGACACCCATTTCCTCTGCCAGGCCCCCTCCATTCTCCCCAAAAACGCCTGTTCCATGAGCCTCATCCAATACCAATACGAAGGGATATTTATGTTTTAGGGCGACCAGTTTTTTTAGATCTGGATAGTCACCATCCATGCTAAAAACGCTTTCTGTTACTACAAATAGGGTGTCGAAGTTTTCATGATTTTTTTGAAGAAGTTTTTCAAGTTCATCCATATCCAAATGGCTGTAGCGCTTGAACTTTGCGGGGCAACTTAAAAGGGCTTGCGCCAGTGAATGATGAATAAGTCGATCTGCGAGGACTAAATCTTTTTTGCCGGGCAAATGCTTTAAAATTGCCTGATTGGCAACGAATCCTGAGTTGAACAACATGCCATAAGGCTTTTGTTTCCAAACTATAATTTCCTCTAATAGTTCTTTATGGCAAGGTAGAAAACCTGATAGAAGAGGGGATGCACCACTCCCAGAGCCAAATTTTTCACAGGCTCTTCTTGCGCCAGCTATAACTTTAGGGTGAAAGCGCAACTGAAAATAATCGTTGGACGCTAGATTGCATTCAAAATTATTATACAATCTAACTTCTCTATGGAGATGGCTCTCCTTTAGATCACTCAGACCTTGATCCAGACGATTGATAAATTTTTTGGTCAATTATTTTTTAAGGGTTGGTTTTAAAAATTAAAATTATGGTATAAATCTCGTTTCAAGTCAAAGGAACCCATAGAATGGCAACAATTTATGATGACGGAAAAGTATGGCTGAAAGGCTCGGTTGGGACTGCACACGCCGTCCGTGTTGATAGTAAAATTTTTACTACAGGGAAAACTGAGGATCAAAGTATAGACTTGTGGCTTGAAAATGATGGGTTATGCCTTGATTTGCACAATTCAAGGCTAGGAGAAAGAATTGCCCGCTTTATACCTCTGAATATTCCTGCCACATTAAAAGGAACGCTATTTAATGGCTTTGAGAAGACTAAACATGCTGATGTATTAATCGTAGCCTTTGATCATGAAGGGACTAAAGAAGCTATAGTTTCAGGCGAGGAATACAAAGAAGGAAACTTTAACCCTATGGACTGCCTGACATTTTGGGAAACGATTTGGAGTGACAAAGAAAATAACCAGTAGATTAAATATCTCGCACTAGTCTGGCAGCTTGATGATCTCGCGTTCCGGGGTCAATATATTCCAGCTCTTTATTTCTCAGGTTTATTCTACAGACATTCTGGTTTTCATCTTTTTCGCTAGTCCACAAATAATTAGAACATTTGTTTACAAAAAGTGTAGAAATATGGACGATTTCATCCTCCCAATCCAAATGATCGTAAGCCGTGTCATATAAGCTTTCCACTTCCTGACAGGTGGGCAGCCTCCAATCACTATAACCCCCTGCATATACTTGGTTCATCAGGCGTAAATAACCAATGGCCTCATTATAATTTCTCCATTGGCCCAAATCTCCAAAGGAATCTTTTGGCAGCCAATTTTTTTTATATTTATTATCTGAGATAACTCCAGAAGAGTTATCTTGAAATCTATCGGATTCAGTCATTAAAATTACTCAATTAAATTGCAAAAGATTAGTAATTGTTAGAAATTAACATGTATTTTTCTCAGCTTCAACGCATTTTAAAAATTCATTATGAAAAAATCCCGTTAATATACCCGGCTTTTTATCCCCGATAACCTCTGAGTCAACTTGAGTCACGGGAACAATTTCAATACCGCTATTAGTTATAAAAACTTCATCAGCATTTAATAAGTCATCTATGCTTATTTGTTCTTCATTAAAGGGTATTTTATGCTCTTTTGCGATTTCTAGTACGACTTGCCTTGTAATGCCTTCCAAAACATAAGGACTCAGAGGTGGGGTCTTGAGCATCCCTTGTTTTACAATAAATATATTACTCGTAGTGCCTTCGGTAACACCAAAATCAGGATCGACCACAATGCCTTCCATAAAATTCTTTCTATCAGATAGTTCCTTTATTAGAATATTTGACAAATAATTGCCCGACTTTAATCGATTCCCTAAACCATTTATAAGATTGGCTCTTTCCTGAAAAAGTTTGATTCGGATCCCTTTTTTATACACAGATTTTACAAGAGGTACGAAGGGACGAATGTTGATCACAAGAGTAGGGGGAACGTTGGAATCAATTTGGATATTGGATTGGGTATCCCCTCGAGTTACCGCAAGACGAAGAATGGCATTCTCAAATTTGTTTCTGGAAATAGTCTCCCTTACCACATTCATTACCTCTAAGCGTGTCATAGGTAACTCAATTAAAACCTGTGCTAGAGATTCAAATAATCTATTTATATGGTGCTCAAGGCGAAATACTTTTCCATTATTAGAGCGTAAAGTTTCAAATAAACCATCTCCATAGCAAAACCCTCGATCAAGAATGGATACTTTTGCATTTCTTAGCCGAGTAAATAATCCGTTTATATATACGGTGGGTTCATCCATTTATTATTGCTCCGCAGATAAAGCTTCTACCATTGCGGCGGCCTTATCCAGAGTTTCTTGGTATTCTTTTTCTGGAATTGAGTCAGCCACAATTCCTGCACCTACATGGAAGCTTGCATTGCCATTACTAATAATTATTGAGCGAATAATTATATTTAAATCCATATAGGGCGCATAACCAATATACCCAAATGAACCCGAGTAGGGACCTCGTTCGACAGGCTCCAATTCATTGATGATTTCCATACATCTGATTTTGGGGCAGCCAGTGATAGTTCCTCCTGGAAAAGTAGCCTTTAATATATCAAATATATTTTGGTTGGGTAATAGACTCCCAGAAATATTGGATACTATGTGACTTACATGGGAGTATTTTTCTAAAAACATAAAATCAGTGACCACGACAGAACCCGTTTTACATAGTCGGCCAAGATCGTTCCTTTCCAAATCAACCAACATTAAATGTTCGGCGCGTTCTTTGTCATTCAACAAAAGTTCTTTAGATAAAGCTTTGTCTTCACTAGCAACCTTACTGCGTGGGCGGGTTCCCGCGATGGGCCTGGATTCAATTGTGTCCCCTGAAACTTTTATTAATCTTTCAGGGGAGGAACTAACAAGAACAAACTTGTCAAATTTAAGAAAACCAGAAAAAGGTGAAGGATTAACCTTTCTTAATTTTCGATATAATTCTAAAGGATCAGCATCAAAGGGAGTGTCAAATTTCTGCGAAAGGTTTGCTTGATATATGTCTCCTTCACGAATATATGTCTTGGCCTTTTCGACCTTTTGCATATAGTCATTCTTATTCAAATTGGATTTGATTGAAGTAGGGGGGGGATTATTTTTAGAAATTGTTTTGAGCGGACCTTCAGAATTAATTTTCTCTAACGCTAATTGCACGTTCTTCCAGACTCGTTTGATTTCGCCAATAAAGGCCACATAATCTGATTCTTTTATTTTGTTTTCACCAGAAATTATAAATTTTAGTTTGTGACTTTGATGATCATAGAGAAACAATTGTTCAACTTCCATGAAACTAATATCTGGAAGACCGTTGGAGGAAGTCTGGAGGTTAATGTTTTCAAATAACGCACCTGCTTCATAGCCTACAAAACCAACCCATCCGCCCCAAAAATGTGGAAGATAGTCAATGTGTTGAGTATTTTTGTCGAAGTCCAATATTCTAAAAGCTTCTTCAATATTATTAAACTCATTTTTCAGAGTGCCATTTTCATAAAGGATGGCTTTCTTTCTGTAAAAATTTAGCTGTTTAGAGTTTGACTCACCAAAAATTGAGAACCGGGCAGTCTCCGGGGGGCCTTTTCCGCTTTCCAGCAAAAATGATCGTTTTGAATTTTTAAACAGCTCTTGATACAAAAGGAAAGGATCGAGGCTTGAAATGCATTCTTCACCACACACAGGAACGCGGGATAAAGAAGTTGTCAGATGGATAAATTTCTTTTTGTCAGGAAGGAAATCCATAATAAGCAGCTAAAATATAAGATGTTTTATGTTACGGCAAGAATAAGGAGTACGAAAGATTATTCGTAACGCAAAGCTTCAATTGGATTCATATTGGCGGCCTTATTTGCAGGATAAAATCCAAAAAATATTCCAATTCCTACGGAAAAACCAAATGCCAGAATAATGGATTGGGAAGAAACAATTGTATCCCATCCTCCTATTTTGGATACCATCTCAGATATGGTGATACCTAACAATATTCCTACTCCTCCGCCCAGAAAACTTATTAGCACCGACTCAATAAGGAATTGTTCCAGAATTTCCTTTTTCTTGGCACCTATAGCTTTTCGAATGCCAATTTCTCGGGTTCGTTCAGTTACAGAAACCAACATGATATTCATAATACCAATACCGCCCACCATTAATGAAATAGCTGCAATTCCACCTAAAAGGTAAGTAAAGGTTTTTGCTGCATCTCCCCAACTATTTAACCACTGGGACGAGTTTTGTACGTAGAAGTCATTTTCTTTACCATCGGCAATATTATGTTGGAGTCTCAGTAACTGAGCTATGTCTTCTTTTATAATTTCAAGGTCTTCAATATTTGCCGCTTGCACATCAATGGACTGAATGTGATCCATCCCAAAAACACGTTTTTGAGCCGTTGTAACGGGTATAAATATCTGATCATCTGGATCAAACCAGCTTAGAGCGCCCTTAGGCTCAGTTACCCCAATAACCATAAAATTTTTCCCATCAACCTTTATGGTTTTACCCAGTGGATTGGTTTCTTCGAAAAGGTTTTTTAAGACGGTAGCTCCGAGCACGCAAACTCTTTTAGCTGCATTAATTTCTTGTTGGTTAAAATAACGTCCCTTGGCCATTTCAAAATTTGCCAGAGAAACATAACTTTTCCCCGTACCGCGAACCGTTGTGTTTGAATTTTTATTCTCATATTTCAACTGTGCTGAACGATAAACCTGAGCAGCTACTCCGGTTATAAGAGGAACGTGTTTTTCAATTAATTGAGCATCTTCCAACATTAAAGTATCTACTTTCCCCGTAGAAACATGTCTTGATTTTTTCTGACCTGGTTTGATGGTAATAATATTTGTTCCGAACTTGGAAATTGTACTTAATGTTTGCTGCCGTGCTCCTTCTCCAATGGATATCATGGATATAACAGAAGCCACGCCTATGATGATTCCCAAAGCTGTTAAAAATGTGCGAAGTTTATGAGAAATCAAGCTTCTTAAAGCCATCTTGAATAGATCAAGAATCAGCATGAAGTTTCCTCGAGTATCTGGTCTGTGGTAATTCTTCCATCTTTCATTTTGATTATTCGTTTTGCCTGACGGGCAATTTCTTCTTCATGAGTGACAATAATAAGGGTAACATTTTGTTTATTCAGTTCATGGAAAAGTGACATGATCTCCTCTCCAGTTACTGAATCGAGGTTTCCAGTCGGCTCATCTGCGAGAATAATGGCGGGTTGGTTAACAAGAGCTCTTGCTATGGCAACTCTTTGTTTTTCTCCTCCCGATAGCTCTGTAGGTTTGTGCTTGGCCCTATGTTTCAGCCCAACTCTTTCCAAAGCCTGCATGGCAATTTCAGTGGAGTTTGCGACCCTTCCATAGAGAAGGGGCAATTCTGTATTCTCTAAAGCTGTTGCTCTTGGGAGAAGGTTGAAGCTTTGAAATACAAATCCTATCCTTCTATTTCTTACTTCAGCTAATTGATTGGCTTTTAGATTTCCAATTTCAAGACCTTCCAATTCATATTTTCCAGTAGTTGGTAAATCCAGGCAACCTAACAAGTTCATTAAGGTAGATTTACCACTTCCTGACGGTCCCATTATGGCTACAAACTCACCTTTATCGATCTGAAAGCTGACTTCCTTCAAAGCTGTTACCGACAAGGACCCAGAATCATAAACTTTTGATAAGTTTTCGATGGAAATCAAAGTGACCTCATATTTACTTAGAACGAATCATCCATAAAATCTTTTTGAGTGAAGAGCCTTTACCACTTGAGTTCTTAGCTTCTTCCAGAGCCTTTTCCCAATCACCGAGAATTACTTTATCCCCAGGGGTCAGCCCCGAAATAATTTGAACGTGAATGGGGTTTCTTATCCCGGTTTTAACTTCCACTCTTTCTGGAATATCATTTTTTAGAATCATGGCAAATTTCCCAGCTTCGCCATCACGAATGCTCGCTCTAGAGGTGAAAATTGTATTTTTAATATTCTTTGTCACAATTTCAATGTTGGCCGACATCATGGGTTTTAAAATTTTTCTACCCTGACCAAGAACCTCGATTTTCACTTTGAATATGGTAATGCTATTTTCAACTATACCCTGTGGGGCAATCCGCTTTACACGGCCTTTAAACACATTATCAGGAAAAGCATCTGCCGTAATCGTTACTTCATGACCCACTTTAACAGACCCAATATCGGTTTCATCTATGTCGGCAATTATAAAGAGACGAGACATATCAGCGATGGAGGCGAGGGCGGTTCCCCCACTGACATTAGATATTCCAGATGCTATTATTTGGCCTTCTTCTACCAGCTTTTCAATAATAACCCCCGTGATGGGTGCAAAAATTTCTGTTTCCTCCAGCCTTTCTTGCACCTCATCCAATGCAATTTCTGCCAGTTGCACCTCAGTATTCACGAGTTCGATTTCGTTTTCCTTCATTGCTATATCGTGTATTGAATCTTTTGCTTTTTGAAATTGCGATTCGGCCTGGATCAATTTTTGCTGATTGACATCGAACAAGGTTTGAGCTGAATCTAGAGATTCTTGCGACACTACTTTTTGTTCAAAAAGTTCAATTTGTCTTTTTAGTTTATCTTCACTTTCTTTGAGATTGGCAATAGCAGTTTGCACCTCAGATTGTGAAGTTTTTATATCCGTACTGTATTTTGTTTTTTGAAGCAGAAGAGCTGTTTCAGCTTTATTGAGCTTTGCAGTGGCACTGGATAAGTCGGCTTTGGCTTTGGCTACATTTCTTTTCTCGTCAGACTTATCCAACTGAAGGAGCAATGTGCCTTTCTCTATTTTGTCGCCTTCAAGCAATGGGAAGGATAATACTTCTCCGCTGGCTTTGGATTTTACTTCGACCTTAAAATTGGGTTCAACAACACCGGTGGCGGAGATCTTAATTGAGATAGGCCCCTGTGTTACTTCAGCAAGTTTGAATGCAGGTTTTAGGGGTGCCTCAGACTCATTATCGGACAAATAAAGCGCGGTTAAGAGAATCAACACCCCGATCAAAATCAGGGTTTTCTTCATGTTTTATCGCTTTCAGACAATTCGATATTGTTGTCCCTAAGAGTTTGGGCTTTAACTTGACGTAGACGGTTTTTGGATTTTTTATAGTCAATGATCGCTTTAATCTCATTGCTTTGTTGCTCTGCAAGGTCTTCTTGAAATTCAAGGACATTGAAACTCGTTGACAGACCGACTTCAAACTTCTTTTCTTCTGCACTGAGTTTTTCTTCCGCAAGTTTTCTTGCCAGCCGGGAAGCATGAACTCTTTTAATGTCGGTTTTAATTTGTCGATAGGCTTCACGGACTTCTACCGCAATGGTTTTTTCCAGATCTTTAATATCCAGCAATAATTGTGCGACTTCTAGTTTCTTAGCTACAAGTTGGCTTTTAGCAGCACGATTTCCGATGGGATAACTGAAATTCAACCCGAACTCCCATAGATGGTATTTACCCGAGCCTAAATCACTGAGGGAATTTCCATACCCGCCTCCAAATTTACTCGTGCCTTGAAAGGACCCTGAAGTTATATTAATGGCCTCACCACTAATACCGTTCAAGCCCAAGCTGGAAACAAGGTCGAGGGTAGGGTAAGTCTGGTTTTCGTTGTATTTAACTTCAATATTACGATTATCAAGTTCCTTCTTTTTACCCAACAAATCTGGCCTTTGGTTTAATGCCTCTTGAAGAGCTTCTACTAGAGTCCCCTCAGTCCCAGGATCGAATGCAGGGTCCTCCGTAGGGCGAAGACGCGATTGCCCTTGTTTTGTGTCGAACGAATAATTAAGGATATTTTTTAAACTATCTTCATTGTCGAGAATTGTATCCTGTGCGCTTAAAAGAAGTTCATCGCGCGAGGCGACCTCTGATTGGGCCTGAAGTATTTCCAGGGGAGCCATGGTTCCTACTTCAACTTGTGCCTTGACCTGTTTTTCTAAATCCTGCGCTCGTTCTAATGATTTTTTCTTAACTTTCAAATCTTCAATACTAAATACCAGATCCCAGTATGTATTTTCAGCATTGGTGATGATATCAATAACTGAATCCATGAACTCATAGTCTGAAATTTTCTGGTTATTTTTAGCGATATAAATATCGCTCTTATTATTATCAATACCAAAATCTTTTAATAAGGGCTGAGTCAGCGTTAAATTCATCTCCGTAGAATATTGTGGGTTGAGACCAGCAACGGTTGAGTTCGTCCTGTTCCTATTATTATCGAAACTCAACTCATAATCGCCACCGGTAACAAATTTTTGAGAGATTGAAAAATCCCAATTGTAATTCTGATTTCTACTTTTAGCGGGATTAGCAAATGCGCTAGCAGATTGGCCCGTTTCTTCACCCACAGAAACATCAAAATCAAGGGTCATGTCAAAATCTGCTTCTTCTTCATAGATAGATTGCTCAGATATTTTCGAGTTGTATTTTTGAACCGCAATACTGACATTATTTTTTAATGTATCCTCAATGGTTTCTTTAAGACTTAAGGGAATAGGGGGTGCATCCTCCGCATTAACCATTAGTGGTTGTAGAAATATAAAAAAGGCAAAAATATAGCCAAGAACAACTTTGCTTAACAAACTCATTTTTCTTTAAACTCCAAACTATAAAAAGAAGGTGTATTACCTATTATATTTGCCGCCTTCAGTAATTGATATGTAAAATGAAAGCGTGTTT
>JAJDAV010000041.1 GCA_029261695.1 Nitrospinaceae bacterium | reverse complement strand
GTCCTGGGAACTTTCGCCCTCTATTACCATGAACCACGAAAACCCCTTCAAGCCGAGATGGAAATCATTACATCATCGGCAAACATCGCGGCTTTGGCCATACAGAAAAATAAAACTCAAGATGACCTAAAAAATTACGCTGCCGAACTTGAACGCAGCAACAAAGAGTTGAACGATTTTGCCTACATCGCTTCCCATGATTTGCAGGAGCCATTAAGAAAAATTTCTATTTTCAGTGACCGCCTTCTAGGAACGAATGACTCTTTCAATGACACGCAAAAAGGCTATCTCGAGCGAATGGGGAATGCCGCATGTAGAATGCAAAGCCTGATAGAAGACCTATTGAAACTCTCTCAGATAACTACAACGGGTAAACCTTTTCAGAAGATAGACTTGGAAAAAATTGCTTTTGAAGTGATCGAAGATCTGGATGCAAAACTCCAGGAAACTCGAGGTAAGGTTAACATAGGGGAACTACCGCATCTTGAGGCCGACCCCTTCCAAATGCGACAGCTTTTCCAAAACCTGATCGAAAATGCCTTAAAGTATCATAAACAGGATACTCCCCCTCTAATTCAGTTGGATAGCAGTTATGAAACCAAAGAGGGATGGACCATCAACGTAAAGGATAATGGCATCGGGTTGGATGAAGATAAATTTGCCGAGCGCATCTTTGCTCCCCTGGAACGATTGCATGGAAATTCAGCCTATGGAGGAACGGGGATTGGTCTGGCTATCTGCAAAAAAATCGTAAACCGGCATAGCGGATCAATTTTTGTCAAAAGCCAAGAAGGACAAGGGGCCACCTTCACCTTCACCCTACCCAAAGTACAGCCTCGGGCATAAACCAATAGGGCTTCCTAAAATATTATTTTTTTACAATTTTTGCCCAGGTATCACGGAGGGTCACCGTCCGATTAAACACGAGTGAATCAGAAGAAGATTGGCTGTCCGCACAAAAATAACCCAACCTTAAAAATTGGAATCGTTCCCCACTTTTCGCTTGGCCCAATGAAGGCTCTACCAAAGCTTCTTCAATGATCTCCAATGATTCGGGATTCAAACTCGATTTTAAATCGGGACACTCTTTTTCATCTGCCGGGTTTTCATGTGTGAAAAGGTGGTTGTACAACCTCACCTTTGCTTTAAAGGCGTGATCGGCTGAAACCCAATGCAATGTACCTTTAACTTTTCTTCCATCCTGAGTCGAACCGCTACGTGTCTGAGGATCATATGTACAACGTAACTCAACGATCTCTCCAGCTTCATTCTTAACTACTTCTTCGCATTTGATGACATAAGCATGTTTGAGACGGACTTCCCGACCGGGAGCAAGACGAAAAAACTTTTTAGGAGGATCTTCCATAAAATCATCTTGCTCAATATAAACAACACGTGAAAAAGGCATTTTGCGAGTTCCAGCATCCGGGTTTTCGGGATTGTTCACCGCATCCATTTCCTCAACCTGATCTTCAGGGTAATTGACCAACACCACCTTAAGAGGGCGCAAAACAGCCATCACACGTGTTGCTGTCAGGTTCAGGTTTTCCCGAACGCAATGTTCCAATAACGCAAAATCAACCGTACCATTACTTTTTGATATCCCAATACGTTCGCAAAATTCGCGGATTGCCTCGGGTGGATAACCCCGCTGGCGCATTCCGGACAGTGTTGGCATACGCGGGTCATTCCAATCATCCACATGGCCTTCTTCTACCAATTGCAAAAGTTTTCTTTTACTTAAGATGGTGTAATTGAGGTTCAACCGAGCAAACTCAATTTGCTTGGGATGATAAATGTCCAGCTCATCCAAAAACCAATCATAAAGAGGACGATGATCCTCAAACTCCAAAGTACATAAAGAGTGGGTTATTTTTTCGATGGAATCTGATTGCCCGTGGGTAAAATCATACATAGGGTAAATGCACCACTTGTCTCCCGTTCGATGGTGCGTAGCTTTCAAAATTCTATAAAGAATAGGATCGCGTAAGTTCAGATTTCCGGAACTCATATCAATTTTGGCGCGTAGAACTTTCCCCCCTTCTACAAACTCACCGGCTTTCATCTTTTCAAATAAATCTAGATTCTCTTCAATGGTTCGATTTCGATAGGGACTGTCTTTCCCCGGCTCTGAAAGGGTTCCTCGGTATTCGCGTATTTGCTCAGGGTTCAGATCATCTACATAAGCCTTTCCCTTTTTTATCAACTGAACAGCAAACTCAAAAAGCTGATCAAAATAGTCGGAGGCGTAAAACATACGATCTTCCCAGTCGAACCCGAGCCATTTAACGTCTTCCTGAATGGCTTTCACATACTTGGTTTCTTCTTTGCTGGGGTTGGTATCATCAAACCGCAAATTACATGCTCCAGAATATTTCGCAGCGATACCGAAATTCAGGCAAATGGACTTTGCATGGCCAATATGAAGATGCCCATTGGGTTCTGGAGGGAATCGCGTGTGGACGGTAAACTTAGTGGTCTTTAATTCTTCATCAATTCTATTTTGAATAAAATTGGAAGGGATTTCTACATCTGACAAATTCTTTCTCCTCTATCTGGATACGGGGCGGGAAATAAACGAAGTCATTATAACCGCAAAACCTGTTAAAAAGGTTTTTCAATGGAATGGATTCTACCAATAGGGGTTCTTGCAAGCAAGATGCGAAAATTGGTTTCCCCATTCTGCCTTTTTTAGGGTAAAAATATACACGTTAAATTCCCTTACATTTTTTAAAAATTAGCACAATGCCAGTTAGCCGAAGGTTTACGATACTTATTATTTTTCTTGTTTGCGTGGCCAGTTCTTTTTGGTTGGTTTCCCGCTACCCGGCTTTGGACACAAAAGCAGCTCTTTCTGGCACTGAAGCATTTGAAGACCCTCTCACCAACGAAGCCCACTTTCACGCATCGCGTAATGCAGATTTTACTACGCGTGTAATGATCACCACTCTAAATTGGTACCAAACCAATTGGCGCGGCATGACATTTGGTCTTGTAATCGCGGCAGGGTTTTACACTCTTCTTAAATACACTCCCCGACAATCTTCTGATAAACGTTTTCGAAACAGTTTTATGGGAATGTTTGTGGGCACGCCCCTCGGTGTTTGCGTCAACTGCGTCGCACCCATAGCCAAAGGAATGTACGAGGCTGGGAGCAAAATGGAAACCGCTTTAGCGGTTATGTTCAGTTCTCCCACTTTGAACATCGTTATCCTGACCATGCTGTTCTCAATTTTTCCTTTTTATATGGCGCTGGCTAAGCTGCTCGCAACCTTCTTGCTAATCCTGATAATTGTTCCATTGATCTCTGACAAAAAAAGGGCTCCGATTGAAAATTCAGCATGTGAGATTGATACCTCCTGCGACATCACCACCGAGTCGTGGTCAGAAGCATTAAAGGGAACAAGCATCGACTATTTAAAAGGACTGAAATACATTTTTATTAGAACGGTCCCTCTTATGCTTTTAGCGGGTCTTTTGGGAGCTGTGGCAAGCCATGCGTGGAGTTTCGAAAAATTGATTGGCGTCCCGATCAATCTGATCAATCTGAGTCTCATCTCCTTCATGGGCACGATCATGCCTTTGCCAATAGCCTTTGACTTGATGTTGGCGCAAGCATTGATGATGTCGGGACTGGCCCCTGCATTCGTAACTACAATGCTGTTCACACTTGGGACATTCAGTATTTATTCTGCGATGATCGTTGCGCGCACGTTTTCCGTTTTCCTGGCGATAAAACTTTTCGCCATCGTTTTTGCCATTGGGATAGGTTTAGGTTACGCCACTAATAGCTTCATCGAATATCGCCACGTCCAGTGGCTGCAACAATACGACCAAATCGTGGGGGAACCTGTTGCTAAAAAAGTCTCTTCAAGTTCCAATGACTTTTCTCTCCCCCCTATGACTCGTCACGCAGCATCCATTGTTCTCAGGCAGAAAAATATCACCCTTAAAGCTCATCCACATGAGTCTCGAAACTCCCAGGAAGGAAAACTCTTTACCGTGCAAAACGGGACCGAGATGGGAATCACCTATTCCAACGCTATGACTCCGAGTCTGTTTCTTGACCCATTATTTTTTGGACGCGGCATTGCCTCTGGGGATTTCAATCTCGATGGCTGGACGGACTTTGCCATTGCAACGGACAATGGATTCGAGCTTTACCAAAATTTGTATGGGAAAAGTTTCAAAAAAGTTTTTAGCGATGTAGCTCAACTCAAAGGCAAACAGGGGATCAATATTTCTCTCGTTGATTTGAATAACGATGGTTGGCTCGATATTTTCCTAACCACTTTCAACGAAGGGAATTTTGCGGTTTTAAATCCCATCCCAGTGGAAGGAAAAATCACTATAAAAAAAGTCCCGAACGGAAACGCTCTCCTTACAAGCGCATCCGCCTTTGCGGACATCAATCATGACGGCTATCTCGATATCATAAACGGCAATTACTATCTAGGGATACTGACTCGCAAACCGGTAAAACAAGCCGCTGACCAATTGGTAATGAACCGCAACCTTGAATTCAACATAGAGGAGTTGGAAGGCATTCCAGGGCAAACTCATTCCACATTACTTACAGATCTCAATCTCGATGGCCGAACCGATCTAGTGATTGGCAATGATTACCGTGTTGCTGACACCTACTATTACGGTACCGACAAAAACACCTTTAAAAAAATTCGCCATCAGGACAACATTATTCCCCTCACCACACAAAACACCATGAGTATCGATATCGGGGATTTCAATAATGATTTAATCCCTGATATTTACCTTGCAAATATTGGAATGTCACGCGGCCTCGATGTGGTCTCGAATATTTTTGGTGACACCATGCAAAATGCCGGACTCGATTTTTGTGATTCCGGGAAAAGTGTTCTCGATAAAAAATCCTGCTACCAACTTGTAAAGCTGGCTACCCTTCTGAACCCAGAAAAACAGGACATCACAGAAAAGTGCGCTCTCTTGGGCGACCCCGATCAGGTTCAGGAATGCATGGTCATGCGTATGGTGCTGGTGGCAACGGTACGAAAAAATAAGGCGCTTTGCGAAAAAATTTCCGCACCTTTCATGCTCAACAATTTGGTTTGCAATAAATACTTTGAGGCACAACATCTCAAACTTTCCAGAGATGAAGAAATCCCCATGCAAACTCAATTCAACCTTCTTTTGTCTGGCCAAAGCGATCACAAATTTAAAGATGTCTCCAAACAAACCCAAATCTCCACAGCCGAATGGAGTTGGAACGCCCGCTTTGCAGACCTGGACAACGACCAATGGCAAGACCTTTATGTGGTCAATGGAGTGCCCATCACCCAGGAGTTTGCAGCCAATAATTTTTTCCATAACCAGAAAGGCGAATCCTTCAAGTCCTCCGAACAGGATTTTGGATTGGATGACTACGACCACAGCTCCTCGTACACTTATCTGGATATAGACAGGGATGGAGACTTGGATATCATCGCGAACACCTTATATGGTCCGTTCAAAGTGTATACTAATCACGAGGCTAAAAATAATAGCGCGACTTTCAAACTCCGCGACGAAAAGGGGAACCGTTTTTGTCTTGGATGCAAAATAATTATCCGCTATGGAGTCAATGGAGATAAGCACCAGTTGCGCGAAATAAAAACGGGAGGCGGGTTCCATTCCTACGATGCACCTGTAGCGCATTTTGGTCTGGAAAACTTTGATAATATCCAAAACATTGAAATAACCTGGTCGACAGGAGAAACTACTTCTATAAAGGGTAATTTTCCAGCGAACCATGAATACATAATCCAAAGAAAAAATGTTTCATGAAAAAGTTAATCGGTGTTTTTCTCATTCTGGCTGTCGCAGGGGCCACCTTCTGGCGAGTCGCAACTCATGAAGAGCCGATGCATGCGGTAGACTATCTTCAACTGGGAATCGAACAAGGAGCCGCAGGAAAGCATGAAGAGGCTATTGAAGCATTCAAACAAGCCATCGCTGAAAACCCCGACTACGTTCCTGCCTATTTGAGTTTGGGCAACGCATATGGTAATACAGGACGTTATGAGGAAGCGATAGCCTCCTACAAAGAAGGAGCGCAACTGAATTCTAGACATCCGGAAGTGCCACAAATGGAAATGAACATCGCCTGGATCGCCCATAAAATGAAGGACAGTAAAACCGCCGTCCTTTACTCCAAAAAAGCCATCCAGTCTTTTACGGATCGAAATGATTATTCGGGCGTTGCCATAGCTGCTGCTAGACTACGTCTGATCGAAAACAAACCGGAATCACCATAAAATAATGTCACTTTGGCTAATAGTTGGGTTGGGAGGTTTTGTCGGCGCTATTTTACGCTATTGGATCAGCGGCTGGATTCAAAGCGGATTCGTCACCTTTCCTCTAGGAACTCTCGGGGTCAATTTTCTGGGCAGTCTTGTGCTCGCTCTGGTAATGTATGCATCGGAATACCGCGGTCTGTTCGACGAACAAGTGAGAGTGTTCCTGACCATTGGGGTTTTAGGTTCTTTCACTACAATGTCTACATTTAGCTTTGAATCGATGAAGCTTTTAGAGCAAAGTGAGCATATGATGTTCGGTCTCAACCTTGTAGGCACAGTTTCCCTATGCTTGTTGGCCGTTTTTTTGGGCAAAATTTTAGTAGTTGGAATGGGGATGAAATAAAGTGAAAAAAGAATCGGACGCCATATTACTGAGAATATTTATCGGTGAAGGCAGTAAATATAAAGGCAAATTGCTATCAAAGTATCTCGTCGAACTTTTCAAAAAGGAAGGCCTGGCAGGAGCTACGGTAATAAGAGGTATCGGGGGATTCGGTAAAACGAGCAAG
>JAJDAV010000040.1 GCA_029261695.1 Nitrospinaceae bacterium | reverse complement strand
GCTCGCGGAATTAACTAAAGTTTCTTTTGTTTTTCCAGGGGCCAACCATTGATGGTTGGCCCCTTTTTTTTCATCCCATTACTTATTGTTCAAAGGATCTGAACTATGAGAAACATTATTTTCTTCGCTTTACTCGCTTCTTTCACTTTTGCCTGCACCTCCAATGACATAAAGATAGACACAAAAGAATCAGAATCTCATTACAAATTGGGATTGGAGTTTGCCCAATTGAGCCTTTTTAAAAATGCTCTAGAAGAGTTTGATCTGGCAATAAAATTTAATCCTGAGAATCCAAATATTTACAGAAAAAAAGGCCTTATTTTATTTGGCATGAGCCGATATGAAGAAGCAAAAGTGAATTTTGAAAAAGCCCTGAGCCTCAACCCTAAAGATGCCCAAGCCCAAATTAACCTGGGTATGGTTCATTACACTTCTGGAAATAAAAATGAAGCCCTGAAAAATTGGGAAAGTGCAGTTGCCTTAAATAATGACGACAATGATGGAAAAGCATTAAATAATATTGGAAATATCTACAAAGCCGAAAATAATCTAAATAAAGCTATTGAGTATTACAAACGAGCAATAACCTTTGAGCCAGGAAACACCACTTTTTTAAATAACCTTGGGGATAGCTATCGCCTGACAGGTGACCTCACCCAAGCAGAGTCTATTCTCTTAAAATCCCTCGATATAGACTCAAGTGGCATGCTGACTCAGTTCAATCTAGGAATTCTTTATAAAACACAAGGTCATATTTCCAAGGCCATTCAATCTTTTCAAAATTCACTGCAAGTAAATCCTTATTATCTGGAAGCCTATTATCAGCTTGCCACAACCCACCTAAAGGCAAAAAATAGAGAATCTGCAAAACTGTCTTTAGAAAAGGCGCTCCAGGTCGATCCTAAAAATGAAAAGTTCAAAAAGCTTTACGAACAGGTAATTGCTTCCTAAAATTTCCTAAAGAAAAACTCCCGGGAACCCGGGAGTGCTTGCTTCTGGAAATGGCATGGATGTACAATACCCGGATGAATGAGCAAAGCCCCAATCCTACAGAAACTATTTCATCTGCTGATTTAAAAAAAATCCTTTCCGACCATAAAAAATGGCTGGATTCCGATGGAAAAGAAGGGACCCCTGCAGACTTAAAAAACTGCAAGATGAAAGGTGCAATATTAATTGGCGCAAATTTAAAAGATGCCAATTTGGAAGGTGCCTACCTATATGGCGCATATTTTAAAAATGCCAATCTTGAGAACACAAACCTGGAAGGTGCCAATTTAAGAGGGGCAAACTTGAGGTGGGCTAACTTAAAAAACACAAATATGCAAAACTCAAACCTTGTTCGGGCCGATCTAATGCAAGCCGAAATGAATGATACTCAGCTCGAAGGTGCCAACCTGAAAATGGCTGAAGGTTTAACTACCGATCAATTAAAGGGGGCTGTAACAAACTCAGAAACAATTCTACCTGATTCCCTCAAATAAAATTAGTTATTGGAATACCATTTTTGCAGAATCTACCATACCGCGAACGGTTGATGTTGCTTCTTGAACGGCCGTGGCTTCGTAACCACAATGTGCAGTACAGTCAGCGCATTTTTTGTTATTTTCGTGACCATAGTTTTCCCATTCCGTAGTTTCCATCAGCTCCTTAAATGTTTCAGCATAACCATCATCAAGAAGGTAACAGGGTTTTTGCCAACCTAAAACAGAGTAGTTTGGGTTGCCCCAGGGAGTACACGAATAATCGCGCTTCCCTCTTAAAAACTCAAGGTACAACGGAGAATGGTTAATATCCCAACGGCCGTTTTTATTTTTTTCCAATAACTTATCAAAAAACTCAAAGGTTTTCTTTCGGCCAGAAAAATGGTCCTGATCTGGAGCATCTGGATATCTGAATGCAGAGGCCATCGTAATTCCATCTATGCCAAGGGGTTTTAAAAAATCAAGAAACTCCTCGGCGCTTTCAATAGTAGTGTCATCAAAAAAGGTGGTTGCACTGGTAACTCTAAAACCCTTTTTCTTGGCTTCCCGAACCGCTTCTGTTGCAAGTTTGAACGTACCTTCTTGATCAACAACTCGGTCATGATCTTCTTCCATACCATCCAGGTGTATGGAAAGAGTTAAGTAAGGGCTAACTGGTAATTTGTCGAGATATTCTTTTAATAAAATAGCATTGGTGCAAAGATAAATAAATCGCTTCATTGCAATCAGGCCTTCGACAATTTCAACAATATTGGGGTGCATTAAGGGTTCACCCCCTGCAATGGAAACTACAGGAGCCCCACATTCCCTTGCCGCCTTGAAACATTGTTCAGGACTGAGGTTTTGCTTTAATATTTCATTCGGTTTTTGGATTTTTCCACAACCAATACACTCTAAGTTGCACCTGAATAAAGGTTCAAGCATCATTACTAAAGGATAACGTTTGTTTCCTTTCATCTTTTGCCTGAAAATGTAAGAACCTATTTTGAATGCTTGATAAATGGGTACCGGCATAATTTAAAATAATTAAAAGTTAGCAAAAATTTATTTCGTATTTTCTATAAACCAAAAACGAAATAACTATTATAAGATGGTTCCAAAAGAGAGCAAAGATTTTTATCCTTTGCAATCAATAGACTATTTTTTTAAATTTCCCTGTAGAGTTGTAGCAACCGCCTCCAAGAAACCAAACTTTGAAGAAAATTCTCGTACTACTAATTGTTATTATTCTTGCCCTGGCCTTTGATGGCACTCTGGCCAAAGATATTTTTGACTACAAAATAAGTAGTGTCACAGATTGGGTTTTGCTATTTATGATAATAGTAATTCTAGTTGTTATTGCTTGGGCTAATTCCGCAAAAAATGATCAAAATAAAAACATCCCGGAGTGATATCTTTTTATTATTGAAACTAAACTTTTGAATTTGCGGAGGTGGTTTTAAGAAGGCTCAATAATGCATAAGGTTCAACCGGTCCATCTGTCTGAACCCAAACCGTACCATTTCCGCCATGAGCAACCGAAATACTTTCTCCGGCTACCGTTTCCATAGCGTTAATTTTAAATTTATATTGTCCACTTGGGGAAAGACACTCAGCTTCATCCCCCACTTCAATTCTATTTCTTATATCAACCTCC
Source organism: Nitrospinaceae bacterium (assembly GCA_029261695.1). Lineage (GTDB taxonomy): Bacteria > Nitrospinota > Nitrospinia > Nitrospinales > VA-1 > UBA8687. The sequence continues at coordinate 4,343 of JAJDAV010000040.1, read as the reverse complement.
ATCCACCCGGGACGTTCATTTACCACCTGGCCTCCAAAAATTTGCGGCTGGTTGGTTTCCTGTGGAGAATCGAATCTTTCAGTTTCACGGTTCGCAGCAGATATTAAAAATGCCGACGTAAAACCGCGGTTAGCCGTCTTACCAATTTCATCTATCAGACTAGGGTTAAACTCTCGGTTTTCTTCTAAATCGTCGATAGCACGTCGGTAAGCGCGCGTAACCAATGAGAGGTAGTAAATTGATTTAGAGCGTCCTTCAATTTTAAATGAAATAATACCTGCCTTTTTCATGGGACTCAAAAATTCTATGGCTCTAAGATCTTTCGAGTTCATAATGTAAGTGCCATGTTCATCTTCTTCAACTGGCATCAATTCACCATCTCTTTGCTTCTCTTCAATTGCGTACTGCCCTTTGAGAGGCTTATATTCCTCCGTGTCATTGCCTTTTTCCTCATGGACATCATATTCCCAACGACAGCTATTAGTACAAGTCCCCTGATTTGCATCCCGGTGGTTAAAATAATTGGATAACAAACATCGACCCGAATAAGCGATACAAATTGCACCATGCACAAAAGCTTCTAATTCCATTCCAGGAACGCGTGTATGAATATCAGTGATTTCTTCGAGAGTTAATTCACGCGATAAAATAATTCGCTGCACTCCAAGGTTGTACCAAAATTCAACGGATGGCCAATTTATGGTGTTGGTTTGTACAGATAAATGTATTGGAATTTCGGGAAATTCCTTCAAGGCAAACTGAATCATTCCCGGATCAGCCATGATAAAAGCATCTGGACCCATCTCCGCATGTTGAGCTAAGGATTTCTTAAATGATTCAATTTTTCGGTTTGGTGGAAGTATGTTTGCCGTTACATAAATTTTCTTGCCTAGCTTATGGGTATAATCAATCGCCTCTTTCAATAAGTGGTCTTTGAAGGGATTCTCTTTTGCCCTTAGAGAGAATTTTGGAATTCCCGCATAAACCGCATCAGCCCCATAAGCAAGAGCATACTTTAATTTTTCTGGACTCCCAGCAGGGGATAATAATTCTGATGTCATAAGCTTCAATTAAAATTAATATTTGTATTTTATTTGTCTAAAAAGAATGGATCAGCTTACACCAGATTCATGCTAGATGGCAAACTTACAAGCTAAATTTGAGGACGAGGGGGAAATTAAAAGCTGGTGAGAATATTAGAAACCATCATTAAGTGGAGCGGAAGAGCTATTTTTACCATCCTGCAAATCTTCGACAAGTCGAAGGGTGGAACGCAGCCGCTTGGCAAGTACCTTAAGGATAGGCATCAGCGCCTGTGCATTGTGTTGAGCCAGTGAGTTGAAAGCTTCCTGTGTCATTATTGATATTGAACAATCCTCCAGTGCAACCACACTAGCAGAACGGGGCAAACCATCTATCAAACCCATTTCGCCAAAAATATCATTTTCCTTCAAAACTCCTATGGATTGCCTTTCCCCATTGGGTTTTTTTTTGGAAACTTCTACACTACCGGATTCTATGATATAAGCGCAATCGCTCAACATACCTTCCTTAATAATTTCATCACCTTTTTTAAAATATCGCGTTTTCATAAACTTAAACTATTTGATTACATATACATCGGAAAGGGGATAAGAATTTCCCCACCTATAAGGCTCTATTTAGTTTATAGCTTTAATCGGAGAAAATCAATAAACCCTTAAAATGCAAAAAAACCTGAAAAACTGACACTTACTTATGTCAGCTCAGGTTTACATTTGCTAACCGAAAAATCTTCGTTATATATTCCCAGCAACCATCGCATTACTATTCGACTTATGACCTTCAACTTTCTCAATGATTTTTAGCGTGCCTCTAAGTCTCTTTGCCAAAATTTTTAAAACAGGCATTAGAGCTTTCGGGTTTCTTTTTGCCAGAGAATTAAAATTATCTGGGGTCATAATAGAAATGCAGCAATCCTCCAAAGCCACAACGGTGGCGGATCTCGGAAGTTGATCAATCAATCCCATTTCACCAAAAATATCATTTTTATCCAACCTGGCTATTTGTTGAGATTGTCCATTGGGTAATTTTTTGAAGACTTCAACTTTGCCTGATTCAATTATGTAAGCGCCATCACTTATAGTTCCTTCTTCGACAATTACATCTCCCTTATTAAAATATACTTTTTCCATTTAAATCATATCCTTGTGAAAAATATGATACTGAATAATTTTAGTTTATGCCCTGCAAACTAGTTTCTAAGAGGAAAAGAATCTTGAAAAATTGGAGGGTGAGTTGCCTTAAAAATTTTTCTACACGCTGCCTATTGGAAATGGTTTCGAAGTGTTCTGGTCCGATTCCAATTCATCCAAAACTACCAAGGTTTGTCTCAGACGGTTTGCCAATATTTTTAAAACGGGCATTAAAGCCTGAGGATTATTTCTAGCCAAAGAATTGAAGGCCTGTTGGGTAAGAATAGAAACTCGACAGGGCACTAAGGCCTTAACCGTGGCAGATCTGGGAAACCCATCAATTAAACCCAATTCTCCAAAGATATCATTTTGCTCAAGAATTCCGACAACCTGATTACCGCCACCGGGAAGGCTTTTTAGAACCTCGGCCTTTCCAGATTCCATGATATAAGCACAATCGCTTAAATCACCTTCGCGAATTAAGATTTCGCCTTTTTGGAACTCTTTTTCAATTTTTTCGTTTTGAACAGACATCGTAAGTTTAGCTCTTTATTTACCAAGTCCGCTCACAAAACCATTTGTAACCATTTTTCCTTTAGAACCCGCTCTTTGCGAGTCTGGAACGTTCGGGGAGAACAAATATGCCACCAGACCCGCAAAGATCAGGAAAATAATAATCGCTGTCCAAGGAGAATTTTTTGCTACTTTCTTTCTAGCTTTTCCACTCCGTTTGACAGGGGCTTGATTTCTTGTTTTTATAGTTGCAGTTGTCATAATTTCACCTTTCCAAAAACCTTGCATTACATATACATCTATTAAATGCATAAAGTATGCCAACTTATACAGAGTAGAGATAAACCTAGAAACACCTTATAAATAAACAGTTTAAGAAATATTCAAAAAACAGATTTTCGGAGTATCAAAATTCATGGCGTGAGAATTGGTATCAATATGAGAATTATTGTCTCATTTTAATACTTTTTGAGACGATTGGGAAATCTTTAGGGGGGGGATTAGCTTGCTGAACGGTATTTCTTTATTTTTCTGTAAAAGGTTGCCCGGCTTATTCCCAATTCTTTTGCAGCTAAAGGAATATTTCCGTTTGCCCGGTCCAAGGCATCAATCAGAGCATTTTTTTCTATTTCATCAAATTTTATTCCAGATAACGAAGGGGAGATAGGTTCCGGTTGGGTATTTAACGGAGGCACTTTCTTTTCATGGCTTTCCATATTTGGGATGAAATGATTTCCCCGGTCCACATACCCTTCTCTCAGTTTTTGAATTTCTGGAGAAAGGTTTTCAATTTGCACACTGTTTGTTTGGGTGGTGACCATAGAGCGATAAATTTCATTTTCAAGTTGGCGCACGTTTCCAGGCCAGGGATAACGAATCAAGGCTTCCATAGCATGTGAGCTAACTGTTGAAATATTTTTTGGTATTTCGTTTTTATATTTTTTTAGAAAGTGATTGATCAAAAGAGGTATGTCATCTTTTCTAATTCTTAAAGGCGGTAAAGAAATAAGATAAACCATCAATCGATAATAAAGGTCTTCCCGAAACCTTCCTTCTTTTACTGCGTCTTCCAAGTTTCGATTGGTTGCAGAAATGATTCTTAAATCCACATTAATTTTTTTTGTTCCCCCCACTTTTTCAAAACTTTTATCCTGCAAAAACCTGAGGAGCTTAACCTGCATCTTTGGAGACATTTCTCCAATTTCATCTAAAAACAAAGTACCCCCATTTGCCACTTCCAGCTTACCTGGCCGGGAATCATCCGCACCGGTAAACGCACCCTTTTCATGACCAAAAAATTCATTCTCCTGCAACTCCTCAGGGATAGCGCCACAATTGATGGCCACAAAATCTCCACTTTTATATGCGCTATTAAAATGAATAGCTTTGGCCACCAATTCCTTACCTGTGCCACTTTCTCCACCAATAAAAACGTTAATATTTATCCCTGAAACTTCATCAATCTGCCCAAATATTTGCCGCATTGGCTCGCTATGACCCACAATATTTTTATAGGAATATGTTTTTGTCAACTCACCTTGCAAACGCTGAATCTTTGCAACCATAGTGTGCATTTCAATTGCCTTATCCACATTGGTTTTAAGCCGAATCTTATTCACCGGCTTCACCATGTAATCAAAAGCACCCATTTTCATA
>JAJDAV010000039.1 GCA_029261695.1 Nitrospinaceae bacterium | reverse complement strand
CAATTGACCTGGGTGGCCGTTGGGTTAATCCTTGGATCGATTATGTCATTTAAAACGGCAAATATTAAATCCAACGAAATATTGGAGTGAAAAAAGAGAGATTCCTGTTAAAAATTATCTCTCGAAACTCCACGGTCTCGACCACGACCTCCAGGAGTTCGGCCAAGCGAACTTGTAAACACATCCCCTTGCTGCACTAATCCATCGTGAGCGGTTCGGATGGTGCCAATTCTATTTTCCTTAATTTCATTTGCAGCTTCATCAATCAGCTCTTCTTCTTTCTTGGCAGCATCGCTTTTTTTGGTTTCTGCAGTATTTTCACTTTTGACTTCAGTCTCCGGGGTATCTGAGCTACCTTCTATGGGAAGGTCTTCAGCTTCGGCCTCTTTCATAGAACCCTTGAAATTTTTAATGCTTCGTCCAAATGCAGATCCAATTTCCGGAAGTTTTCCGGCACCAAAAATAATCATAATAATGATCAAAATAACCATCAATTCTGGAAAACCAATTCCCATCATAAGCCTATCTCCTAAATGCTGTATTATCCAGTAAGTCTAACAAAATAAACACCGAATTGACAGGGGTTTAAAGCCACCTGCTTAAGCCAAACTAAATTTTGAGCTTTCAAACCTGACCAAGGTAAAGTTTGACCCCGAAACCTATTCAGTCTATATTGTTAATCTATAAACACTTTGTAAACTATGAACTTTTGAAAGCGAATAGTAATTTATGGCAGAAAGTTTATCCATAGATATTGAAAAACTGGTATCTGATAAAATTGAAAAAGGCGTGGCTGGATCCAGTCTTTTCCTAGAAAACCGCAAACTTGGTGACGAAGGAGTCACCAAATTAGCCAATATGGAAATATTATCTGAGGTCATTTGCCTGGACTTGGGCGAAAATGGTATTAGTGATGCGGGAGTAAATATATTATGTAATTCCCCATATATTGATAATTTAAAGACCTTAAACTTAAAATCCAACAACATTACAGAGGTCGGCGCAAAATATTTGGCAGATTCACCAAAAATCGCCAAGCTAGAGCATTTAATACTTAAATTTAATCGAATCGGCGAAATAGGAGCTACATATTTGGCTGAATCTGAAACATTGACAAATTTGACCACTCTCGACCTTTTTCGAAATAGAATTGGAGATGTGGGAACCAAGGCCATTAAAAAATCCAAAAACTTCCGAGGTGTAAGCCGCATGCGGCTTGACTAATTTATGGATCTATCAAGAGCATTTCCACGCAGTCCAAAGAATAAAATAGCAGGTTTGGTTCAACTTGGACGAATGATTGACAAAGGACGAGCATACAATACTAATAATCTTGCTGATTATATTTACCCCTGCCCCCTCGATAAAATCATCCTGAACTTTTTACGGATTGAGGCAGGTATTTTTGCAAACATGGTCAAAGAAAAAAGTGATGATGAAATAACCAGTTGGGCAGAAAATATTACAAAATCCAAGTCACCCAGCGAAATTAGTTTTATCAATGAGCAAATACTGCAAAGAAAACCAGATTCAGAAGACCGTCTACAATATTTTAAGGAAATTAGAGATAGAATCGATCCTTCGCGTGCAGATGTAACCACTTGGGTGGACCTTCTCGATCTTGAAGAAGGCCGTCTTCCCCCTAAAAACTCTTAGTTTAATTTAGCCTGTTCCTGCCAAAGGTAAACTCTCTTTAAATGCAAGACACACCCAAAAAAAAGAACCCAGGAAAAACCCGCAAAAAGAAAACTAAAGAGAAGTCAAAATTTAAAAAAATATTATTGGCTTCTTTTTTAACTATTTTTCTCATATGTGTGACAGCAGGGTTTATAGGCGCAGGGTTTATTTATTTCCATTTTTCGAAAGACCTACCCGATGTTCGTACGTTAAAAAATCATCAACCCAGTACGATCACTCAGGTTTACTCACACAATGATGAGAAAATCGCAGAATTCTATATCGAAAAAAGAATCGTTATGGACTTGGAAGATATTCCACTCGCCTTAAAACAAGCCACGCTTGCTGTTGAAGATTCAAATTTTTACTACCATTTTGGAATTGATCCTAAAGCAATTTTCAGGGCATTTATAACCAATATGAAAGCAGGACATGTGGTCGAAGGAGGAAGCACAATAACTCAGCAATTGACCAAAACAATGTTCCTGTCCAGAGAAAAGACTCTACCAAGAAAAATTAAGGAAGCAATTTTGGCAGTGCGTTTGGAACTAGTTTTCTCAAAAGATGAAATTCTTGAATTGTATCTCAATCAAATTTATTACGGCCATGGTACATATGGAGTAGAAGCAGCCTCCCGAAACTATTTTGGAAAGAGCGTCAAAGATCTTACCATTGCAGAATGTGCCATGATTGCCAGCCTACCGAAAGCTCCTAATAATTATTCTCCCTATAGAAATCCCAAGAAAGCACGAAAAAGAAGGAACCATGTAATTAGACGAATGGCGGATGTCTCGTTTATAAATCGGGAACAAGCCAAGCTAGCTATTGAAGAAGACTTCCACCTTGGGGAAGTTGAGAAAATGCTCAATAAAGCACCCTATTTTGTTGAACATGTCAGGCGGATTCTCGAAGAAAAATTTGGAAGTAGCAAACTTTATCGAGCAGGCCTAAAAGTTTACACAACTCTAGATATGGATATGCAGGAGTCAGCACAACGTGCAATAAAAAAGAATTTACTTATTGCCGACAAAAGATATGGCTATCGTGGTTCCCTTGGGACAGTGGACACATCAAGAGGCGAAATAGCTGTTCAAAATGCAATGATTAGACAAAATGGTTTTACTGAGAATGAAGAAATAAAAGTTGGTAGCGTCATTAGCGGAACTGTTATGTCTGTAGGGGAAACTCAGGCATGGATTATTTTGGGTGCTGAGGATGGTTATCTAGACATCAAAGATATGAATTGGGCCAGAGAACCCAATCCAAATATTGATGGGCGATGGGCAAAAATTAGAAAGCCTGGCAATGCCATTGCTGCTGGCGACCTGATCATGGTTAAAGTACTTGGCAGAAAACAAAATGGCTCCGGCTGGTCACTTGCCCTGGAGCAAGAGCCTGAAGTTGAAGCAGCACTCATTAGTCTCGGCCCATTAACCGGACATGTCAAAGCTATGATCGGCGGTTATGACTTTAATAAAAGCCAATTCAACAGATCTGTTCAAGCAATCCGCCAACCAGGCTCGGCATTCAAACCCATTATTTACGCTGCTGCAATAAACGAGGGTTTCTCGCCATCAAGTATAATTATTGATTCCCCAATAATTTTCAAAGAAAAAGAAGATGCTTTCGATAAATGGAAACCTGTGAATTTTGAACAAAAATTTTATGGCCCCACTTCATTAAGAGAAGCCTTAGCTCATTCCAGAAATGTTGTAACCGTCAAACTAATGCAAAAAATTGGAATTAAAAGTTCAATAAGTCTAGCTAGAAGTTTGGGAATCACTTCAAACTTAGAAGAGAATTTATCAATTTCATTAGGATCGTCGGGTACAACTCTTTACGAATTGACCTCTGCCTATTCCGCTTTTGCCAATATGGGAAGACTGATTAAACCCACCGCTATTCGAAATATTAAAAATCGAAGCGGGGAAGTAGTGTTCACATCAGTACCAGAAATAACTCAGCCCATTTCACCAGGAACAGCACATATTGTCACCAGCCTTATGGAAAGCGTCATTCAAAATGGGACCGCCACAAAAGTAAAAGCCCTGAAAAGACCCGTTGCTGGAAAAACAGGAACCACAAATAATTATGTGGATGCTTGGTTTATGGGTTACACACCGGAATTGGTCACCGGGGTCTGGGTGGGGAAAGACAAGGATGAGCCATTAGGAAGAAACGAAACTGGTTCACGGGCTGCGATTCCGATTTGGTTACAATTCATGCAAGAGGCTTTAGCAAACAAACCAATAATAAACTTTCCTGTTCCTAGTGACATCCAATTTCTTAAAGTATTACCTGACTCTGGAGAACCGGCTAAGTTCGGGGATACAGAGTCAACTTTTGAAATTTTTCTGCAAGATTATTTACCCGAAAAGGAGCAACCTTTTTTATCACAAGTTCTGGATGAAGAGTTTCAAAATTAGTTTTCTTCAACAATCTTCTTTTTCTTTACAGTCAAGGCAAAGATACGTTTTTCTGAATCCCCGGATGCCATAATATTTGTCTTCCCCGTTACTCCCGGATAGTTTTTCACTTTGATCAGACTATCTCTCAGCCTCAATCGGTTATTTGCCCCAGAAACAATACTTTCAAAAATTATTCCAGCAGCATCAAATGCTTGACCAGAAAGTTGAGAGGGAAGCTCTCCATAATTATTCTGAAATTGCTTTACAAATTCTTTAACTTTCATCTGACGAGAATCAGAATAAAACCCATCAACAAAATAAATAGATTTTAAAAATTTGCCTCCCATTTTTATTAGCTCGGGGGAATTCCATCCATTCGTACCCAACAGAGCAATATTTTCAATATTGTAAAAAGCCAATTGCGGAATAATTAATCCCACCTTGTCATACACACCCGGGATGAATATTGCATCGTATCCCAATTCAAGTGAGACCTTAAGGTTTTCAATTTCATCTTCAGACCAGTGCTCCATATCAACCTTCGGTCTTGATAATACTGTTGAGTCACTAAAATCCATTTCCTTTTCACTATCTAGCATTTGTTTTCTTGTAATACTGTCAAGATCATCATCTGCAATACCACCCAATTCAAGAATCTGTTTTTTGAAATCCGTTTGCGATCGATCGTAACTAGATATTCCAACGACCTCCCCACCAAAGCCTTCAACAGCGGTTAAAAACTCTTCTTTAAGCTCTTCACCAAAAGGCTCCCTTGGGTATAAAATCACAAACCTTTTCAACTTAAGAGTATTTATAGAATATTCGGCTAAAAACCTGGCTTGTATTTTTCGGGTTAATGCATTTCGAAATATATAAGGATTCTCTTCCACCAATCCAGCTGAGGATGCAGTGGGAGAAAAAATAGGAATCTTAAATTTACTAGCAGCTTCGCCTGAACGTTTAACTTCTTCGGTTAACAAAGGCCCAATAACAGCAACTGTTTTTGGGTTTCTCCCTAAAGAACTAATAATATCTGCGATATCATTTGTCCCTGATGAGTCTTTTACATTTATAAAGATCATCTTCCTCGAAGATTCTGGAAGTTGGCTGTAGGCAAGTTGAATTCCCTGTAAAACTTTTTGGCCGGTTGCAGCAAGTTTTCCGGTCAATGGCAAAACCACACCAACTTCAACTCTGGTTTCGCTACCTTTGCTAATACTTTCAAGATCCTTCCTTAAATTTTCTGCCTTTGCATGTTTAGGAAAAACATACAAAAATTCTTTCAGCGTTGCTTTGTAGCGTTCAATCTCACCTCGTTCTCTGTATACAGAAAGCTTCTTCAACAAAAGAAGATCGACAGGAAAACCATTTCGGTATTTTTGAATTAATGAAATAAGAGCCATCTCATCCAATTTCTCATTTATCATTATTTCAGCGAGCTTTAAAGCTCGCATACTCATCTCCTTATCATCACCCTGCGTATAAACTTTTTTTAACTTTTGAATCGCATCTTCAAAACTCAACCTCCGCTCATCCAATTTTGAAAGATAATATAAAGCTCTCCACTTTTTCTTTTTTTCAGGGGATTGGCGGATAACACCTTTAAATAGTTGTTCAGACGCATCTATGTTTCCAAGCTCATAATTGCAGACGGCCATATTAAACTTTATATCGTAGGTGAGTGCGGTGTTTGGATGGGAATTTAAAATAATTTTATAAAAACGCAATGCAGTAGAAAACGATTTTGCGCTCTGATCAATTAATCCAAGGCGAAAAAGCGCATTGTGTTTCCTTAAACCTTTTTGATTTTTTTCTAAGTATTCATGATAAAAAGGCTTGGCCTTTAAAAACTGCCCTGAATGATACAAGTGTTCGGCCTGCATAAAAGGATCGCCATAAACCTCTTTGGAGTTTTCATATTTTTTTTCTTGAGTGGTATCATAATTATCAGATTCTGCCCAGGTCCTTGGCGTCACTATTAAATTTATTAATAGTATGAAAATTACTACTCCGTTTTTTATGGCAAGCCTTAACCAGTGATCTTGATTTTTAAATTTGAAAGTAAACATTATTCGTTATCTTTGGACTTTCCCTTTAATTGATGCTTTTGAATTCGATACCGCATTGATCTAAAGCTAAGGTTCAATTGTTTTGCCGCTTTATTTATTATGCCGTCCGATTGAACCAGAGCGTTGGATAGCATTGTCTTTTCAATTTGTTCAAGAGTTCTTTCGAGGTCAATCTTTTCCGCATCCAAGTTTGGAACTTGAATTTGTCCCGCTGGCATTCTGCCAATTATTTCTTCTGGGATGCTGGACTTTTGAATAGTTTCACCCGTTTCTAAAACTACGGCTCTTTCTATAACATTCTCTAATTCCCTGACGTTTCCAGGCCATGAATAATTTTCAAACAACCGCATAGCCTCTGGCTCAACTCCTTTAATAATGGTTTTACCGTGTTTGGAGTTGTATTTTTTTATAAAGAAATCAACTAACTCAGGTATATCCTCTTTACGCTCTCGTAATGGCGGTAAGAATATTGGTATTACATTTAATCTATAATAGAGATCTTCTCTAAAATCTTTATCGGCGACCAAACTGCTCAGGTTACGATTTGATGCAGCAATGATTCTCAAATCTACCGGAATTGTTTCTGTTCCCCCAAGTCTTAATATCTCATTTTCCTGCAATACCCTGAGTAATTTTACCTGAATAGAAAGAGGAGCTTCCCCAATTTCATCAAGAAAAAACGTACCCTTATTTGCGGACTCCATCAAACCCAGCTTTAGCGAATCAGCACTAGTAAACGATCCCTTTTCGTGACCGAACAATTCACTTTCAAGCAGATTTTCCGGCAATGCACCGCAATTAACTGACACGAAGGGATAATTTTTTCTATTCCCATTAAAATGAATGGCCTTTGCTATGATTTCTTTTCCCGTCCCACTTTCACCATGTATCAAGACAGTGGCGTTGCTCCGCGAAACTTTTTCAATCAAATCAAAAATTTTCTGAAATGTGGGAGATTTCCCAACAATATTGGAAATTTTAAAGCGATCGTTCAATGCCGTTTTCAGGAATCTATTTTCCTCTGCAAGCTTTCTTTTCTCAATCGCGTTTTTGACTATTAGTTGGACATCTTCAATTTTAAAAGGCTTTGATATATAGTCGTAGGCACCCTTCTTCATAGCATCAACAGCTGTTTCAGCGCTGGCATATGCAGTCATCATAACTACGGGTGTATCGGGAAGGATTTTTTGAGCGTTTTCAAGAACACTTATCCCACTTGACTTGCCCATCCGAATATCAGTAAGGATCAAGTCAAAAATATTCTCTTTAATTAGTTTTACAGCACTTTCTGCATTGTGGGCCGTAAATACTTTATAGCCTACTTCCTCAAGCATAATAGCGAGGAAATCTCTAAGGCTCTTTTCATCATCAACTACCAGAATGGAGCTCATACTATAATTCTATCTCCACTCTTCCCCATAAAGCAATAAGGGGATTAAATTTTTATAGAACTAATTTAAAGAAGGATCAACTTTCAACGACCAAAAGTTTCTGCATAAAGCTTTAATCGTAATGCATTTAGTTTAATAAAACCATCTGCATCATTCTGGCTATATCCATGGTTTGCCTCAAAACTAGCTATATTTTCGTTATATAAAGATTTCTCAGCTTTCCTGCCCAGAACAATACAGTTCCCCTTATACAGTTTCAGGCGAACCTCTCCGGTAACATGAATCTGCGACTGATCAATCGTTTGCTGTAAAAGCTCCCTTTCAGGTGAAAACCAGAATCCGTTATAGATCATGCGTGCATAAGCAGGGATCAATGAATCACGTAAGAAAGTCACTTCACGATCCAGGGTAATAGACTCCATAGCACGATGTGCCTGATGTAAAATAGTGCCTCCGGGAGTTTCATAAATACCGCGTGACTTCATGCCCACGAATCGGTTTTCAACAATATCAATCCGCCCAATTCCATTCTGGCCACCAAATTCATTAAGCTTTTCCAATAGCTTGGCTGGACTCAATTTCTCTCCATTCACCGCTACTGGATTGCCTGCCTCATATTGAATTTCAATTTCTGTTGGGCTATCTGGAGCATTTTCTGGAGAAACAGACAATAGAAACATATCGTCGTCCGGACCTACCCAAGGGTCTTCCAAAACGCCACCTTCGTAGCTAATGTGAAACAGATTCCTATCCATACTGTAGGGTTTGGATTTTGTTACTGGAACAGGGATTCCATGAGTAACGGCATAGTCAATTAAAGCCGTCCGGGAATTCAAGTCCCACTCTCTCCATGGAGCTACAATAACAATTTCTGGGTTCAAAGTATGATAGGCCAACTCGAATCTGACTTGGTCGTTTCCTTTTCCTGTGGAACCATGGGAAACGCCATCAGCATTTTCTAATTTTGCAATTCGGATTTGTTCTTTAGCAATCAGGGGCCTTGCAATAGAAGTTCCGAGTAGATAATTATGCTCATAAAATGCATTGGCTCTCAACATTGGAAAAACAAAGTCGGAGGCAAATTCTTCGCGCAAGTCCTCGATATAAACTTTACTTGCACCCGTTGCCAAAGCTTTTTCTCTAACAGGGTCTAATTCCTGTCCTTGTCCCACATCTGCAGCAAAGGCAATAATCTCGCAATTATATTTTTCCTTCAGCCATTTAATTATGACAGAGGTATCCAAACCTCCAGAGTAAGCCAATACAATTTTTTTAATCGTGTTTCCCATAGTTATCTTCTAAGTTAAAGGGCCTCTAAATATATAGAGATCAAATTAGTTAATGATTTTGAATCGTTCACCTAAAGCATATCGTGCCGCACCAAGCAGCGCGGCTTTTTCATTTAAAATCACCTTCACAGGAATATCAGCCAACAAATTCTCAAATTTATTTTTAGACAAAAATCCTTCAATAAATTTCCCGTTGGTCAAAAACGGTAAAATTTTTGGGGCAATCCCTCCCCCCAAATATACTCCACCCTTTGCTAAAAACTGCAATGCCAGGTTACCTGCAAGGGCACCATACAGTTCTGCAAACAGGAGAAGTGTTTTTTCACATACTTGCGACTGGTTATGTACTGCTCGATTAATAATTTCAGAGGCCAGCTTCTCTTCTGGCAACCCATTCTCCCAATCCACCGATTCATTAATCGAAAATTTTTCCTTAACAAATTCGAATATGTGAATCAAACCGGGACCCGACACGACTTGCTCAATACTAATCCTCGAGAATTTTCTTTTGAGAAATAGTAACAACTCCGTCTCAAGTTTATTTCTTGGAGAAAAATCAGCATGTCCGCCTTCGGAGTCCAAAACGTAATATTTGTCCTCCCCTGCTGGAATTAAAAAAGCTTCACCAAGACCTGTACCAGCAGCGACTACCGATATGCGACCCTTGCTCGAGGTTTTTCCTGTTTGCAATATTGCAATATCTTCATCTTCAAGAAATGGAACCGCGCAGGCCGTGGCAACCAAATCATTAATCAAAAAGACCGTATCAAATTCTTTTTCCAAGCGGCCCGCATCAATTCTCCAGTCAATATTTGTCAGGTCAGAACTGCCATTCACTATTGGCCCTGCTACTCCCAAGCAAACTTTTTCGGGTCTTTTGCGATTACCTTGAAAAAATTCTTCAAGGATGGAATCAAAGTCGGGGTAATTTCGGTTTTCAAATCGAACTATATTCTCCAACCAATTTACATTTTCATCATACAAAGCTAAATAGGTTTTGGTTCCCCCGATATCTCCGGCAAGTATCATATGCTAACAATCATCATTTACTTTAAAAACGATCGAATACGATCATCCAGTGAGTTTTGATCTTTAGTAAACGATTGCAAGGCTGATTGGGTCATCAAATCATCTAGAGCAATAGATTCTGACCAATTATCCAAACATGGTATCTTCCCATAATCATATATTTGCTTAAACTCCGCATCACTAAAATCGTGAAATAAATTCATGTCATGCTTGCGACAAAACTCTACCAATTCCTTTCCCTGCATGTTGTCTAGTCCATCTAACTTCATTAAAGCATCAACAAAAGAAATAAACTTCTCAGGCATTTCCCATAAACATGGAAATCGCTTAGCCAATGGATGACTGGAATCTATACCCGGAACGATGTCTTCATTCAAATGCGATGTCACCTGATCGGGGGACTTCCCTGACTCCTGATATTCTTTGATCGCCTTTGGTGGAATGGTCAACACATCCATTCCTGCAAGAAACGCTACCTGCTCGCCACTTCTGACACTTGCCCCAATTAATCGAGATCGCACCTCTTTGTACTTCTCTCTTGCATTAATAAGGGCATTTTGAGTTGCCAGTGTGACCTTTTCGCCCACTTGATCTCCAGAACCCGCTTTGTGGCCTATCACCACTTGGTTTAACCTACCCAAAAAAACATTCACAAAGTCTGGATTAGATAATCGGGCTGCAAGATAATTTTGTCGGGCTGAAAAACCGAGAGTGAAGTTTATCGGAATATTTTCCTGTGTTAATTTCCTAACCGCAAGATATCCTTCTGGGGTAAGGGGAACCTTAACTATAAAAAATTCTGGGCATACTTTGAAATATCTTCTGCCGTAATGCAAGGTACGTTCAATATTCCTTGAGATTGCCGGATGTAATTCTACGCTGACTTTCAC
The DNA here is from genome assembly GCA_029261695.1 of Nitrospinaceae bacterium. GTDB lineage: Bacteria > Nitrospinota > Nitrospinia > Nitrospinales > VA-1 > UBA8687. Next base: position 45,052 of record JAJDAV010000039.1, on the reverse strand, counting down.
CTTAAAGGCTTGCACCAATCGCAATGCAATTTTACAGTTAATAACAAAGCCAACTTCGAGAATGAGTTCTTCTTCAGAAAGTTCGAGTCCTTCGTTTCGTATTTTTTGGATAGTATCTTCAATGACTTCATCCATGATGCCACTTTGAACAACCTGATTAGCCAGAGTGTTGTTGGTCGTCAGAGCTGTCATTTCCTGTTTCCAGATATCTTGAGCTTTTTCTAGTTCGCCAGTATCCACCCAAACTTCACTTCCCAATGAAGTTAATCTCGCCAGTAAAGGATCTGAGTTCACTTGGGGGGCATCGCCTTCGATCTTCTCATAAGCCAAAGCATGCAATACCTCATCCAGCTTTTGACTAACAGTTTCCATGATTCAATCCTTTCTAATATCCGGGTTTATTCAAAAGCTTGAACATATTACTTTTATAAAATTCAACACCTGGCTGGTCAAACGGATTAACTCCATTTAAATAACCGGTCATTGCGACAGCTCTCTCAAAAAAATAAAACAATTGCCCCAATGACTCAGGCGAACGATCTTTAATGGTTATAGATAGATTTGGCACTCCGCCTTCTGTGTGCGCCAGAGCAGTACCTTCATAGGCCTTATTGTTAACGTGATCTAAGGTTTTTCCAGCGAGGTAGTTTAAACCGTCCGCATCATTTTGGGAAGCAGGTATTTTCAAATTTCTCATAGATTTTTCGACAAGCAAAAATGTTTCAAAAATGGTTCGCCTTCCATCTTGAATCCATTGCCCCATAGAATGGAGATCGGTCGTAAACTCTACGGATGCAGGGAAAATGCCCTTCAGATCTTTGCCTTCGCTTTCTCCGGCCAACTGTTTCCACCATTCTGCAAAATGATGTAACGCAGGTTGAAATGTAGCTAGAATCTCAGTAGTCCATCCCTTTTGGTAGAGTAAGTGACGAAACCCCGCATAACGATAGGCCTCATTATCCATCACTGAGGGTCTTGAATAAAGCTCCTCTCCTCTCACAGCCCCTGCCATTACTTCACCAATATCAACACCTGAAACTGCCATTGGTAAAAGCCCAACAGGTGACAAAACCGAGAATCTTCCACCCATATCATCTGGAATCACAAATTTGCGATAGCCATACTCATTGGCTAGTTGATTTAGAGCTCCCTTACTAGAGTCCGTGGTAACAACGATTCTTTCCTTGGCTTGTTTAGAACCATATTTTTTTTCTATCTGTTCTTTTAAGAGACGAAATGCAATGGCAGGTTCTGTGGTTGTTCCTGATTTAGAAATTACATTCACACAGATATCGCGCCCTTCGATTAACTGGAGTAAATCGGCATGATAATCTGAGCTAATATTATGCCCGGAAAAATAGATTTCTGGACTACCCTCTTTTCCAATATTATTTGGGAAAGAGGATTTTAAAAATGTCCGCCCCGCTTGAGCTCCAATGTAGGAACCCCCTATTCCTACCACTATAAAAATTTCACATTGCTTGCGGAGAGAGCGTGCTACCTCTTCGATTTCGGCACGGACTGACTCTGAAATACCTGGTTTTCTCCATCCAAGAAAGTCAGATCCCGGACCATGCCCTTTTTCCAGCATTTCATGGCAAGACCCAATATTAGCTAAGATAGATTCCAGATCTTTTTCGGAAACGAAACTTTTTAGATTTGAAAAATCGAGAGATAGGCGCGACATAGAGTTCCGGAGGGAAAATAGAAATTATTTCTTTAATTTATTAAACTTTGAACCTTCAAGGGTGAGATTGTACATTAAACCTTTTTGACCGAACACAAAAGCGATTATCGGATCTTTAAAATTGGTAGTGTCCAAAGAATCACCCATTCCTAGTTCTATTAATGCTACCGAACCATCGACCCCGGCTTTCCAACCCTCGCTATTTCGAAATTCTTTCAAGGCATCACTGCTCATGAATAGCAATACAATACTCTTGGCTTGCGCTCCTAATTGAAATCCAATTGAGGCTGCTATAGTGTTGTAATAATCTACTGTTTTCCCACCTATTCTTAATGCACCTTCACCATATTCTCCACCTATCCCTATTCCTGCTTTTATAACAGAAGGGAAAACCAAAATAGCATTTGCCTTTTTTGCAAAACTTTTGCTTCCAGGAACTTCTTTATAAAATCTCTCAAGTGCGACATCTACGCTGACATCTATTTCTCTCGCAGTAGCTGCAAATGCGTTTTGCGCCAAAAAAAGGGTTACAAATATGAAAAATAATACTCTTCTAATTTTTACAACTTGAGTTCTGTTTTTCAAAATTAACTCCTTTATTTTTAATCTTACTTGAACATAAATATACCCTTTCTATCCCTAAAAATTGAGTTTTTTTCCTTGGAAATTAACTTCTTCAGGAACCCTCATTATTTCAAGGTTTAATGGATAATAACCCTTTACAAACTAACATTTGCTGTTAATATAAATAAACCTCAAACGTAATAAATTCAAATACCAATAACTATGGAGAAATAATATGTTCCATGAAACCAAAGTTTTGGATGCTTTAGGAAATCTTAAAAAAATAATTTCCGGTAACGAATTAAAGCGTAGACATTGGGAAAATTTTAAAATTCTAGAGGAAAACTGCAATTCCTTTTCAAGAACATCTAGAAAAGGAAATTCAAGGAAGAGTATTAAAAAAACCAGCCCCTCCCTAGAAAATGTGGGGGATGATACGTACTAAGTAATTCATAAATAATTACATACTAAAACCCATTTTTAAAGACCAGAGTATCATTGTCTGTGTCTACACTTATTACATCACCATCTTGAAAATCTTCTTGTAGAATTTTCATAGAAAGAGGGTCTTGTAAATATTTTTGTATTGCCCTTTTCAGAGGTCGAGCACCAAAAATGGGATCATACCCTTTTTCAGCAAGCATCTCTTTCACTTTATCGCTAAGTTCAAGGGAAATATTCCTGTCCGCAAGACGTTTCTTTAAGTCTTTTAATTGGACTTCAACAATGTCCTGAATCTGATCACGAGTCAGGTTTTTAAACAAAACAATATCATCTATCCGGTTTAAAAACTCAGGACGAAAATGATTCCGTAGCTCCTGCCTCACTGCATCTTGAACCTTTTCATATTCTCGTTCCCAAACGTCCTTGGCTTCTCCTGCAGTTTCTCTCTCTGCAGCCTCTAATCCAGATTGCTCAATAAATTTGCTGCCAAGATTCGAAGTCATGAGAATTACCGTATTTTTAAAGTCCACAGTCTTTCCCTGGCCATCTGTCAAACGTCCCTCATCCAAAATTTGTAAAAACAAATTAAAAACATCTGGATGTGCTTTTTCAATTTCATCCAACAGCACCACAGTATAAGGCCGACGCCGAACATGCTCTGTCAAAAAGCCTCCTTCCTCGTGTCCCACATAACCTGGAGGAGCACCAATGAGACGAGATATAGAGTGTTTTTCCATATATTCCGACATATCGACACGTACCATTGCCTGTTCATCTTGAAAAAGAAATTCAGCCAAGGAACGAGCTAGTTGAGTCTTCCCTACTCCAGTAGGCCCAAGAAACATAAAGCTGCCAATCGGTCGATTGGGATCCTGAAGACCTGCCCTGGCACGCCGAATGGAATTTGAAACCAACCTTACAGCATCATCCTGTCCAATGACTTGTTTATGCAGAACACTTTCCATATCAAGCAATCTTTGTTTCTCGGACTGCAACATTCTTTCAACGGGAATGCCGGTCCAACGAGACACTATTCTTGAAATATCTTCTTCCCCTACTTCCTCATTTAAAAGTTTCTCGCCATGATCAGCTTTTTCTAGAGCTTCTTCAAGTCCTTGCAACTCACGCGTCAAGCGAGGAAGAGTTCCATATTTAAGTTCAGCAGCTTCTTCGAGCCGGCCTTCTCTTTCAGCATTTTCATTATCTTCTGTGGCCTTTTGTAGTTTTTCCTTTAATGACCGCTTTTCTTCAATTATTTTTTTCTCATGTTTCCATTGCTCTTTCAAAAAAGAACATTTTTCATTTACTTCCAAAATCTCTTTTTCCAAAACTTCTAACCTGGCAACAGATTCTTTGTCCTTTTCTTTTTTCAATGCTTCACGTTCAATTTCTAATTGTGTGATTTTCCTTTGGTACTCATCGATTTCAGCAGGCATTGAATCAATTTGCATCTTTAAGCATGAAGCTGCCTCGTCTATCAGATCAATGGCCTTATCTGGAAGAAACCTATCAGATATATAGCGCTGTGAAAGTTTGGCAGCGGCCAAAATCGCAGCGTCTTGAATACGTACACCATGATGCACTTCGTATTTCCCCTTAAGACCCCGCAATATTGAAACAGTATCTGCAACACTAGGTTCACCAATTGGTACAGGTTGAAAACGACGCTCTAATGCAGCATCTTTTTCTATGTACTTTCGATATTCATTCAAAGTGGTAGCACCCACGCAATGCAACTCTCCCCTTGCCAAAGCAGGCTTCAACATGTTCGAGGCATCCATAGAACCTTCAGAGGCTCCCGCTCCCACCAAGGTATGCAACTCATCTATAAAGAGTATTATCTCGCCTGCCGCTGCGGTTATTTCCTTAAGCACTGACTTCAGTCTATCTTCAAATTCACCCCGGTATTTAGCGCCAGCTACCAGTTGGGCCAAGTCCAAAGACAATATTCTCTTATCCAATAAGCTTTCTGGAACATCTTTATGTGTAACTCGCTGGGCCAACCCTTCAATGATGGCAGTTTTACCCACCCCAGGCTCTCCAATTAAAACGGGATTATTCTTTGTTCGTCGGGATAAAACTTGAATGACCCTGCGAATTTCTCCGTCTCTTCCAATAACTGGATCAAGTTTTCCAGAGCGAGCCGCTTTTGTAAGATCCACGCAATACTTGTCAAGAACTTGAAATTTACTTTCTGGATCTTGGTCTGTAACCCTTTGACTGCCCCGGAGAGACTGTAGTCCTTTCAACAAAGCATCGTGGGTAACCCCAAAAGATTTAAAAAAATCACGTGTCTTTTTATGATTGGATAACGCGAGCAAAAAATGTTCTGCACTTAAAAACTCATCCTGCATGTTTTGAGCTTCTTCTTCAGCTTTCACTCCTACTTCTGAAAGAGTATCTGAAACATAAACTTTTCCACCTCCAGATACTCGGGGATATTTTTTTACCGCCTCTTCTACCTTGAGTGCAACAGCATTTGGGTCAACGCCGATTTTCTTGATCAAGGCATGAGTTATGCCATCTGCATCTCCGATAAGCGACAGCACTAAATGTTCTGCCTCTATAGCCTGATGTCCTTCCCGGGCACAGAAACTCTGGGCATTTGAGAAAGCTTCCTGTAATTTAATGGTCATTTGTTCAAAGCGCATAACATCACCTCAACTAGAAATTTTTTCCTTCTATAACTAGATAAAATCGGGAATTAATATTGTCAAGGTTGAACAAACAAAGGAGGGAAACTAAAAAACCATTCAAGCTTGTGAGCTATTTCATTTTAAGGATATCTTGGATGAAAAGGTTGGTCGCGCGTACTACATGTGGTTTGGAAAGATGCAATTTCATATCCATAGGCAAGCGAAGAGTAAATTTAGAACCCACACCCAATTCACTTTCGGCCAATATATTCCCACCCATCACCAAGCTTAATCGATGGCAAATAGCCAACATCAATGCCTCGCCGCCGAACCCACTCGACAAATTTTCATCTGCTTGGGTGTAACTTTTAAAAAGGTTTTCAAGAATCTTGGGATTTATTCCCGCACCGGTGTCCCTGACCTCAAAAGAAATCCAGCCTATTCCATCGACCTGTTCACTGCTTACATTTAAGTGAATTTCACCTTGTTTGGTAGTATGGCAAGCATTAACAATTAAATTAAACAATGCCCGAGAAATTCTTTCTTTGTCTCCATTTATTCCCCCCATACCATCGGGGCAGTGAGTATGAAGCTCGTTTCCGGTTTGATTTAAATCTTCTTGGGTTTTCTGGGTAAGGTCTTTAACCAAATCCTCTACCAAAAATTCCTGATGCTGCAATTCAGACCGTCCAGATTCAATTTTTGAAAGATCAATTATTTCCTCAACCCATTTCATTAGACTACGACTTGAGGCACGAATTTTTTCAATATCGAGAAGAAAATCCTCAAGACCTTCGTCTTGCATTTCTTCCTGAAGCATTTCGCTATAACCGATAATATGATTGATGGGGGTTCTTAGCTCATGGCTAAGATTGGCAAGAAAGACCGATTTGCTGAGGCTGGAAGTTTCAGCTTCACGTTTATCAAGGGCCAATTTCTTATTGCTATCTTCTAGCTCAGCGGTATGAATTTCTATCTGTGATTTAAGGGATTTTTTTTGAAGCGCAATTTTTTCATCCCTTTTATTAATTTCCTGAAAAAGAGAATTGAGCACTTCAATCAGCGGATCGACACTATCGTCCCCTGTCTTTTCCAATTGGGATGAGAAGTTTCCCTGTTCCTGGGTTTGTCGCAGGTTTTTTATTAATAGTTCCAGTTCTGAAAAAGAATCTTTATTCACCTAATCCCTTTTCAGCTAACCATCTTTCAACTTCAAGAGCTGCGGCACAACCTGTCCCGGCAGCAGTAATGGCCTGACGGTACTTGTGGTCGTGCACGTCACCCGCAGCAAAAACCCCTTCAACACTGGTTTCCTGAGTGCCTGGCTTGATTTTTATATAACCTGCATCGTCCAGATCCAGCTGGCCGTTAAAGATACTGGTATTAGGAGTATGGCCAATGGCATAAAAAATTCCTGTCACATCTATTTCACGCGTTTCATTGGTTTTTATATTGGTTATTTTTGCGCCTGTAACATAATCTGCTCCAATAGCATCATCCAATACCGAATCCCATAAGATTTCAAGTTTTGGATTTTTCAATGCGCGTTCCTGCATAATTTTTGAAGCTCGAAGTACATCTCTCCGATGTACCATATAAACCACGGAACCAAATTTAGTGAGGTAGCTCGCCTCTTCCACCGCTGTGTCGCCACCGCCAATTACCATCAAAGGTTGATTACGAAACATAGGCAATGCACCATCACAAACTGCGCAAGCTGACATACCGTTGTTCCACATTTTCTCTTCATTGGGAACACCCATGCGCTTGGCGGTTGCTCCAGTAGAAATAATTACCGAATGAGCTTTTACTTCCCGGTTTTCTGTTTTAAGAGTAAAAGGTGATTTACTCAAGTCAGCTTCGATGACATCTTCTTGAACCATTTCTGTTCCAAATCGTTCCGACTGTTTTCGGAAAAGCTGCATCAACTCGGGACCTTCAACCCCCTCGGGAAACCCTGGATAATTTTCAACTTCTGTTGTTGTTGTCAGTTGTCCTCCTGCCGACCCACCCAACATGTATCCTTCAAACATAAAGGGTTCTAAGTTCGCTCTGGCAGCATAAATAGCAGCCGTATGACCTGCTGGCCCTGAGCCGACAATAACAACGTTCTTCACATCACTCATGACTAACCTTTCTATAAATTCGGCTTGACACAACGAAACCCTACACCGCTGTATCTTAAATCGGGGTCTTTTCCAACCCGATCAGAAGTTCTCAGAAAATGGCTCAAGGAATCCCAAGATCCGCCTCGCACCACCTTATCCTCACCTTTTTCCGGACCTAATGGATTTTTTTGCGTTCCCGAAGTATTGTAGGGACCGTACCAATCCATCGTCCACTCATAAACATTCCCCATCAAATCATAAAGGCCTCGGGAGTTTGGTTCCAAACTTCCCACGGCAGTTGGAGACCCAACCGCATAGGGCTGGTTCCAATGCGCGCCGCCTAGTCTTTCAACTTTCGCCGCATATTCCCACTCTGCTTCTGTGGGCAATCTTCCATCCCGCCATTTACAGTAGGTTACCGCTTCATTCCAAGTTGTAAACACAACGGGTTGATTTTTCTTATTAAAATCTGCAGGTCTATTATCATGTAAAAATTCTGGCTCGCATACTCCTGCCACAAAGCATTTGCGATAATCGGAATTGGTTACTTCAAACTTATCGATCCAGAAAGAGTCCACCTCCACTTTGTGAATAAGCTCATCATTGCACCAGTCAGAGCTGTTTTGTTCCTCTTCACAATAATGACTGCCCATCTCGAAGACTCCCCCCTTAACCAATACTTGTTCTCTGGCATATACAGGAGAAGAAACAAAAACCAATAATAAGATCGAATAAATGGGGATAAGCCCAAAAAAGTTTTTCTTATTCATATTCAGACTTCAATTTTTTCCCGAATTGCATTCCTAACATCTTCATATTTAGCAGGAAGTTCAACAGCCTCAAAAGCGTAATCCGACTGGACCCCCGGCACCTTGCCTGTGTGACATTTGAATAAAAAATCAGTGAATTTCAAACCATTTGCAGTTGAAATAACTACCACTTTATCTTTCTTTTTGATAACGCCCCGTCCAACCAGTTTTTCCAACACAGCCAGCGCAACCCCCGTATGAGGACAGCACAATAAACCTGTACGGTTTGCTTTGCTTGCTGCATTTGCAAGTTCGCCTTCGGTCGCTTCTTCAACAATTCCGTCAAAAGCTTTTAAAGTACGGATGGCTTTTTTAATACTCACCGGGTCACCAATTTGAATGGCACTGGCCAGAGTTTTTTGGGCCTGCATCGGCTCAAAAGATTTAAAATTTTGTTTAAAACTTCTATATAGAGGATTGGCACGCTCTGCCTGAGCACAAACCAATCGGGGCAACTTATCAATCAACCCAAGGTCATGAAACATTTTAAAACCTTTGCCTATAGCACTAACATTTCCCAGGTTCCCTCCCGGTACGATAACAAAATCTGGAACCTCCCAATTAAACTGTTGCACCAACTCAAAGCTGATAGTTTTTTGACCTTCAATTCTGAGAGAGTTCATAGAATTCGCCAGATAAATATCATCATTCTGGCAAACCTCTCTCACTAACTTCATGCATCCATCGAAATCGGTATCAAGCGAAAGTGTTAAAACACCATGCGTGATGGGTTGGATTAATTGAGTCAGTGAAACTTTATCTTTAGGAAGAAAAACAATTGCAGGAATTCCTGCAACGGCGCAATAGGCGGCAAGAGAAGCCGAAGTATCCCCTGTCGAGGCACAGGCCACGGCCTTGATATTTTTCCCCTGCGACATCATTTGTTTGACCATTGAAACCAGAATGGTCATACCAAGATCTTTAAACGAACCTGTGTGAGCCATTCCGCATTGTTTGACCCAAAAATCATCAAGACCTAACTGTTGCCCCAATCTATCCGCCCAGAAAAGGTTTGTCCCTCCCTCGTAGGTTGAAACAATGTTTTCGTTTTGGACATTGGGGCAAACCAATTCCTTTTTCCCCCAAACAGAGCTTCCATAAGGCCATTCATTTTTACGGTAGCGGCTTTCAAACAGCTCTTTCCAATCCTTGGATGATCTTTTCTTGAGTTGCTCCATATCATGCGTGACTTCAAGTAACTCGTCGCAATCCTTACAACGGTAAATTATATCCGTCAGTTCATAACGAGTACCACAATCTGGATTGATACATTGAAACCAGGCTTTAAATTCCATTTTTATTTTTCCACACGGATAAGGTTAGATTTTCCGCAAACCACATCAAGTTTCTCAATTTCTTTCAAGGCGTTTTGAATGTTTTTTTCGCTGGATCGATGGCACATCATAACAAGAGAAACAGCCTTACCTTCTTCGCCCCGGCCTTTTTGAATCATCGACTCTATACTAATGCAATGATTACCCAGAATCCCCGAGATTTTCGAAAGCACACCGGGTTTATCCAAAACATTGAAACGCAAAAAATATTCTGATTCAATAGCACTCATATCTTTAAGCGGAATCGGCTTGATTTCAGAGTTTAGGAAAGAAGAGGCAGGGACTCTATCGCTGGCATTTGATAATATATTACGCGCTATCTCTACAACATCACCCACCACGGCACTACCTGTAGGCAAGGCCCCTGCGCCATGTCCTGCTAAAATATTTTCATCCATCATATCGTCACAAATACGGATGGCATTCAACACACCATTTACACTTGCCATCGGGTGACTAATGGGAATCATTGCCGGGTGAACTCGAATATCAATTGCTTCACCGTCAAACTTCGATATCGCCAGCAATTTTATTCTATATCCAAACTCTCTGGCACATTCAATATCATCAGAACTGATATTGGTAATCCCCGAAACATTGATATCATCAAAGTTAACAGGCGTCCCATAAGCGATACGAGTCAACACAGCAATTTTATGGGCGGAATCAATACCTTCTATATCAAATGTAGGATCGGCTTCAGCAAATCCTTTCTCTTGAGCTTCTTTTAATGCAACATCGAACTCACAATTTTCATCCGACATTTTACTGAGAATATAATTGGCTGTACCATTTACGATTCCTTCAATGGTATGAATCCGGTTACCAACAAAAGCTTCCCGAATAGACCGAATAATGGGTATTGCTCCACCAATTGATGCTTCGAAACCAATCGAAAGTTTCTTTTCTTCCACCACTCCAAAAAGCTCATCGCCATGCAAAGCCAGCAACGCCTTGTTTGCTGTCACAACATGTTTATTGTTAGCAAGAGCTTTAAGCATAAAGGTTCTTGCTGGTTCATACCCTCCCATCAACTCAATAACAATATCAATTTCTGGATTTTCAAGGATATCATCAACCGATGTGCTCAACACCCCGTCATCAACCTGAACGCCTCGATCTGTTTCAATATCGAGATCGACAATTTTGGCGAGGCGTAGTGTGGCACCTAATCTTTTTTGGATTATCTCTTGGTTTTCGGAGAGAATTTTTGCCACCCCGGCTCCAATCGTGCCAAAACCAATCAATCCTACATTAATCGTTTTCATTTTTTATCCGTTCTAATAAACAACCCAGCCACTAAAAAAGCAGCATTATAAAGCCTCACGAATTCCTCTCACTGCTTGACGAATTCGATGTTCATTTTCGACCAGTGAAAAGCGAACAAAGTGGTCGCCCCCTTCACCAAATCCAATTCCCGGAGCTACCGCAACCTTGGCTCTTTCCAAAAGCATTTTTGAAAATTCTAAAGAGCCCATTTTTTTAAACTCATCAGGAATTTCAGCCCATACCATCATTGTGGCTTTAGGAGGTGTTACTTTCCAACCCATCCGGTTCAATGATTCACATAAAACGTTTCGCCGACCGCGATAAGTTTCTGTGATTTCTTCAACACAATCTCTCGGTCCATTCAATGCAACAGTGGCTGCAATTTGAATTGGCTGGAACATACCGTAGTCTTGATAACTTTTTATTCTCGCCAACGCATTGATGATCTCACTGTTCCCCACTGCGAAACCCACTCGCCAACCCGGCATATTATAACTTTTTGATAAAGTAAAAAACTCTATTCCTACGTCTTTAGCACCGGGAACCTGCAAAAAGCTTGGAGCTTTATATCCATCAAAAACGATATCTCCATATGCAAAATCATGAATAACGATCAAATCATGTTCCTTTGCAAATTCCACAACTTTTTCAAAAAAGTCAATATCAACCACCTGCGTTGTGGGATTATGTGGGAAATTAATGACCATTGCTTTGGGGCGAGGCCAATTCCGCTTAAATGCATCTAACAATCCCTCAAAGAAATCTGAATCAGGCCCCAAAGGAACATGGATAACATCTCCATTCGCCAGGATAAAAGCATAAGTATGAATCGGGTAGGTTGGAGTTGGGACTAATACGGAGTCTCCAGGTGTTGTAATAGCCAAAGCAAGATGAGCAATCCCTTCTTTAGAACCAATCGTAGCTATCGCTTCCGAATTAGGATCAAGATCAACATCGTAATTTCGTTTATACCAATCACATATGGCCAGTCTCAGCTTATAAATGCCTTTAGAAAGCGAGTATCGATGATTCGCCTCTTTTTGGGCGGCTTCGATCAGCTTGTCGACAATATGAGGAGGAGTTGGCATATCCGGGTTTCCCAATCCGAAGTCAATGATATCGTCACCTCTTCTACGTGCCTCATACTTGAGATCGTTAACGATTCCGAGTACATACGGGGGAAGACGTTTTATGCGTGAAAATTCTCTCATTTCAAAGCAGTATTTCTAAAGTTTTTACATCTAATCAGGATAGGCCAAACCGAAAGGATGTGACTCAGGGTTGTGCGGAGGCAACCTTCTAATTTCCAATGGAATCTGACAACAGCAAGCGTAAGATATCACAATTTAAATACCCCGGCAAATCCAAACCACGTTAAAAAATAATGCCTTTGGCAGTTCCTTTTTCCTTGATTCAAACCTTTTGCAAGGAGTAGTATTTGCCGATACCCAACTTGTATCATTTGGGTTTCATGGTATCTTTCCAGACTGAACCAGAGAAATTGAATAGAGTTATAAAATAGCCATTCTTGGACGTAGCCAATGGGCTACACTTTCAATATTTCTGACCGCTCCAGATTTTCCGCCTCCAATTTTGGATTCATCAAACGCATGGAACTGTTTCAAATAATATTGTTAGGGATAATTCAGGGTTTGACAGAGTTTTTACCTGTATCAAGCTCTGGCCACCTTATCCTCACCCCTTTAGTTCTTAATTTTAAAGATCAAGGGTTGGCTCTAGATGCAATTCTGCATCTGGGTACCCTTATGGCTATTTTAATATTTTTCAAAAAAGATCTTTGGGAAATATTCAGAGGATTATTTGACCGTGGGTTAACCACCCATAAGCTAGCCTGGTGTATTGTTGCTGCATCCCTCCCCGCCGGATTAATAGGCTTGTTTTTCGCAGATTTGATTGAAACTGGTTTGCGTAGTCCCGTTTTTGTAGCCACTAATCTTTTGATATGGTCCGCGGTCTTTTACCTGGCAGACCGCTCAGCTAAACATAGAGACAAACCCGAATGTGACCTAAAAGATCTCAAATTTTCTCAAATATTTTTTATTGGGTGTGCACAGGCTATCGCCTTGCTACCAGGAACTTCGCGCTCTGGAATAACAATCGCTGCGGGATTATTCAGCAATCTTAATCATGTTTCAGCGACTCGGTTTTCATTTCTCCTTGGAGCCCCCATCATTTTTGCAGCAGGTATGCACAAACTCATCGCCTTCATTGATCAACCCAGCGCTATTCAAGACTACACCTATCAGCACCTGATGGTTGGACTAGGCACCAGCTTTTTGGTGGGGTTGCTGGCAATAAAGCTACTATTAAAAGTGGTGGAAAAAGTGGGGTTGCTACCCTTCATTCTATATAGGGTTATCCTTGCAGCGGCTATTCTGTTTTATTATATCGGCTAAAAACAGGCATAAAAAAACCGCCCTGATGAAAATCAGGGCGGTTTGACCTACTTTTTAAATCTTAGCCACAAGATACAGTTACTGGAACCGTTCCAGTGTTGTGAATGCGAACTTCGCCACTGATATCACCAATGGAGTCGCCGCGGCTGAAATTGTTTTGACCTTTAAAGGTAATAGAATTGTGACCCATGGAGTGCTTGCTCGGCATTTTCACTTGATCATTACCTGCTGCTCCTCCACCATTACCAGAAAAGCCCTGATGGTCGTTCGGCCCTAATGTAAATTGAACAGTCGTGAAATTGGATGACTTCCAGATGTAGCCATTGGCATTGCCACGATCTTCAGCATCGCCACCACTAGCAGTTGCAATGGTAATTGAACCTGCGTTGTTACATTTGGCCATTCCACCCGGAGCTACGCTACCAGCAAATGCTGAAGCTGCGAGACAAAATGAAGCGATGGTAACGAGTAAAACAATAGCGAGTTTTTTCATTGTAAATCCTCCCTTACCCTAGTTAACAAAAGTTCACCTACAAATATTCTAAATAAGGCAAATTCAAAAGCTTTACCTTCTCCCTTTTAGTGAACATTTCAAAGATCCATTTGCTTTTACCTCCCAGCGACTGAAGGTTTTACTCTAAAACAAAACCAAATGGGCCTAGGAATTATCCTATGCTTAATATAGGTCCTAGGCTGCACATTAGCAAAGTATACTTAGGAATAAATACATGTCAACGTTTATTTGCGTATTACGCTATAAAGCATTGGTTTTAAATGAAAAAATTGATTATTAAGACAACAAATCTGCGATATAAGTCAATATACCCTATAAATTATTAGGACCAGAGACTACAATAATAAGAGCTTAATCCCCCTCCTAAAACCAGACGATTAAGAAGCCGCAAATTTCTAGATGTTTTGGAATCAACCTTCAATACTTTCATCATTTAACAATCGTCCATTTTCTATGTGAATAGATTTATTTTTTCCATTTAACTTTATCTCTCCCTTTAAAGACGTTGCCCCCTTAAAACAAATTTGCCCGGAAGCTTCGAGCGATTCTAAATTCAATAAATCGGGAATCGTGGTAAAGCATTTATTAAACGCATCCAATTGATCAAGAGGCTGTCCAAATTTTATTTCAGGCAAGTGTGGATTATTTCTTTTTACATTTCTAACCAGTCGTCCCTCTTCCAAATTAAAGATATTTGATTGCACCAAAAGAAGGTCTTCAGTTTTTTTTACGGGCATAAATCTATCTCTGGAAACACACAATCCTACCGCATTATCAATACAATCAATTGCGGAACCAATAGCGGTCTCCAGTTGCACAACAGGTTGGCCGTCTATAGTTTTATGATTAACGATCACATTCAGATCCAATGGTCCTTTTTTTAATCGCTCCTCAATAACAGCCAAATTCATCCAAATATTATTCGTATTAAAAACCGAGAATTTTTCCTGACTGCAAAACTCTTCAATATGTTCCTTCGGCACTTGAGCAATTTCAAGCAATTTCAGTTTTCCATTCTGTTCATACAGCGTTCCACCTTTTACATCTGAGGGAGTTTTTGGAGTGACCTCAATTAAAAATGGAATTTCTTTCTCTATCATGTAAGAAAGAATTTTAGGGTCTGCAACAGCGCCCAGGTTATCGGCATTTGAAATGAATAGAATGTCCTTACCGCTTTCAATTAGTTGCTTTAGTATTCCCTGCTGTTGAATACAATTGTAAAAATCTCCATGACCAGGAGGGTACCAAGCATTTTCACCCCACTCATCTGGGCTTACAGGCTTAAAAGTTTTCGCATTTAATCGCGGGAATATGTTTTGCTTGAAAGTAATGATGGGAAGAGAGCAGGAATCAACAAACGCACTGGTTTCCTCATGGGTATAGAAACTATTCATCAACAGTAGAGGAATATCCCCCCCCCACTTATTATTTAATATGCTGACTTGCTCAACAATCAAATCTAAAAAGGTTTTACCTTCTTTTACTTGAATAAGAGATTTGGGGCCTAAACACCCCATACTTGTGCCTAGACCGCCATTCAATTTCCCTACGACAAGTCGGGAAAAATTTTCAGTGCAATTCGAGGCTTCATCCAGCGAATGATAATCCACCTGCATCGAATCATTCGGAGAGTGGATGGATGCCCAATCCAAAGATTTCCCGTCCCCTTTTTGCAATTGGCTCAACATCCTCCCAAATTGCTCTCGCTGTGGACTAGGAAGTATGCGACTTAAAATATTTTCTATTTCCTGATCATTTTGCAATATCACAAATCTCCATCTAAGCTTTGTATGATAAAATTAATTTTACTGAATGGTCTGAAACAAAACCTAAGAGAAATTTTAACATGTTGATTTTCAAAAAAAATATATACGAACCTTCTGCAACCCCGCACCCAGAAAACCTAGTCAACCAAGACTTAGATGCTTATAATTTTATATTCCACTCTTTAATGACAGATCGAGAAATATTTTTCGGCCTCAATCAATTACCTGATAGTGAAGGGTTCGAAAGATTTAAAACATTATTTCCTCATGCTTCTCAATTCAGTAACATTTCTCAGCTAAATAATTTTTCCCGAAGTTTATTCGAAGGCCTGATAAACAAAAGCGTGTGGCATCCTCTAAATGCCTACCACCTAACCTATCTATTCGACAGTTTACAGGGAACCTATGAGGATTATAGCTATTCAGAGCCTCAACAGCGGTTGGAGATATTTCCTGAACTCAATGGTAGCGCGATAGACTTTGATGCGTTTCTTGATAATTATTTTTTTGGCACCGCTTTTTTGATGGATGCCGAAAGGTTTAACAATATGGATCCCGAGGAGAAAAAGAGCTTGAAACTTACCGACCCATGCTTATTTGGAGTAATCAATCAATTAGCACCCGCAGAAGAAGAGTCTCGACTAGAAACAACAACTGAAATCCCTTATATAAGTAAATAATCTTTTACTTATCCAGTTCCTCCTCCAGTCGTTTAACCAAAAGGGGTGAATCAGGTTCAATTTCACTTGAAAACCTTGCCACTGGAAAACCCTTTTTATCGACCAGGAATTTATGAAAATTCCAGCTCACCTCATTCTCTTTTGGGGTAGTATCTCCTTTTATTTTCAGAAGAAATGTCGTTACGTACCGCATTATAATACTTTTAATCCCCGTATTACCTACTGGAGTCAAACTACACTTATGCAGATACTTATAGAGAGATGACTGTTTCGGGCCAAGAACCTTGACCTTGCTAAAAAGATTAAAGGAAACCCCATAATTTTTTATGCAAAATGTCTTGATGTCTTTATTTTCTCCAGGCTCTTGACGACCAAAATCATTGCTAGGGAAGGCTAAAATACGAAATCCTCTATCCTTATATTTTTCGTAAAGTTTTTGCAGACCCGAATATTGCGGAGTAAACCCACATTGAGAAGCAACATTTACAATTAGTAAAACTTTGCCCTCAAATCGCGAGAGTGCTTGCTCTTCTCCAAAAATGGTTTTAACATTAATGTTATAAATGGATTGTTTCAATAAATCCTCT
The DNA here is from genome assembly GCA_029261695.1 of Nitrospinaceae bacterium. GTDB lineage: Bacteria > Nitrospinota > Nitrospinia > Nitrospinales > VA-1 > UBA8687. Next base: position 28,237 of record JAJDAV010000039.1, on the reverse strand, counting down.
CCGACAAATTTACTGCAAATTATTGTAACTGGTTTTGAGTGTTATTAAAATAAATCACTTTTGATCCATTATACAAAAGAGCAAGCATGCTTGTTTTCAAAAACAATATTTACGAACCCTTCAATTTGAACAAATCGAATGTTATTGTCACGCCCAATGCGGATTATAACGAGCGATTCGACCCACACCATTTTATCCAAGTTGCCTTGAGCGAAGACAAAGAGATAATGTCTTTTATACTACGACAACCACGGCCGTATTGGAGAGAAGACTTATTGCAGTTCTACCCCTATTCAGGAAAAACAAATTCTATTAATTACCTGGAACAAATCTGTCAAATATTAGAAAACGGCCTGGAAAATTCTTCCAAATGGCAGTATATGAACTCTTATCATTATTCTTTTCTCTATGACGTTTTAGCTCGCTTCACCTTTAATTACAATCATGACAATGATAGCGAAAGAATCAATTCCCTGCCTGAATTGGAGGCACACCCTATTCATTTTGAAAATTTTCTCAGCAATTATTTTTTTGAATTAAATTTTATGACAGATCAAGATCATTTCAATTCCCTACCCCATGAGCAAAAACAATTCCTGGGATATGACGACCTCAATCTCTTTGGGGCTATCAATGGATTAATACCCACCCGCGAAGAAATGGCTCTTAAAGAATCTGAAGATTACCCCTATTCTATTTACGTTTAATTTAAATGGCGTAAAATTTGTGACACACTTTCTATAGACTCGAACAATCAGGAGAATTGAGTTGCTGCCAATAGTTACAGCCAAGCAAATGCGGGATATCGACAGATGGGCCATAGAAGAATTAGGAATCCCTGGCATCGTCCTTATGGAAAATGCTGGCAAGGCTATCGTAGAACGTTTGCAACAAATTCTTTCCAACCTGCATTCAAAAAAAATTATTATTTTTTGTGGTAAAGGAAATAATGGGGGTGATGGATTCGTTATTGCCAGGCATCTAACGCAGTTAGGAGCCAACGTTACTGTTTTACTAGCGGGAAAGCTTATAGACCTGAAAGGCGATGCCAAAACAAATTCAATTATCACGCGAAATATGAAAATCCCCTTAAAAGAATTAAGCCCTGAGAACATCGATACCTTTGACCACAAATTGCGTCATGCAGATGTTATTGTCGATGCTCTATTCGGAACAGGGCTATCTAAACCAGTAACAGATTTCATGAAAACCGTTGTTGATAAAATAAATCAACCGAAAAAATTTACCGCTTCCGTAGATATTAATTCCGGAATAAATGCAGACTCTGGTCAATTAATAGGCCCTCATGTTAAATCGGACATCACTTTCGCTCTAGCTTCATTCAAAAATAGCCACTTGTTGCACCCTGCCGCTGGAGTAATGAAAAAAGTAGAGTTGTTAGACATAGGTATCCCCCACCAGAACAATCAGAAGATTCATATTCAACTTGTCGAAGAAGAAGATATAAAAGATATTTTTGCAGCGCGTCCACCTGATTCACATAAAGGTAATTACGGTCATGTTTTGGTATTGGCAGGATCTACTGGTAAAGGTGGCGCAGCAGCACTTGCGGCTCTTGCTGCCTTGAGATCAGGATGTGGCTTATGCACACTGGCTTTACCCGAAAGCTGCCAAAAAGCATTTGAACTGCACCCTATGGAAGTGATGACAGTACCCTTAGCGGAAACAAAAGCGGGCACTCTTTCCCTCAAAGCAAAAGAGCAGATTATAGAATTACTAGATGGTAAAACAGCTGTTGCGTTAGGACCTGGCCTGACTACAAACCCCGAAACGGTGAACTTAATCGGCGAGCTTCTGCCGCTAATCAATTGCCCCATGATTTTGGATGCAGATGCGATCAACGCATTTGAGACCCATAAAGACTGGCTGGGAAAATTGGAATCTGCAATCCTTACTCCTCATCCTAAAGAAATGTCCCGACTCACCGGTTTATCAACTCAAAAAATTCAAGAGGACAGAATAAAAATCACTTCTGAATTTGCGAAAAAACATTCTGTCATCTTGCTATTAAAAGGTGCTCCTAGCCTTGTGGGAACACCAGATGGAGATGTTTTCATCAATCCTTCGGGCAATCCAGGTATGGCAACAGGAGGCTCGGGTGATGTATTGACAGGGATCATCGCGGGATTAGCAGCACAAAATATTTCCCTGCAGAATGCCGCAGTAGCCGGGGCATATATCCATGGTCAATCTGGAGACCTCTTTGCAAGCGGTGAAACCCAAAGCAGCTTGATTGCAGGAGACCTGCTAAGAAGTCTGCCAGATGCCTTAAAACGAGTTCTACCATGACTAAAATAATTACCAAAAACCCGGAGGAAACCTTGCAACTAGGAATTAAGCTCGGCGCCAAGTTGATTGAAGGTGATCTGGTTTTACTTTTTGGCGATTTAGGTGCAGGTAAAACCTGCCTAACACAAGGCATTTGCCTTGGAGCGGGACTGGATAATAAAACCTACATTCGAAGCCCCACATTCACCCTGATTAATGAATACCAAGGGAAAACACCTATCTTCCACATAGATCTTTACCGACTTGAAACAGAAAATGAGATAAACAATCTTGGCTTGGAAGAAATCATTTATAGCAAAGCAATTACAATCATCGAATGGTCGGAAAAATTACAATCCGATAAAAAACCAGAAGAGTTTAAATTTGGGATTCATGAACGCCTGGAAATTCATATTAGCAATGAGAATGAAACCACACGCGAATTCACCTTTTCACCGTTTCATCTAACACCCAGAACACCCCCCCTTTTCCCTTTACTTTGACCCACCCCTATGGCATCATCAACCCGTGGTATGCCATTTGCATAAGTGCATAATTCTTTAAAAATTAACTAGTTAAATGATCAATGTCGTCCGAGTTATCTTACTGATTATTGCTTTTGGAGTTATTAGTCTGGCCGGATTTTATTTCTATAAGGTTGAGGACAATAAAGTAGAAATGGGAAACGTAAAGGTCAAAATAATGGAAAAAGGGGTGGATGTTGAAATCGAAAATTTCAAAGTAACCCATGAAGTTAAAGGTAAAAAAGAATGGATTTTAAAAGCAGGGTTGGCTCAAATCAATAATCAAGAGGATGTAACCCGTTTAAAAGATGTCGAAATGATTCTCCCCAAAGAGAACAAGCACCCTTATGTGATTACAGCAGAATCAGGCACTTATAATAATAGTTCAAAAGACATTGATTTGGTCGGCCAAGTAAAGTTAAGAGGTGACTCACAATCATTGGCTGGAAGATTTCAGGCGGAAAAAGATGGAACGGCAAACACAAAGCTTTCTAAATAAAAATATGACTAAAAACATTAAAAAATCTATTTTCTTAATCACCCTTGCCTTGGTGTTTTCCTTACAAATACCTTCTCCACTCATTAGTAAGGAAAAAGACCCGGTTGAAATCACTTCGGACCGCATGCGATCTGAAGATGGTGGATTAAAAATTATTTTTTCAGGAAATGTTGTGGGTTATTGGGGTGACTTGAAAATAACCTCCGATATTCTCGAGGTCTACAACACCAAGGATAAAAAGGAAACAGATGAAATTGTAGCCCTCGGTAATGTTTTCATAACACGAGGAAAAAAGCGAGCCAAGGGCGATAAAGCAATTTATTTAGATAAATTGCAAAAAATCATCCTTACTGGCACCCCAAAAGCAACAGCATGGGAAGACAGTAATATGATCGAAGGACGCGAAATGATATTTCTTTTGGACAAAGATCGTTTTGTTGCAAATAACAGAGTCCGCATGAAAATTTATCCAAAAGATGATGATAAAAAAGAACGAAAAGAGAATCCTTCAAACTAGAATAAATATAATCAAACCTCCTTTTAAAGAATAATTGATGTGGCTGGTCTGAGAATCAAAAACCTCGTTAAATCTTTCCGGTCGCGAAAGGTGGTTAACAGGGTAAGTCTGGAAATCAATCAAGGAGAAGTTGTGGGGTTACTGGGTCCCAATGGGGCCGGAAAAACCACTACTTTTTATATGGTGGTAGGCCTCACCCACCCGGATGGTGGGCAGGTTCTATTAAATGATGAAGACGTCACCAACTACCCTATGCATAAGCGAGCTAAAAAAGGTGTTAGCTATTTGCCTCAGGAACCCTCGGTTTTCAGAAAACTAACCGTTGAAGAGAATGTTATGGCTGTTTTGGAATCACAAAAACTCTCTAAGTTTGATAGAAAAAAAAAGGCTCGATCTTTACTTAGAGAACTAAACATTCTTCACATAAAAGATTCCATGGCCTACGCTCTCTCGGGTGGTGAGAGAAGACGAGTAGAAATTAGCCGCGCCTTAGCAACTTCTCCGGTATTTGTGTTACTGGACGAACCTTTTGCGGGAATTGATCCGATAGCCGTTGCGGATATTCAATCAATCATCTCGCAACTAAAAAACAAAGGAATTGGAGTGTTAATAACTGACCATAGTGTTCGCGAGACCTTAAGCATAACCGATCGCGCCTATATCATTAACGAGGGTGAAATTATCTGTTCAGGTTCACCTCATCAGGTCGCGCAGGATGAAAAGGTAAAGCAAATTTACCTTGGCGACCAGTTTTCATTTTAGCCGGAGAAAAAATTATGGCGATGGAAATGAAAATGAATTTGAACTTGAAAATGAGCCAGAAGCTGGTCATGACACCTATGCTCCAGCAGGCTATTAAACTTCTACCACTTGCACGACTGGAATTAGCGCAGTTGGTTAGACAAGAAATCATCGACAACCCTGTTCTGGAAGAGATGCTGGAAGAAGATGACATTGATTCGCCTGACGAAAAAATAAAAGAGGATGGGGACGAAGACTACGATTCTTTTTCCGAGACCTCACAAGATTCTCAAGAACAAGAAGTGGATTGGGAAAGCTACTTTCAAAACAATATTGACCAAGGAATGTCTGCTGAAAGTATTACAGAAAAGCCCTCCATTGAAGCTACCTACAGAAAAGAAGCTTCATTATCCGATCACTTATATTGGCAATTAAACCTCACTATTGAATCAGACACAGACAAGTTTATCGGGTCTGGCATCATTGGAAATATTCAAAAAGACGGCTACCTGGGTGCCGAATTATCCGAAATAGCAGAAATCTGCCATACGGATGAAAATAATGTCGAACGGGTATTAAAAATTATTCAAAAGTTTGAACCCTTGGGTGTAGCAGCACGCTCGCTTCAAGAATGTCTTATGATCCAAGCTCAAGACCTGCCTGAAAGAAATCCCCTGGTTGATATATTAATTGAAAAATATCTGGATCGCCTTGAAGATAGATATTTACCCAAAGTGGCAGCCGAACTAAAAACAGACATAAATAATGTTCTAGATGCGCTGGGCACCATAAGAGAGTTTAATCCCAAGCCCGGTACCGCATTCAACTCAGAAGCCGTCGATTACGTAACTCCCGACCTTGTCGTATTCAAAACCGATGAAGGTTATGATGTTTCGTTAAACGATGAGGGCGTACCTAATATCAAGATCAATGCATTTTATCAAAATCTGCTAAACACAACCAAGGAAGGCCAAACAAAAGAGTATCTTGATGAAAAATATCGCTCCGCATTGTGGCTGATTAAAAGTATTGATCAACGTCGACAAACCATTTACAAGGTCGGAAAGAGCATTGTAAAATTGCAAAAAAGCTTTTTGGATAATGGGCTATCTTACTTACAACCCATGGTTTTAAAGGATGTGGCAAAGGATATAGAAATGCACGAATCAACGGTAAGCCGCATCACCACTAACAAGTATATTGATACCCCTCAGGGAATTTTTGAATTAAAATTCTTCTTTCATAGTGGCATTAAATCTTATATGGGAAACAGCCTATCCTCTATAAGAGTGAAAAATATGATTAAGGAAGTGATAGCTGATGAGGATGGCAACAGCCCTTACACAGATGATCAAATGGTTCAAGTTCTAATGAGGAAAAACGCCAAAATTGCCAGACGAACCATTACCAAATATAGAAAAGAACTTAATATCCCACCGGCCAGCAAAAGGAAAAAGTTTTTTTGATCAAATCCATCCGCTTTTAATTTACTCAGAATCATTTCAAGTTTAAAATAGTAGGTATTGATTGCATTTTTAGGAGACGCATATGAAATTGACTGTAACAGGAAGAAAAATTGAGATAACCGATGGTATTCGTGATCACCTAAACAGTAAAATGGACAAGACTATTTATGACCTTGGGGAAGAAGCTGATGTTCACGTGGCGCTTGCTGTAGAAAAACACCGACATTTTGCAGAAATCACAGTAAAAACCAAAGAGTTCACTCTCCATAGCCAAGAGGAAACAAATGATCTCTATACATCCATGGACAAATCCTTAGATAAAATGGAGAAGCAAATTCGCAAACATAAAGAAAAAGCAAAAGATTTGCGAAACAAAAAAGGGAATCAATCAAAAAATCAAATTTTGGACTAATCTGAGTATCGGGGAAACAGAATACACATATGAAAATCGATGAAATACTAAAAAAAGAATCTGTCATTGCAGATTTGGTCGGTCAAAATAAATTAGAAATCATAAAAGAAATGACCGAATGTCTTAAGAAGAACAATATTATACAAAACGATCAAGCCCTTTTTGAAACCCTTATGGAACGTGAAAAACTGGGAAGCACTGGGATTGGCGAAAATGTTGCCATCCCCCATGGGAAATCTGAAGAGCTAACTCAAATCATAACCGTATTTGCAAGATCATTAAATGGCGTGGACTTTGAGTCTCTAGATCAAAAACCAGTACACTTTGTTTGCATGGTTATTGCCCCTGCACACTCAACCGGCCAACATCTAAAGGCTCTTGCACGAATTTCTCGACTTTTCAAAAATCAAGGTTTGCGCGAAGGAATTCTTAAAGCTCAGGATTCCAGTGCTATTTATTCCATACTTTTGGAAGAAGACTCCAAATTCATTTGAAAAAAATAATATGAAAGGCATTGCAGTATCCAAAGGGGTAGCTATCGGAAAAGCATATTTGCTGGACCGTTCAAAATTCTGCATCCTCAAGCAAAAACTTGAAGATCACGAAGTAGAAAATGAAATACAGAGATTTCGTGATGCAATTGCAAAAACAAAAGTGCAAATGGTTGACATTAAAAATCGTGCAGAAAAAATTGCCGATAAATACGCTGTTATCCTGGACACATATACCCTTCTGCTTGATGACGATATTCTGGTAAATGATACGATTGAGAATATTAGAAAGAATCGTACAAATGCCGAGTGGACACTAAATCAAACCCTGCAAAACTTCCTCAATCTTTTTGACAATATAAACGATGACTATTTAAAGGGGAAAAAAGATGACCTCGACCTCCTCGTCCAGGCCATACTTAGAAATTTAATCGGTCACTCTCAGGAAACATTGTCCGACATTCAAGAACCAGTAATTATAGTCACCCATTCCTTAAGCCCATCCGACACATTAAGTATGCCTAGAAACTTTATAAAAGGATTAGCTACGGAAACCGGTGGTAAGACCTCTCATGTAGGGATATTTGCTGCAGCATTGGGAATTCCCGCTGTCACTGGAATAAAAAATCTAACATCACAAATCAACACTGGGGATAACGTTGTCGTAGATGGCATAGATGGAGAAGTAATCGTTCACCCGAATGAGGAAAATTCACAGTATTTTCTAAAAAAGCAGGAAAACTATCGAAGATACGAAGAGCGATTATTAGCCAACATCCATCAATCAGCAGAAACTCTTGATGGCCACCAAATTCATCTATTAGCAAACATCGAATCCAATCAAGAAGCCAAGACTCTGCGCAAGTTTGGTGCTGAAGGGGTTGGACTTTACCGAACTGAATTTCTTTACATGTCTGCCAGTAACCTTCCGGGTGAAAGAGAATTATATGAAAATTTCAAAGCAGTCGCCCAGGAAATGGGTAAAAGACCGGTGGTCATCCGTACCTTAGACATCGGCATGGATAAACAACTCGCCGGTATTCCCACAAATGATGAAGACAATCCGGCGTTGGGATTAAGAGGCATTCGATTATCCCTGGCCAAACCGGAATTATTTTTGAGTCAGTTGAAAGGGATTCTTAGAGCAAGTCTATATGGAAACGTAAAAGTACTTTATCCCATGATCTCTTCAGTATCAGAGATAATCCAGGCCAATGAACTATTGCAAAAAGCAAAAGAATTATTGAAAGAGGATCAAATCCCTTTTGACGAAAATATCGAAATCGGTGCAATGATTGAAACTCCCGCAGCCACAATATGTATTGACCATATTCTAGAACATGTCAATTTCATCAGCATAGGAACCAATGATTTAATTCAATACCTTCTAGCCATTGATCGGGTAAATGAAAATGTGGCCCACTTGTACCAACCCTTTCATCCGGCAGTAATAAGGGCCTTAAAGCAAATATTTGATGCAGCAAAAAAGGCCAACAAAAAAGTTTCTATTTGCGGTGAGCTAGGGGGCGACCCGATGGCAACCATGCTCTTGCTCGGTTTAGGAGATCTGCACGACCTTAGTATGGAACCCCATTCAATCCCCAAAGTAAAAAAAATAATTCGGTTAATTCGCCTGGAAGAAGCTCGCCAAATGGCCGATCATGTGTTAAATTTGAGTTCTGTGGAAGAAATATCTCAATTTATTGCTAAGGAAATGCGAACCCGGTTTCCAGATGATTTTGATCGAGATTTAAGCTTCCAGGAAAAAATAATACCTGCCTGATTTAATTCCCCGAATTCATAGAAAGTAAATCTGGTTTAATAATAAATAAAATTAAAAGAAGGAAAGTTTTTATGAACCCAGGAAATTTTTTGTTCACTTCAGAGTCTGTATCCGAAGGTCATCCCGATAAAATGGCGGATCAGATTTCTGATTCTATTTTGGATGCAATTTTAGCCAAAGATCGAACAGCACGTGTGGCTTGCGAAACCATGATCACAACGGGTTTTGTGGTAATTGCCGGAGAGATTTCTACAGACTGCTATGTGGAAATGCCAGGAATAATTCGAAACACGATTAAAAATATTGGCTACACTCAGTCCGATATGGGTTTCGACTATGAAACATGCGGTGTGCAAATTGCACTTGACGAGCAATCCAAAGATATTGCCCGGGGCGTCAATGACGACAAACACGAGCAAGGAGCAGGCGATCAAGGAATGATGTTCGGTTATGCCAGCAAGGAAACTCCAGAGCTTATGCCGATGCCTATAATGTATTCACATAAACTAGTGAAAAAACTTGCTGATGTAAGGAAAAAGGGAACCCTTCCCTATCTAAGACCAGACAGCAAATCACAAGTATCCGTACGATACGAAAATAATAAACCTGTTTGCATTGAAACAGTTGTTATATCTACCCAGCACGATCCTAGTGTTACCACCAAACAGATAAAAGCGGATGTTACTGAATTGGTGATAAACAAAGTCATTCCAAAAAGTCTACAGCATAAGAAAATGAAAATTCATGTCAACCCTACGGGTCGATTTGTAGTGGGCGGGCCTCATGGAGACTGTGGGCTAACGGGAAGAAAAATTATTGTTGATACCTATGGCGGTTTTTCCCGGCATGGAGGAGGAGCATTTTCAGGAAAAGACCCATCCAAGGTAGATCGCTCCGCTGCATATATGGCTCGTTACATTGCAAAGAACCTGGTAGCCGCTAACGTAGCTGGAAGATGTGAAGTTCAATTAGCCTATGCAATAGGTGTTGCTGATCCTGTTTCTGTATGTATTGAAACGTTTGGCACTCACAATGTGGACCCAGGAATTTTGGAAAATCTGGTACGTTCGCATTTCGATTTGAAACCAGCCGGAATAGTAAAAACTCTTGATCTTCTCAAACCGCGTTATCTGCCTTCAGCTGCTTATGGACATTTTGGCAGAAAAGAAGCTACGTTTACTTGGGAAAAAACAGATAAAGCAAAAGCAATTAAGAAAGATGCGGGTCTGTAATTAGGAGGGGATGGGAATTGAGGTACTACTTTGGGGTGCTTATCAAGCACCACCAAAGACTACTTCTTTAATTTTATTGCCTAAAGATTCCGGTTTCACCGGCTTTACAATATATTCTTTAATACCAGCGGCTACTGCTTCTACCACTTTTTCTCGCTCTTTTTCAGCCGTGATAAGCAAAAAAGGAACATCCCTGAGTTTACGATCTTTATTTAGCTCCTTAAAAAGGTCCAAGCCATCCATATTTGGCATATGCCAGTCGGAAATAATCAAATCAAAAGATTTCCGCTTCAACTCCTCGAGGGCAGCTTGACCATCTTCAGCAAGAACCACATTGAAGTAACCTAATTTTTTCAAGGTTCTTCGCAAAAACAAACGCGTAGTCAAAAGATCTTCAACAATTAGAATATTTATTTCAAAATTCATATATGGTTAGCATTGATTTTTAAGGATGTGTTTACAGTAACACCTAAAAACACTAGCATAAACTCCGTTTTTAGGCAAACACTTTAAATATCAAATGCTTCTAGCTCTATCGACCCACCAATAAAGAGGAATTCTTTGCATACAGACATTCTGAAAAGAGGAAAAGAAACTTGGGTTCCAACAATATAATCAGACTATTTTATACCGCACATCAAATAAGCACTCCCAGCATAAACGGTTACTGAAACCCCAGCTTTAAAACCCGCGTGATGCAATTCTTCTGCTAGCCCCTCCTTTGTGTAATCAATCCATTGTCCCGATTTTAGCTGTTTTTGAATAAAGTTTAATCCAAGAAATTTAGTGAAAGGATAAAAAATAACACGTTTAATAAGCGCATGCCAAAAGCCTCTTTTCTCTAAAACCAATTTGAGACTTTCCTCAATAATTTGGCTGGAATTGTAATTCTTGGATGGATTACTGATTAAAAGTAATCCTCCAGGCCTCAAGACTTGCCACATATTTTTCAAAGCCTGCTCACGCTTAACCTTTTCTCTAATTGTATAAATTGAAAAATGCGCCACTACAACATCTAGGGAGTTTTCCTTAAAAGGGGGAGCAGCAAGGTCATTTTTAAAACAACTCACCTGATCCGAAACCATTAACTCATGCGCACGCTTCTGCACATTCATAAGCCCGGCAGACAAAAGATCTGATCCATAATATTTAATTCTACGCTTAAAAATATTCCCCAAGAAAACTAATAATAATCCCGAACCACAACCTGCGTCCCAAATTTTCAGTCCCTCTTTATCGGGTAAAAGCTTTACCGTTTGACGCATAGACTCAAAATAGGATTCAGGTGTCAACATTTCATACAAGCTCGACTTAAAACCTGTTCTCCAATAATTTTCTTGATACCATCCGCTCATATTTTCCACTCAAATAAAAAAACCTTCACCTTGTCTACCAGCGTATAAATGAATATAATCAATTTTATTTTCATTTAGTAGCAGGAGTCATCCGATGGCTAAAAAACCATTCATTAACAAACATGGTTTTGTAGAATACCCTTTTCTTCATGATACCCGAAAGCAGAAAAACTGGTGGTTCTACAATCTTATGGAAGACTATCTAAAGCGGAGAGCTCGTCAGAACGTTGGGCCTAATTATACCCGCGAGAATTGCGAAGATGATTTCAAAAGAATTCTGGCTTCGACCAATTTAAAGTTTTATGTTCTACTCCCTTCGGGAATGGGGATGGAATTTAAATTGATTGGGAAATACCAAACCCCTGACCTCATCGAAATTGAAGACCCGGTTCCTTACATCACTGACAAATATGGGGGCGGAAAATTCAAGGTCAACATCTACCATGATGGTACATTTGCTGGCACAGAAAACTACAAAGCGCATGGCGACCCCAAATGGGTAGAAATCGAAGACGATAACCCTACAGGCTGAATACCTCTCTCTTAGTATTGTTTTTCAAGCCCAGATTAGAGTTCTAATTGAAAAATATCAATCGAGTTCTTCGTCAGGATTGCGGGGTTTTTGAATGGTAGGGACACTAAATTTTATACTGGATGGTAAATTGGATGCCTTTTTACCGTAGGCAATATTTCCCTCGTCAGGTTCTAGTCCAATATATATATTTTCATTTTTGGTTTTCACCGGATAGGTAGGAATAAACAACTCGGGATTCTGCATATTGGCGCCATCCATCAACCGAAACCGCCACTCATGATTGGGGCAAATAACGATGCCTTCTTCTATTCGCCCCTCACCTAATGGCGAACCTCTGTGTGGGCAAGTATTCGTAATCGCATAATATTTCCCTTTATAATTAAAAAGGGCAATTTGCTTGTCACCAGCCGCAATAATCGCAGACTTGCCAATAGGCAGCTCTTCTTCCTTCATTACTTTTACATATTTCATGACATCCTTTGGCTAATCTTTTGCTGGCTCTTCTTTATAAAACTCAAATTCACAGTTAGCATAAATAAAATTCATTGTTTTTTGCCCTAACAACTTGGTGGTTGTTTGGTTCAGAGAATCCGGGTTGGACATAATTCTTTTTTGAATATCTTCAACCTTCTGTTTAGTTTGTTCGGCCAAAAGCTCATATTCACCTTCCATATCCTGCTGAGTTATGTGAATATTTTCTGCCTGAGCAACTGCTTCCAATGCCATATACCCTTTGGTGTTGAAAATTGCCTTTTCTCGCCATTCCACCACGGCTTTTTCAGGTTCAAAACCAGAATCTTCAATTTTCGTTCCCGATTGAGCGATCTGAAACTTCACCCCTTCAATCATAAATTTCAACTCACGCTCAATAATTGATTCTGGAGGGTCCGTATCAAGTTCTTTAACCAGCATATTAAAAATATCTTCTTTTATTCTAAGCTCTTCTTGCTGGTCTTTATGACTTTGCAGGTCAACCTTGATGCCACGTTTCAGTTCATCAACAGAGTCAAAACCCTCTCGTCTGGCAATTTCATCCGTCAATTCAGGGAGACTCAGTTTTTTAATTTCTTTAAGATTAATTTTAAAAGTCGCTCGATCATCTTCCTGCTCTTCCCCTGCTCCCGGAACTGGAAAACTAATTCGTCGTGTTTTCTGGTTCCAATTTGGAGGAAGAATCACCTTGATCTCAAATTCTTCTCCAGCCTTATGACCAATCAGTTGTTCCTCAAATCCATCCAGCATCTTTTTCTCACCAATGCGCAGTTCAAAATCTTCAGCCCGTTCGTTTTCCATTGGCTCATCTTCTATGAAACCTTGAAAATCAATTTTCAAAATATCCCATTGTGCCGCAACATAATCAGCTGGCATAACCTCTAAAGAGCCGTGTCGAGTGAGAACCTTCTCCATAGTTTCATCAATTTCTTTTTCTGTTATATCTGCTTCCTTCTTTTTGAACTTCAAGCCTTTGTAGTTTTTAATTTTTATTTCAGGCTTAACATCCAAAATAACGGAAAACTTTAGAGGCTCATCTTTCTTAATATCCTGCAATCCTGCATGATCAATTTCTGGCTGACCCGTAGGACGCAGACCGGTTTTATGCAATGCCTCTTCATAATATTCCTGCATCAACTCTTGAAACATATCCCCAAACGATTGCATGGGGACTTGCTTTTCAAGAACCTTTTGCGGAATTTTTCCCGGTCGAAACCCAGGCATCTTCATTTCCTTGTTCAACTGCTTATAAGCGGCATTAACACGTTTGGATACCACATCTTCAGGAATGGTGATATTCAGTTTACGTTTAAGCTCCTCTAATTCTTCAACATCGTATTCCATCATTTCGCCCTTAAAAGTTGTCTTCTTTAACTTGGTTCAAGCTCGCCAAATTTTTCAATTATCATCTGGTCAACTTCTTTCTTTAATTGATCCAGAATTTCATCATAGGAAAAAGATCCGAGAGTTTCGGTGCCTTTTTTCAAATTGACATGTGAGGGGCCACACCACATACCTAGATCCGCATCATCAGTTTCCCCGGGACCGTTTACTCTGCAACCCATTACAGCAATCGTTAATTTATATTTTTCAGCATACTCTGTCATTTTGCGGACATCTTGAGCTAAATCGACAAACTTATCATTCTCGACACGAGAACAACTCGGGCAAGCAATGATATTTAACCCCTCAAGAAAGTTTTCTGGAACTGAGCGAAACCGCCCTTCTGAAATATCTTTTAGGAGTTCTCGTCCGACATCAATTTCCTGGCCTTTGTCATCATTTGGCAAAGTCAGGGAAACACGGATCGTATCGCCAATTCCTGCCGAAATCAATTGTTCAAACGCAATTCGAGTTTTGATAATTCCTTCAGGAGGAAGCCCTGCCTCAGTAACACCTAAATGCAAAGGAACATCAGGCCTTTCCTTGGAAAACCTGCGATTGGCATCAATCACTTTGGCAGAATCAGAATCCTTTAGCGAAACGCAATAGTTCTCGAAATTCATCTCGTCTAGCATCTGGCAATGGTCTACCGCACAACGCACCATAGCCTCGGTAGAATCGTCTTTGTATCTTTCTTTATAATCCGGATCCACTGAGCCACAATTAACTCCGATTCGAAGGGCGCAATCGTTTTCTTTTGCAGCCTTGACGATAAATTCTACTTTTTCGCGGATGGATTTTTCTTTTTCGAGGTGAAATAAGTGGCCGGGATTATATCTAATTTTGTTAACCCAAGGAGCAACCAGAGGAGCCAGCTTGTAATTCTCTTGCAGGTCCACAGACCATGTGCTGTCTGGAAATTTTTCCCGCAGAGCTTTCAAGGCTTCAACATCTTTTTCGCTGTCCACCGCAATGCGAATAACATCGGCGTTGGCCTTTTCCAGTACTTCTATTTGCCTGGCAGTCGCAGTCAAATCTGTTGTTTGTGTCGCTGCCATACTCTGAACCGCGATGGGAGAATCTCCCCCTATCACTACTTTTCCAATACGAATCTTTCGGGTCTTTCTAGGCTGCATTATTTATCGTTCCTGTTTTAGGATAGTTGTCTGGGAGAAATGTTGACCCGCTACAGAAATATGTCTGGTAGCTCAAGTCTGCTCAATTGAATCAGACCGGTTCGCCCCAGCTTTTAACTGGGTCGGCTAACCTGAACAAATTGATCAACAAGATTACCAAATAAGAGATGGCATAACAAGACAGAGAGTGGCCCTATTCTCAAACATTTAAAGAATTTCTAGTGCTATCCAGCGGAAAGGGGTTATTGGGGCTACTGAAATCCGGCAAATTATGCACCTTGGATTCCAGGGATTGCAAGAACAAGGACTCAAATCCAAGCTCATTCGCCCAGGCAATGGCCTGATCATATTCGTCGCGGGTAATTGCTCTATCCAAAGTAGATGAAGCTTTATGCACGGGACGGTATTGACTCATCAAACTCAAGGGCACACTTGCCGACATTTCCAGCGCAACAAAACATAATGTTTCCCAAGTGCTTGTAAGCTGCCCCGGTAACACTAAATGGCGAACGAGAACTCCCTTTTTCGCCAAACCATCATCATCTATTGATAGAGGTCCCACTTGTCGAAACATTTCGAGTGCAGCCTGCCGGGAAAACTCAGGGTAAGATTTGATATGGGATAATTGTCTGGCCATTTCATGATCTGCATATTTCAAGTCAGGAAGATAGATGTCAACAACGCCCTCAAGCAGTTTCAAGGTTTCAATGGCATCATAACTATTAGTGTTGTAGATGATGGGCAATCGAAGCCCCTTTTCCCGAGCTAGCGAAAGACTTTTTAGTAACCCAGGAACCACATGTGAGGGAGAAACCCAGCCAATGAAATGGACGCCATCTTCCTGCAAACGAAGCATCGCCGAGGCTGTTTTTTGATAGGACTCCTCCGTTTCACTTTTTGTCCCTTTCGTTTTTTCCGACCACTCCTGAGAAATTTGATAGTTCTGGCAGTAATCACAACGTAAATTGCAAGCCGTTACAAAAAGGTTTCCCACCCCATTGCTACCCACTAACGGAGGTTCTTCACCAAAATGCTGAACACTTGAGGAGATGTGCAACGTATCCTCTTGCCCACAAAATCCTGTTTCACCGTTGGTACGGTCAACTTCGCACGCATGCGGGCAAACCTTGCAGCTACGATAAATCTCATACGCCTGGTCAGCGCGTTGATGCAGTTCCTTTTCTGACAAATCCAAATAGGCTGCAGTCATTTAAAAAACCTTCAATTTATTTGTTATAAACCGGTTGACCCACAAGCAAGCAGGAGTGTTAATATATTTAAGTAAAATGAACCTACTCACCTGATCGAGCTGAACCAATTATGAAAAAAATATTTATTGCGCTATTTGGAATACTACTCATTGCCCAACCGGTAACAGCGACTCCAAAACATGGGCTTTCATTATATGGTCCACAGGACCTGAAATACAATCCCGGTCAACCTTACGATCACGCCAACCCCAACGCCCCAAAAGGTGGAAATCTGGTATTGGCCGATTTTGGAGCTTTCACAAAATTGAATCCGGCCTCATTAAAAGGGGTCACAGCTCCTGGAGTCGCGCAACTGGTATTCCAGAATGCTATGGATAGCTCAGCAGATGACAAAGAACCTTTTTCCCAATACGGTAATCTGGTGGAAAAAGCTGAAGTAGCAGACGATCATCTCTCACTGACCTATTACCTATATAAAGAAGCTAAATTTTCCGACGGTCATCCCTTAACAGCGGATGATTTTGTATTTTCTTTCAACCTGATCAAAGCCCCTCAATATCACCCGATTTTTAAAGAGTACTTCAAAGATATAAAATCCATTGAAAAAATTGATGCCCACACGGTTCGTTATAATTTTGCAATCCACAATCAAGAGTTGCCGTTAATAACTGGGCAGATGTTTATTTTCCCCAAACATATTTATGGAGCGGAGGGAAAATCTTTTGGTGTAGATTTTGACGATATGGCTGTAGGCAGTGGACCCTACACCATCGAAAAATATGAGTATGGGAAATACATCACCTACAAGCGCAACCCAAACTGGTGGGGGAAAGATATAGCCGTCAACAAAGGCCGATACAATTTTGACCGCGTCACTTTTAAAATTTATCTCGACCCGGTAGCGCAACGCGAAGCCTTCAAAGGTGGTGAATTTGACATGCAATTGGTGAACAGTTCTCGCGACTGGGCTCTGGATTACAAAGGAGACTTTGTTAAAAAAGGCTACTATTTACGCGAAGAGTTTCCTCATACAAGGATCGCTGGAATGCAAGGATTCGCCATGAACACACGCAACGAAATTTTTAAATCGCGTAAGGTTCGGGCTGCTATCGCTATGGCATTTGATTTTGAATGGAGTAATAAAAATCTCTTTTATGGACAATACACACGAAACGATTGCTACTTCGACAATAACCCTGAACTAAAATCGCAAGGAATACCCACAGGTGAAGTAAAAACTCTGCTCGAGTCCTTACGCAAAAAATATAAAAAGCATGTTCCCAAAACAACTCTTACGAAACCCGTAGGCGCTCCGGGACAAGGGTTACCCATAGAGAGAAACCTAAAAGTGGCAAACTCTCTTCTCGACTCCGCCGGCTGGAAAATTGGAAGCGATGGAATTCGCAGCAAAGGCAACCATAGAATGGAGTTTGAACTACTTTTAGCAGGGCCTGGATTCCAACGCATTGCCGAGCCTTACAAAAATAACTTGAAGAAAATTGGCGTGAATATGACCATCAAGGTTATTCAAGTAGCAGAATACGAAGAACGGTTAAGAAACTTTAAATTCGGAATGATAGTAGCAGGTTTTGCACAAAGTCGTTCTCCCGGTAACGAACAACGTTATATGTGGGGAAGTGAATCCGCAGACACACCAGGAACTCGAAATTACATGGGAATAAAAAATCCCGCACTCGATGAGTTGGTGGACAAAATAGTTTCAGCTAAAAACCGCAAGGATCTGGTTGTAAATGTTCAAGCCCTGGATCGAATACTCACTCACCAGTACTACGTTGTGCCTCATTGGTATATTGCATATGACCGAGCGGTTTACTGGAACAAGTTTGGCAAGCCCAAAATAAATGCTTCACAAGCCGCAGTAAGCAATAATCTTTTAGAATGGTGGTGGTGGGATAGTGAAAAAGCAGAAAAGCGTCAAAAAGCCCGTGCTGCCGGAACTCCAGTGAAATAAAAATCTATGACTGCTTATATAATCCGTCGTCTGCTACTGATGTTCCCCACTTTGATCGGGATTGTTACCATCACTTTCATTGCGACTCAATTCGTTCCTGGTGGCCCCATCGATCAGATGAAATCTCTATTAAGTGGTCATGGGAGTACGCTAACAGAAGCGGGTGGTGGCGCAATGTCTGGTCCGAACAGCAAGCAACAGGAATTGGACCCAAAGCATTATGAAGAACTGAAGAAAATTTATCATCTAGACAGACCGCTCTGGGAAAGATATCTAAGAACCTTTCTCTGGTATTCCCCCCAAAAGAAAGATGAGCCTCTATTCGATTCCCTTTTCAATTACGACAATTGGGAAGGGTTTCTGGTTTTTAAATTCGGCAATTCTTTCTATAGGAACAAATCTGTTTTATCTTTGATAAAAGAGAAACTCCCGGTTTCTGCTTCGCTGGGGGTCACTAGTTTCTTTTTAACCTATACCATTTGCATCCTTCTCGGCATTGCCAAAGCCATTAAAAATGGCAGTCGATTTGACACCTGGACCAGTTTGATCGTGCTTATTGGTTACAGCGTGCCTGGTTTTGTTTTGGCCATCTTCCTAATTGTACTTTTAGGTCCGGGCGATGGGGCGGTGGCGCATCTCATACCCATTGCTGGCTTAACATCAGCGGGAACTCCCGGCTACGAAAGTTGGTCTCTATGGGAAAAGTTGATCGATTACTTACATCATCTGGCTGCCCCCCTATTCTGTTACGTTCTTGGTGGATTCGCCACTCTAACCTTGTTGACCAAGAATGCTTTTTTAGAAGAAATGCGCAAACAATATGTACTCACTGCTAGAGCCAAAGGGTTGCCAGAAAAAACGGTTTACTTTAAGCATGTATTGAAAAACTCTCTCATCCCTCTGGTTACTGGATTCCCAATAGCATTTATGGCCATGTTTTTCACGGGTTCTCTCCTGCTGGAACAAATATTTACATTAGATGGATTAGGCCTGCTTTCTTACCAAGCGGTGATTCAGCGCGACTACCCGATTGTTCTGGGAACCCTGTTTATTTTTTCTCTCATGGCTTTGATTGGTCAATTGCTAACCGATCTTTCTTATGTATTGATTGATCCCAGAATTTCTTTTGATGAGTCCCAAGGGTAATATGCTGCGTCTGAACAAAGAGTGGAAAGTAAAACTAAGTGTTTTCAAAAACGACCGCAGAGCATATTTCAGTTTTTTAATACTGTTTGCTCTTCTAGTTTTATCCCTCCCCGCGGAATTGATTTGCAATGTCCGACCGTTAGTAATTGTTGTAGAGGGCAAACCCTACTTCCCTATAGCTGTCACTTATAGTGAAAAAGATTTTGGCGGCAGTCTGCCCAGTGAGCCTGATTACAAATCTCGAGGTTTTACTGATTTGTTAGGGGGCATCGCAACCACAATTGACTCGGAAGGGTCTGGGCTTGGATTAGATATGGGAGACTTTGAAGATGAGGATGAAGAGCCAACCCCAAGTGTTGAACCAATACCCGATGTCGTTAAGAATTCTCCCCGAGATTACTGGATGCTCTGGCCTCCGGTTCGTTACGATTACAAATATATCCCCACCGAATCCATTACAGGAAATGTTGTTCTGGCTGCCCCTTATGAGACAAAAACACACGATGGTGAAGGGATAAATCAATCTTCCTGGGCTGATGGACATTATTTAGGAACCGATGATCGAGGGCGTGATGTATTAGCCCGGTTAATTTATGGTTTCAGAATATCTATGGTCTTCGGAGTTTCATTGGCTATAACAGGAACTTTAATAGGATGCCTGATTGGAGGAACACAGGGATTCTTTGGCGGCTGGGTGGATTTGTCGGGACAGAGGTTAACTGAAATTTGGGGTTCCATACCACGACTTTATATTTTAATCATACTCAGTTCTTTTCTTGTACCATCGGCCTTATTACTTTTTCTAATATTAAATCTTACGGCATGGATGAGTATAGCCGCATATATACGCGCTGAGTTTTTAAAAATTCGAAACTATGAGTTTGTGAAAGCTGCAAAAAGTCTTGGTGTTTCTAATTTTAAAATTATGCGCCGACATATTCTTCCCAATGCTCTGACACCCGTAGTCACTTTTTTCCCCTTCGAGGTTACGGCAGGAATTTTAGCACTGGTTAGCCTGGACTTTCTCAACCTGGGAGTTCCAAGCCCAGCCCCAAGTCTGGGCGAGCTACTTGCTCAAGGAAAAAATAATTTGCATGCAATATGGATACTCCTCCCCACATTTATAACTCTGAGTTTTACGATCACCCTACTCACATTTGTAGGAGAAGGTGTGCGGAACGCTTTTGACCCAAGAAAGACTCTTTAAATATAATGCTTCTATCAGTTAAGAATCTAGCGACTCATTTTCACGCAGGCCCTGGGAGAATTGCACGTGCTGTTGATGGAGTTTCATTTGATCTGCAGCAGGGAAAAACCCTTGCACTTGTAGGGGAATCCGGTTGTGGAAAAACACAGACGGCTTTTTCCATCATCAAGTTGATTGCAGAAAATGGGTATCATCCTTCAGGAAGTATATTTTTCGAAGGACAGGATCTTGCGAATTTAAATGATGACGAAATGCGCAATCTTCGTGGCAATGACATTGCCATGATTTTTCAAGAGCCGATGACTTCTCTCAATCCTCTTTTTCGAATTGGAGACCAATTACAAGAGCCTCTAAAGCAGCATCTAAAAATTGCAGAGGGGAACTGTCGTAGCCGAGCCATTGAATTATTAGACAGGGTAGGAATTCCTGATCCGCATAAGCGAGTCGATGACTACCCACATCAATTATCAGGAGGCATGAAGCAGAGAGTAATGATCGCAATGGCTCTTGCATGCGAGCCAAAACTCCTGATTGCGGATGAACCAACCACCGCGCTGGACGTAACGATTCAAGCTCAGGTATTGCGACTGATGAGTGATTTGCAAAAACAAACGGGCATGGCCATATTGCTCATCACTCATGATATGGGAATTGTAAATCAGATGGCCGATGATATTTGCATTATGTATGGAGGCCGTGTTGCCGAATACGGTAAACGTGAAGAGATTTTTAGTAACATGTCCCACCCCTACACAAAACTTCTTTTCAGCTCTATCCCCAAACTTGAAAAACCCACTTTCGTTTTAGACACCATACCCGGCATCGTTCCCTCGGCCACAGAATATAAAGAAGGGTGTCGTTTTGCCGATCGTTGCCCAGCTGTGATGGATGTATGCGTTGAAGAAAGCCTTGCCCATACTGTAACAGAAGGTCACAAAGTAACCTGTCACTTGTTGGACAAAGAAAACAATTCTAAATGGGATATAAACAATCAAAAAACACCCATTAACAAACGCGCTATAGGCAATGAGTCTCTAATTTCCATCAAAAACCTGAGCACCTTTTTCCCAGTTCGAAAAGGCGTTTTCTTACGGACGGTTGCCCACATCCGCGCCGTAGATCATGTTGATCTGGAAATACCTAAAGGGTCAACGGTTGCATTAGTAGGCGAATCGGGTTGCGGGAAAACTACCTTGGGAGAATCGATTTTAAAATTAAACTCTCATGCAAAGGGAGAAGTAATTTTTTCAGGTCGAGATGTAATGCAATTAAACGGGAATGATCTCAAAAGTTTTCGTAAACATATGCAAATGGTGTTTCAAGATCCATTTGGTTCCTTGCAACCTAGAATGACCCTTGAAGGGATTATTTCTGAGGGCTTGGAAGTCCACCAGCCAGATTTATCACAGGAGGAATGGACGGAAAAAATTTCCCGCGTCATGGAAGAAGTGGGTTTGAACACTTCGGTATTGGAACGTTACCCACATGAGTTTTCAGGAGGACAACGCCAGCGCATTGCCATAGCAAGAGCACTGATTCTTGAACCCGAGTTTCTTGTGTTAGACGAGCCTACCAGCGCTTTGGATGTATCGGTACAAGCACAAGTACTAAATTTACTCAAAGAATTGCAGGAAAAGCGAAATCTCACCTATTTATTTATCAGCCACAATTTAAGCGTAGTAAGATACCTGGCTGACATTATTGCAATAATGTATCTTGGAAAAATTGTAGAGCAAGGCGATGTAGAGGAAGTATTTAATAACCCCAAACACCCATATACTCGATCCCTACTGAAGTCCGTACCTGATTTAGGGGAACAGAAACCCTTTGAGCCTTTGACAGGTGATGTCCCCTCCCCTCTCAACCCACCAGCAGCTTGTCATTTTCATCCGCGTTGCCCTATTTACCTTAATGAAGAACCGGGGTCTTCGTTGGCAAAAAAATGTACCACACAATATCCAGAAGTATCGGGCGATAAAAAATGTTTTGTTCGTTGTCACGCCCATCAATGAAATTTTCGAAGCAGAGAAATACAAGGAAAATTAATGGCTATTCAATTTAGTTTTTCCAAATTTATATTGATTCAGTTCTTAGCGCTGGGTTTATTCGGATGCAGTGGAAGCTTGGAAACACGGCATATCCCCTCGGGATTTAAAACCCCAATTCCAAACAAAAATTTTTCTACTTATATAGCTGAGACTGAAAAAATTGTTAAAAAAGCAACGAAGGGAGACCTTAAGCAAAAATGGATTGATGCCCGCTTGCCCTTCGAATACCAACCCAATCAGGAAAATTGTGGTGATTCAAATTCTTCTAGAGGAGTCTTATTAATCCACGGATTGACCGATTCTCCATTTCTCATGCGGGACCTTGGCAAAAATTTTCAAGAAAACTGCTTTTGGGTTAGATCAATCCTTTTACCCGGTCACGGCACTGTCCCCGGTGACCTATTAAACATTAAATACACTCAATGGATCGAAGCAATAGATTCTGGAATAGATAGCTTTAGTGGAATAGTCGACAATCTATATATTGCAGGCTTTTCAACGGGTGCCTCACTAGCCCTGCACCATGTGATACGGAAAAAGAATCCGAAAAGCATAAAAGGTCTGATTTTACTTTCTCCAGGTATTAAAGAAAATACTTCCCTAGGCTTTGTTGCGGGATTCATTGGGAGCATAGGCAAGCTTATTCCCAAAGCGGGTTGGTTGGACTTATTACCAGACGAGGATAAGGTTAAATACGAATCTTTTCCCGCTAACGCCGGCGCCCAATTCCACTATTTGGCCAAGGAGCTACGCCAGCTTGCAACCGATAATCCACCCATCACAATCCCTATTTATATGGCCCTCAGTTCCGCAGATGCCACAGTAGACCCATACCTGGCAAAAGATTTTTTCTGCAACCACACCAAAAATAATAAAAACAAATTACTTTGGTACACCGGCGTAGAAACAACTAATGAAAACGATATTAAAAGCTGCACAGGGGGACAAATTAAACATCAAAAAATTGATGATAAATTTCTTGGCGTCTTAAACTACGCTCATTTATCCATACCTATAGATCCATCCAATAGTTATTACGGCAAAAATGGAGAATATAAAAATTGCCTGGCCTATTCATCCAGCGCCGATAAGTTAAAAATCTGTAAACAAGAAATTAATATAAATTCAAAAGTAAAATATGGAGAAAAATCTGACAAGAATAAAGGAAACCCCGTCAGGCGGTTAACTTTCAATCCGGAATTCCAAAGTATGGTGGATGACATTTTCAGTTTTATCAAAAGCCAGGATAAATAAATTGCCAAGCCTTCGTTCATTTCATGAAATCATGAGTTCAATTCCTCACGAATCTAAACAAACGATTAAATAGCGTTAATACAAAGAAATATTACTATTACAAGTCTTAAAAAATTTGCGATTCTATTAATAGGTTTGCTAACACTTTGATTTATCAGCTACCCTAGCTCCAGTGTTATTTTTTAATTTGGCACTCAAAAAACCCTCCCTTCAATCAGATTGAATCAATTAGCTTTATACTTTCCGGCTTTACAGTAACAATTCAAAAGGATATATTTCTCATCCATTCTTCGGGGAAATGGCTTCCATAATTTTAGGATAACCATTGTGAAAAAAACCATTATTTTACTCACAAGTCTGACCCTTCTATTCGTAGCTACCTCTTCATTTTCTCAAGATTCCAAAGAAGAAAAATCGATAACGGCATTACAATTTGCTCTCGAAAAGAATCCAGCAGACCCTGAATTACTTTCTGAGTTGGGATTAGTGTATTTGAAAAAAGAGTTGTACCAGGAGGCTATTGATCCTCTTGAAAAATCTTTAATGCTTAGAGAAAACAACTCAAAGACCCATTTCCATTTAGCACTTGCGTATGGTGCTGTTGGACGGCATCCGGAAAAGTTAAAGCAGTTGCAGGCAACTGTTCGATTGGATCCGAATATGGCAGAAGCCAATTTCAAACTTGCCCTTGCATACGCCGCCAACAAAAGACATCAGGAAGCCAGCCAATATTATAAAAAGACTATCAAGCTCGACCCCGATTATCAGGAAGCACACTATTTTCTAGCTTTATCGTATTTTCTAACTAATCGCTACAAAGAAGCATTGGTATCAATTCAAGAAACCATTCGGCTTTCTCCTTCTAATGCAGAAGCGCATTATGCATTGGGGCAAATTTATATGAAATTGGGACGGTTCAACAAAGCCATACATCCTTTACAAACAGCTATGCAGATTCAACCTCAATTACCCAAAAATAAAGCCCTAAACTCTGCCGCCTCCTATAGCCCCAAAAACAAATAATTTAAAAACTCCCTAATCTCACTATTTATTTTGTAAGCCTTAAACCCTCAGTGCGACTTAGATGCAGACATATTAAAGTTCTGTTATCATCAAAGTACTTTAAATTTTTGCTGGGGCAATCTGAAAAAGGACTAAAATAATGAATAAACTATACGCAGCATTTATATTATTTATCAGCGTTTTTCTTCTCACTAAGTTTTTACCTGAGAATACAAACAATGTTTCATATAAGCAGCCAGAAATCATCCATGCTAAAAGCACGAACGGAAATGAAGAAATAGCCATTCTTGCAGGGGGTTGCTTCTGGTGCATGGAACACCCGTTTGAAGATCTGCCGGGGGTTTCACAGGCGATTTCCGGTTACACCGGAGGAGAAAAGAAAAATGCTGTTTACAAAAAAGTGGCATCGGGTCAGACCCAGCATTTAGAAGCCGTTGAAATACATTTTGATCCTGAAAAAATTTCTTACTCAGACATTCTCGAAGTTTTTTGGCGGAATATTAATCCCACTGACGATGGCGGTCAGTTTGTTGATCGCGGAGCGCAGTACCGAACAGGGATTTTTTACACAAGCGAGGAGCAAAAAGAAATCGCTGAAGACTCTAAAATCAAATTAGTGAAAAGTGGTCGTTTCAAAAAAACAATCATCACTCCAATAGCTGCCGCATCCCCTTTTTACAGGGCTGAAGAGTATCACCAAGATTTTTTCAAGAAAAGTTATATACGCTACAAAATTTACCGTGCAGGTTCTGGCCGTGACGAATATATAAATAAAATTTGGGGAGATGATAAAGAATACAAAATATCATATAGGGATAGATTAGAATCGCCCCAAATTATTAGAGTTGCAGATAAGAGTCAGTCCATAAAAAAGCTTAGCAAGCTGCAATACTACGTTACTCAGAAAAATGGTACAGAGCCACCGTATAAGAATAAATATTGGGACAATAAACGGGCCGGCATTTATGTTGATATTGTTTCCGGCGAACCTTTGTTCAGTTCCAAGGATAAATTTAAATCAGGGACAGGTTGGCCCTCTTTTACAAGGCCTCTGGTTCCTGAAAATGTAGTCAACCACACTGACACTTCTTACAACATGACCCGAGTCGAGGTTAGATCGGTAAATGCGGATTCCCATTTAGGTCACCTTTTTAACGATGGCCCCAAACCCACGGGTAAAAGGTACTGCATTAATTCCGCTTCACTAAGGTTTGTTCCCGTTGAAAAATTTGAAGAAGAAGGGCTCTCCGATTTCCTACCGATGTTTAAACCCAATAAGCTCTAAAAAGTATGTGGTACTTATATTTAATAAGAACCAGAGAGGGATTTCTTTATACAGGTATAACGCAAGATGTTAAAAGAAGATTCAAGGAGCACCAAGAAGGGGGAACCAAGTCTGCTAAATTTTTAAGAGGAAAGGGGCCTCTAAAATTGGTATTCCATAAAAAGATCGGTAGCCGATCACAAGCATTAAAAAACGAGGCTGCTATAAAAAAATGGCCTAAAAAGAAAAAAGAGTCACTTGTAAATAAAGAATTCGCACTAATAATTCAACCTGCCACAAACTAACTACGTTTTTTCTAATCAGCGTTCCACTCTGTAACAAAATAATAAATAACAGTAAATGCAATCACGCCGCCTAGCCCAACTGATATTGCCAAACTTAAACTCATTTCATATCTCCCAGTTGAAATTAAATCTAAAAATCAAAGGTTAAATTCTACCTTTTATTGCCTTAAATACCAAATAGTAACAAAAGCAGCCTTATCACCCCATTTAACTTATTGACAAATAAGGAGATATGTGGATAATAGACAAATATTTCCAAAAATAAAAATTAAGGGTTCTGGGTTTTTCTCTCGATTCTCGAGAGAAAAAGGGGATTTTTGAACCAAATTGAGGTCAATTATGTTTGATATCTCAGAGAATGGCAAAGAAGAGGTTGTGTCCTATCTAAAAAAAGCCTTTGGCGATAGGAAAATCAATAAGGATGAGCTGCAAAAAAATAAGAATGCTCTTGATACTTCGACAAAGAAGGGCCGTTTGAAACATCTTATTTTAGCGAAATCCTTAATAGTAAAGTTGTAAGAAGAAAAATTAGTCAGAATTACTGGTATGATTTGACTATGAAACAAAGTGGTCCAGTTAATATCAGCTTCCTGAGCACTTCATTCCCTCGTTTTGAGGGAGATTTCGCTGGCAACTTTGTACTTCACTATGCCCAGGAGTTAACCAATCTGGGGATTAAATTAGAAGTCGTCGCTCCAGATGATCCTGTCTCTCGCCCGCTTCCTGAAAAGTTTGATACTGTTCGATTTCCTTATTTCTATCCAAGGGCTTGGCAAAAACTGGCTTATGGATCGGGAATAATCACCCAACCGCGATTGTTAGTTTGGTTTCAACTTCCATTTTTATTAATTAATTTTTTCTTTGCTGCATTAAGGTCTGCTCGTAAAACTCAGATAATACATGCATTCTGGTCAGCTTCGGGAATCATAGCTCTAATGGTTCGATTAATTAAACCCAGACCTGTAGTCATCACCCTGTGGGGTTCTGATAAACTTATTGCACGAGTTCCCATATTATCAAAAATCATTTTATCTGTTCTAAATACAGCAGATGCCATCATTTGCGAGGACATCAGTTTAAAGTCGTATTTAATATCTCGAGGGTTCAATCCCGAAAAAACATTTTTGATACGCAATGGAGTGAATCTAAATCTTTTCAAACCTCAGGACTCCCTTGAAGCCAAGAATAGCTTAGGGTTAAATGTAGATCACAAGATTATTCTTTCTGTAGGCAGCCTGAATAGAACAAAAAACCATTCATTGCTCATCGATGCTTTTAGCAAATTGTCTGAATCCAATCCAACTTGGAATTTGTACATCATTGGAGAGGGTGAGGAAAAACAAAACCTGGACAAACAGATTAGACAAAAAGGGTTAGCGCAAAAAATTTTCTTACTGGGATTCAAAGAACATAATTCTCTTTCTCAATGGTTGAATGCAGCCGATATTTTTGTGTTATCAAGTTTAAGCGAAGGTACACCAAATGCTCTATTAGAAGCTATGGGATGCGGCTTACCCGTGATAGCATCAAACGTTGGGGGAATTCCCGAACTTATTCAGGATAATATTGAAGGCCTTCTATTTGAATCCAATTCAAAAGAAGAATTGGCTGAAAAATTAAATTTTTTGATTCAAAATCAAGACCAGCAGGAACAACTTGGGAAAAACGCAGTAAAAAGAATACGCAATGAATTTGGCAGTTGGAAGATACAGGCAGAAAAACTGCTATCCATTTATCAACAGCTTCATTCCTCAACTATGAAATAAATGCTTCGCGTCCTGACCGTTTACTATAAACATAAGCCTGGAGGTTTTTGCCGACGGTTACGATTCAAAATTGAAGCCTTTCTTGACCAAGGCTGGGAAGTGCATTACTTAGCCGTTGAGCCTTATCCATACACTCACCCAAATTTAAAACCGCATATCCTGTCGACACCCATGTCGAATCACAAT
>JAJDAV010000038.1 GCA_029261695.1 Nitrospinaceae bacterium | reverse complement strand
GACCTGATGTCGCTGGAAGCGGATTATTCAGTGATAGAACAAAAAACGGGTTGGAAGCCGGAATACGATCTTGAGACGGGATTGAAACGGACAATCGAATGGTACAAAAAATGGGTATGAAAGCTTTAGTTACGGGTGGGGCAGGTTTCATTGGCCGCTGGCTGGTGAAGCGATTGCTGGATGAAGGGGTTGAAGTTTTTGTGATCGACAATCTTGAAAACGGCAGGGAAAGTAACCTGGATGAATTCAAGTCGAATCCCCTACTTAAAAAAGTGGTCTACGATGATGTGCTGAATGCAAAGGCTCTGCACTCTCTCTTTGAGTTTAAGCCGGATGTGGTCTACCATCTCGCCGCGCAAATCAATGTTCATGAGAGCTTGGAGAATCCGAAAAAAGCCTACGACCTGAATATTACGGGGACCTTTAATGTGTTGGAAGAATGCCGCGCTTTAGGTTCTCGTGTCATGCTCATGGGTACATGCATGGTTTATGACATGGCGCAGAGTGATAAGCCTATCAGTGAGCAGCACCCTCTCAAACCATGCTCCCCTTATGCCGCCTCGAAACTTTCTGCTGAGATACTTGCAGAATCTTATTACCACAGTTACGGTTTGCCGGTGGTAATCTGCCGTCCCTTCAATACCTATGGGCCTTACCAAAAATATAATATGGAAGGTGGAGTCGTTTCTATTTTCGCTAGGAAAATGCTAAATGGGGAAGACTTGCTGGTATATGGAGATGGGAAGCAAACGCGCGACCTGCTTTATGTTGAAGATTGTACGGACTTTCTTTATAAGGCATCTTTATGTGAAGAGGCTTTCGGGCAAGTGATCAACGCTGGTCTTGGAAAAGATGTGGCAGTTATCGATCTTGCTCGAATGGTTTGTCCAGATGAAACCCGGATCAAGCTGGTGGAGCATCATCACCCGCAGGCGGAAATTATAAAACTTCTTTGTGATTATTCCAAAGCCAAATCTATACTCGGTTGGGAACCAAAAGTAAGCCTTGAAGAGGGAATTGAAAAAGTGAAACTTCAAATTCAGGATTCATGCGTATCGGTGTAACAGGAGCTTCGGGTTTTATTGGCTCCCATCTTACGGCTGCGGTAAAGGGGTATGGTGAAGTAGTCTCCCTTCCTCGTGGCAGGTCGCTTCCTTCTATATTGCAGCTTAAAAAATTTGTGTCGGGAGTGGATTTATTTTTTCACTTGGGGGGGGTAAACCGGGGAACCAATGAGGATATCCTAACTGGAAATGTAACGGGTACTTTGAGGTTGCTGGAAGCGATTAAGAAGCACGGAAAAACTTCGGCACAAATTGTTTTTGCTTCGTCATCGCAGGTCTATCGCTTAAAGAATAAAGAGGGGAAAATTTCTGAGTCCCATGCTTTACAGCCAGAATCGATATATGGGATTTGTAAAAAATCGGCAGAAGATTTAATTCGTATTTCCGGTATTTCCCACACAATATTAAGAATGACAAATGTTTATGGTCCTGGATGCCGCCCAAACTACAATTCAGTTGTAGCGACCTTGTGTCAGAGGGCAAAAAAGAAACTGCCCCTACAAATAAACGGAAAAGGCAGGCAAGGCCGCGATTTTAATTATATTGATGATGTTGTGCGAGCCTTTGTGCTTGCGGGCTTTAGTGAAAAGCGACACACGGGAAAAGCTTATAATGTAGGCACGGGAAAGGCTACCTCATTAATAAAAATTGTAAATGCTATCCAGCGAATTGAGGGTAACGTGCCGATAGAGTTTAACCCGGGCGCAGAAGATCAAATATCATATTGTTGTGACGCTTCTAGATTTATGAGAGATTTTAACTGGAAACCCGAGATATCTCTTTCACAAGGGATTGAGCGTTGCCTGACTTATTTTGGAAGGGTAAAATAAATGAAAAATATAGAAATTCTTGATCTGGATAAGAAAGCCGATGAAAGAGGTTGGCTGATAGAAGTTCTTGGAGGCGAGTTGCCTGAAGGTTGTAAAGAATTTGGGCAACTTCATGTTTCTGTTGCTTATCCTGGGAAAGTTCGCGGCAACCACTATCATACCCGTAAGGTGGAATGGTTTTGTGTGCCAACGGGAAAAGGTTTGTTATTGCTGAAGGATCGGGAAACAGGAGAGACTCGTGAAGTAATAATGGGGGTAGATGATCTGAAGACAATCAAAATCGAACCCGGTGCCATTCATGCTATCAAGAATATTGGTGAAGGAGATATGGTATTAATAGTGTATTCTAATGAATCTTTTGACCCGGAAGATCCTGATACTTTTTATGAAAAAATATTAGAATAATTTTCAATATCTACTCAATGCTATAGATTAAATAACGTAACCCATTATTGTTGGTTCAGAATTATCCTGCCTGAATAACCTATCCCATGAAAATAACATTTCTCGCCAGTCAATATGCAAGGATAAGCGGAGGCAATCGCGCTTTATTCGAATATGCAAACCGTTTGAAACAAATGGGGCATACGGTGCGTTGGTTTGTTCTTGCAAAACCAGCTCGATGGTATCGGATAGATCACTGGCCAAGATTTTTAAATAAACAGGTTACTGTTTTATCTCCTGATGTAATTGACTGGATGGATAACCAAATTCCGATTGAACTTCTATCGATCAATGATCAAAGTTTGATTCCTGAATCAGATATTTTACTGTCGACAGCCTGGCAAACAGCAGATTTTTCTGCGACATTTCCAGATAGTAAGGGGGAGAAGTTTTACTTCGTCCAACATCATGAAAGCCTGTGGACACGTGATAAAAGCAAGGCTCAGCAAACGTATCATTTGCCCTTCCGAAAAATGGTTATATCAACCTGGCTAAAAGATATCCTCAAGGAACAGTATCATCAAGAGGCAGAAGTTTTAGTCACCCCTGTTAATCAGGATGTTTTTTATAGGGAAGAAAAAAATGAGGCGGCGGCTTCAAGAGTATGCATGCTTCACCATGATTATGATTGGAAAGGTTATAAGGATGCAATTGAGACTATAAAGAAAGTTCGTTCAGAAAACTGCAAAGTTGATCTTGTGGTTTTTGGTGAAAAGGTTCAAGACCCTACTCCTTTATATGAAGAAGCGGGTTTTACGTTTGAGTATCATTATCGCCCTACAGGTGAAGCGCTTCGAAAAATTTATTCCTCGTGTGGAACTTTTCTATGTTCCAGTTGGTACGAAGGCCTTGGGATGCCTGCTATGGAGGCAATGATGTGCGGCACGGCACTGGTAACAACGGATACAGGGGGAAGTCGTGATTACGCTATTAATGATGAAACCGCACTGGTTTCCCCCCCAAAAAGCCCTGAAGCACTTGCAGAAAATCTTATTCGGATTTTGACGAATGAATCGCTGAGACTCAAATTGTCGGAAAATGGTTATCAAAAGATAAAACAATTTTCATGGGGGGCAAATTGCGAGCATTTAGTTAGATATTTTGAAAATTCCCTGACGGATAAATAATGAGCAGAAAGTTTTCTAAAAAACAAATATTTATTTTCTCAGCGATACCCATATTATTTTTTCTTTTTATTATGGAATTTGGTGTCAGGGCCTTCTGGAAATTTGAACCCAATCGTGTTCTTTGTTACCACCCAGTGATGGGCCGATCTTATTGTCCAGAAACAAAAGGATTCCTCACGGAAAATAAGATAAAGATGCATGTTGAAGTTAATGCGGATGGATTGCTTGGAAAGGCATATCCTGTAGAGCATCTGCCTGGGAAGTACCGTATAGCTTTATTAGGAGACTCCTTTACATCGGCAGAAGCAGTGGAGCCGGAATTAAAATTTGCGGGGGTGTGGGAAAAAGGTTTGTCAAACAAAGTGCCTGGAGGAGTCGAGGTAATTAATTTTGGAGTTGGTGGGACAGGAACCTGGCAACAGATGCAAATGTTCCATGTTAAAGCTCGAAAATACAAACCCGACCTTACGGTTGTTGCTTTCTGTTGGTGTAACGACATTGGAAATAATATAGATAAATTCAAAAGTGGGAGCATGAGTCCTCTATTGGATGAATATGAGGTGGGTTGGTTTAAGTTGTTCCAGGCGAAGCGAAAAAACTTTAATAAATGGCTTTGGAATAATAGTGCTTTATATCAATTTACACGGACGAAATATAACCATCTTGAACATTATTTTAAAAGAATGTTTTTGCCGGATTATATGAAGAAAGCACCGGAAGTTAAGGGTGTACCAAAAAATAAAAAGGCAGATGCAAAAGAAAAACCCAAGGCCTCTCCAGAATATAAGGTGGATACGGTTTCTATTTTTGATGATTTGTTCTTCTTTGATTCGGAGGGCTGGGAGCTAACAAGAAAACTTTTCGTTAAACTCAATCAAGAAGTTCAGGCTAATGGAGGAAAACTTGCGGTAATCCATTTTGGGGGAGCTCATCAGTACCGCAACTTTCCTGAGTTGCCCTTAAAACAATTTGATAATTTTTTGGGATCACAGGGAATAGCTCATTTTAATGCATTTGATTTGTTTAAGAAAATTGATGATGCATTTTTAATGCAAAATTTTATTCCTAATGATGGTCATTTCAGTGAAATTGGTCATCGCCATTTTGCAGAGTTTTCTTCCAACTTTTTGCTCAGCTTAATTAATAAAAGTAAAGATTAATTAATGGCATATTCTTGATGCGCGTTAATATCCTTCTCCCTCCAAACCTTATTGAGTAAAGCGCCGAATGAAAAAAGTTTCCGTCATAGTTGTAAATTGGAACGGAAAAGATGTTCTTTCCGGATGCCTCCGATCATTGGCAGAGCAAGATTACGAAAATTATGAAGTCCTAGTGGTAGATAATGGATCTGAAGATGGATCTCAAGCTTTGGTGAAAAATGAATTCCCCTCGGTGAAGTTAATTGAAAACGGGAGGAACCTGGGGTTTGGCACGGCAGTCAACAAGGGTTTCGAGCGGGCCGAGGGTGATTATTTTATATTCTTGAACAACGATTTAGTTTTGCAGGCAGATTGCATTCGCCAACTTGCCATATTGCTGGATTTGGATTCTTCTGTGGGTGCTGCAATTCCAAAAATTTTGTATTACCCGGATAATGATAGTTTAAAAGAGACGGCGAAAATTAACTCGTATGGAGTGCTTGTCAATTACACAGGAATTGCCTGCCCTAATTTGATTGGTCAACCGGATGAACCTGATCTATCTTTGATAGAGTCTGCGTGTGGAGGAATTTTTATGTTCTCGCGCGAGGTATATGAAGAAGTCGGAGGATTTGATGAAGATTTATTTCTATATCATGAGGATCACGATCTATCTTGGCGAATCAGGATGATGGGTTGGAAGCTGATGGTGGCACCAGCCTCTGTTTGTAATCACCATTATAATTTTAACAAGGGTGTTTTAAAATTTTATAGATCAGAAAAAAACAGGCTTCATATTTTATTGAAAAACTTTGAATGTAAAACTCTATGGTTGATCGCGCCAGCAGTCGCCTTGGTTGAATTGGCGCAAATTGTTCATTCAATATTTCATGGGTGGTTTTTCCTGAAGATGAAGAGCTATTTGGAAATTGCTGAACAATCCATCAAAATAAGTAGAAAAAGAAGAAAAATTCAGTCCACAAGAAAAGTGGCGGATAAAGAAATTATCAAGTTGTATCAAGATACAATTGCAGTAACTGAATTAAAAAACCCGTTGGTGGATTATTTTTTGAATCCCATCCTTAAAGTATATTGGGTTTGTGTTCGTGGTTGGATTTAATCGTTTTCACTTGAATGGAACAACTTCTTTACTACTTCCCGCCTGTATAAAAAAATTGTTTCTAAATCCCTTCTGATAAGCCAGTGAACAAAAATATCGCCCGGAACCCAGCCCGGTAGTTTATAGAGTACTTTGTCTCGAATAAGCGTCCCGCCATTTTTTTCATAAAACTCGTGGGTATGATGCCAAAAATGGTAAGGCCCCTTTGTTTGCATGTCGGAAAAGCGAACTCCTGGGGTGAAGCCTGTGATTTTAGATTGCCAGCGGACGGGAATACCTCTGATCTTCAAGCTGTAATCGAGAAGCGTTCCCTCTTGAATGGGCGAGGAAGTTACTTTAAGAATTTTGAATTGCAAGAATTCAGGGGTCAATTTTTCTAGATTTAATGGATCGGTAAAAAACTCAAAAACTTTATCAAGGGGTTGTGGAACCCATTGTTCATTTATCAAGGTGTGTCCAGTTTGATCGCAGATGATTTTTAATGCACTGTCTAAATTTGGGTAAATAAACTTGTAACCCAAACTTTTTACAATGCTCGACGAAACTTTTTGACTATTGATTAGAATCTGAGACATTTCTC
Source organism: Nitrospinaceae bacterium (assembly GCA_029261695.1). GTDB lineage: Bacteria > Nitrospinota > Nitrospinia > Nitrospinales > VA-1 > UBA8687. The sequence goes on along the minus strand of JAJDAV010000038.1, from coordinate 36,146 downwards.
CAAATAACAATTTTAAAACCCAACAAGGAACAGGAAAAATCGCGGGTCTTTTGAGTGTGCCAGATAACGTGGATGTGAAATCTCGGTTGGTCACGGGTTTTGGGCTTACGGCATTTATGGCACCTTTATAAGCTGGGTTTTCTAGGGCTTCGACTATTAGACCCGCAAGGTCGCGAACATGAATCCAGCTCATCCACTGATTGCCGTTCCCTATATTTCCACCTAAGCCGAGTTTGAAAATGGGCAATAATTTTTCCATTGCGCCACCATCGAATCCCAACACCATTCCTATACGGAAAGCAACGGTGCGTATATTTAGTTCTTTTGCCTTAAAGGTTTCTTGTTCCCAGTCGGAGCAAACTTTAGCGAGAAACTCGTTTCCAAAAGGTGACGATTCGTCCGGTACAATAGGGCTTTCATAAATTCCTATAGCGGATGCAGAAATCCAAGTTTTTATCGGGTGAGAATTTTTCCGAAAATATTCAACAAGGTGGCGAGTCGATAATATTCTTGAGTCGTAAATGGTTTTTTTTCTTTTTGAAGTCCATCGTCCACTGGCAATATTTTCTCCGCATAGGTTGATTACTGCATCAATCTCATCTTCAATATGAATTAAGTTTTCGTTCCATTCAATTATTTTGCAATCAATGGGAAGTTTAACCTGCGCAGATTTTGCGTCTCGGGTAAGGGTGATAATCTCGTGCCCCTTTTCTGCCAGTAAGGGAAGCAGTGTTTTACCTACAAAACCAGTTGCACCGGTGACAAGAATTTTCATGTATTTATTTTAGTTTTTTGAATGTTTAAAGTATTAAATGGTTCAGAACTTATAATTGTTGACTTGTAAAAAATAATCTGTACCGTTAGTTTTTAAATTACTCTTTATTAAAGGAAAATCTTATGGCCTATGAAAATGCTCCGATGTTTATTGATGAAACTCCCGGTATCAAAAATTACTGTACTTGTGGTGAATCCGCTAATAAGCCTTATTGCGATGGATCTCACAGCGCGAAGGCTACGGGAAAAGTTCCAAAAGAATTCGTAGTAGAAGAGGCCAGACGTATGGCAGTTTGTGACTGTGGTAAAACTGGAAACTCCCCCATGTGTGATGGCACTCATTCCAAGGGTTGAGTTTGATATTAATTCACTAAGTTGCTGCATAAATTGATGGCTCCGGTTGGACCCTTTTGGCTCAGGAAACGGCCGGTTCATCAATTCTTTCCCCAGCCCTCCATATGTATATAATTCTGCACTCTGTTACCGGAAACTGCAACAAGCATTAATTTCCTATGATGCTTTTTTCTAAACAGCATAAATATAATTACTTGTTTAATGAGCTTTTAAAAGATCTGAGGAGAATAAAGGTTTAACAGAGGCTAAAGAACCGAAGGTCTCTGGGGGGGGTATTGGGGAATTTAAAGGAACCCTTATGAAAAACAGGGAAAGGTATTTGATTGCTCGTTGCGACTTAACAGATAGATGGGAGAAATTTTGTTTTAAAAGTTCAAAGGTTAAGTCGAGATCAGGCTGTTGTAAATCTCAAGCATTTCACTGTTGTTCCTTTTGAAGGGGAATTGTTCAGCGAGTACCCGTGCATTTTTGCCCATGGTCTCTCTGGTTGATGAGGGAAATAGGAATTGGATTTTTTCAGCAATTTCTTCAGGGTTATAAGGGTTTTCAACAACAAGGCCATTTTTTTGGTGATCAATGATATTAGCTGCTCCACAATATTTAGTTGTGATAACGGGTAAACCTGTTGCTAAAGCTTCCAGGTTGGCATTGCCGAAAGGTTCGTAAATTGATGGTAGTATAAAAATATCTGCGGCCGCATAATATTTTTCAATTTCCGGGTCCGGCTCCTTAGTAGTGATTTGATTTTGTTTTTCCGCAGGCGCATACTTCATGAACTTTCCAAAGTTCCCCTTTCCCAATAAAAGCAAATGCCAGTCCTTATTTTTTAAATGTTTGGTGGATTGAAGTAGAAACTTCAAGCCCTTCCTTTCAAATCCAGAGCCAACAAACAATATTAAAACTGAGTTTTCTGGAATTCCCAGTTGTTTTCTAATTTTTTCGCGATATAAATTTTTATTGCCGGGATGAAACCGCTTGAGGTCTACGCCATTGTATACAACAGAAATATTGTCAGCAGGGCATTTGTAATTTTCTAATATATCTTCTTTTACCATTTGGGAAATAGCTATTATCTTTTTACACTGACCCGATTCGAAAATATTTTTTTCCAGATTAAGAACTAATCTGTGAAAGGGATTTAGAAAAAGAAAAAGTTTTTTTATCAGAGAAATTTGCTTTCCTCTTTGATGCAGCCATTTTATGTGGCAACCATCTCCTGCCCGGTAGACATCTTGGCTCCATGTTTTTTCATGGCTCTGTACAATGTCGAAATTTTCTTCATGGATTTTTTTTGCCACGTTTCTGGCAAAAGAAAGGGTTCTAAAAAATGCGTTGAAGTTCAGGGTGGCTATAAAATGGTGGTGAATATTGTTGTGATGGGAAGGGGTCCAACGATTGGCAAAAATATGAACCTCATGTCCTGCTTCTGCAAGTTGATGGATAAACCCATCCGCAAATTGTTCTGCGCCACCATAAAGAACAAACTTTTGTCGAATAATGGCAATTTTCATTTCAAGCTTTGTAAAAAATATTCAATTAGATTTATGATTCAATGCTTCTTCATAAATGGCTAGGGTTTCATTTATCATTCGATCAATGCTCAATTCTTTTTGGCTAAACTCAAAGCCTTTTTCTGCGACCTGGGTTCTAATCTTTGGGTTCTCAATTAACCTTATTATTCCATTTGCCAGATCAATTGAGTTTTTGGGCTCTACTAGAATCCCTCTTTCTCCTTGCCCGAGCATTTCTGGCACAGAGCCAACCCGAGTTGCAACTAGGGGAATTTTCATGGCGAACGCCTGCGGAATTACTTGAGGGGTTCCCTCACCTGCATAGGATGCTAAAACTTGAATATCCAAGCCAGCCATTATTTCTGGAATATCATCTCGATGTCCTAAAAGAGTGACGATACTTTCAAGGCCTAAAGATTTAGCGATGGATTTTGTTTGCTCAAAACCAGGCCCTCTACCCACAAAAACAAATTTTGTTTCGGGATATTTTTTCAGAACAATTGGAGCGGCCTCTAATAAATAGTCATAACCTTTCCAGCCCCGAATTACTCCAATTTTTCCGATCAAGATTTGACCCGATTTTACTCCCAACTCTTCTCGAGTTTTTGAGCCATCTGTTTTAAAGTCAAAGCGGCGAAAATCTACACCCGCTGAAACAGATTTTACGTTTTCAGGCTTAACCCCGGAAACACCTAAGACAACCTTAGAAATTACCTCACCACTGGTAACGATTTTTTTGGGAAGCCAGGAGTACAATAAGTTATTTGGAAATACTCCATTGATGGGTATTGAAATATGGCGACTGCGAATAACAGGCACGCCAAGTAGCTTTGCAGTAGATCCAGCCAGCCAGCTATCTATTGAACTATGGGTATGGATAATATCCGGCTTGGCTTTTCTAAGGATTTTTAGAAAAGAAAAAATAGAAACCGGATTTGCCGGGCTTTTCATGGGCAAGGTGTAACATTGAAAACTGGAGGAAGTAATTGTTTGACTTTTTTTCCAGAGAAAGCTATCCGGTTGACAAACTAGGGAGACTCGATGGCCTCTCTCCAGTAATAATTGGCTTTCCTGGAATACTCGAATTTCCTGCCCGCCCCAACCTGTTGCCGATTCGGAATGAAGAATATGAAGCGATTTCAATAAGAAACCTTAATTATATTATGAACGTTTATTGATTGCAGCCGGGGGCTAATTTAGCATAACTCCCCCAGTGTTGTCGATGCTGGTTGCGCTTTCGGAATTTTAAATGAATTTCTATAGAGTGTTCAGGTTCCAAAAGTTATTTTTTTTTGCATTTCCAAACAAGATCCCTTCCAAACCACGCAATAGAAAGAAATGCGGATTTTCCACGGCAGCTGGTCAGCTCTTCAATCACAAATTCTTTTTCAAGGTATTGCTTTAGAAGCATTACATTGTAGGCACGTAAATGAGTTTGATCGTAATCAATAAGCCGTCCTTTTAAAACCCGCAACCTGTTTTTGAGGTGGTAAGAGTTTGGGACGGAACCGATGAATAATCCATTGGGTTTTAGAATACGTGATACTTCGGCCACGGTAATTTCTGGGTAGGGTAGGTGTTCCAACACTTCACCCGCCACAACAACATCAAATGATGATGCCGGTAATGGGATTTGAAGGCTGAAGTCGGCCCATTTGGTTTCTATGTTTAAATTTTTACGACAAGCTTCTAGGGCTTGTTTGTCAATATCCAGACCTGTTACATCATTTTCTTCAATGAAATGTCTAGTTAATATGCCGTCTCGGCAACCCATGTCTAAAACTTTTTTATTTTTTCCCATCCATTCTTTGAATAGCTGCGAACGTTTTTCTTCTGATACCGATTGATTTCTTCGATTTCCATTGAGATGGTGTTTGGAATAAAAATCGGCAAGAATTCGAATATCCCTATCGGGTTTTTCGGATTTGGCATCAGACTTCAAAGGGGATGATTCTTCTTTTTCTTCCACAATCAGTGCTCCAATTATTTATCCAAAAATTCGGGGCAAATTTTTTGGATACTTTTAATTACATCATCAGGGGAAATCAATTCTTTGCATTCTGGTTTGCCGTCCCAGCAAACCTGTTTCATTGTTTTTGAACTGCAAGGCCAGCAATCAATGTCTTTATGTAGAACAACACTCTTTTTCCCGAGAGGTTTCCAGATTCTATAATCGGTTAATCCGAACAATGCCGCCACCGGTATCCCCATTGCAGAGGCAGCATGCATATACCCCCCATTATGGCACACTACAAATTTAGCGGAAGCGGTGATTCCGAGTAGCACAGAAAGTTCGGTGGATATAAAAGTATATGGAACATTCTTTGGTAGGCATTGAATCAATTTTTCGGCTTGTTCCAGCTCCCCAGGGCCGCAGGTCAGAATAATTCCCAAATTGAACCGGGTAAAAAAATATTCTGCAATTTCTGCGAACTTTTCGAATTGCCATTGATCATATTTTCGGGCTCCTGGATGAATGATGCAATAGGGTTTTTCTGGGGAAAAATTATTAGCGGCCAATAAGTCGCGTCCACTTTTTCGCCATGCCTCAGTGATATGAACAACAGGTTGGGGGTTATCCATGGGGACTCCCATTTTTTCTATCAAAGCAACTTGATAGTCCAGAGGAAGAGCTGGTTTTAAATCTGAAAAATTTATTTTGGTGTTATAGAGAAATGAGCGTTTCGCAAAAATATTTCCAATTTTGTAACGAGCACGAGAAAGGAAACACATTACAGCCCCTCGTGTTCCTTCGTGCATTTCGATAGCCACATCGTATCGGCTAAAAATAAGATTCAAATAGAATTTAAACTGCTCAAAAAAAGAGGTTTTTCTAAAGCAGAGAACTTGGTCTACGTCGGGATGATTTTTTACTATTTCATAGGATGCAGACTCAACTAACACGGTCAGGTGAGCATTTGGAAGATGCTTTTTTATAGGGCCATAAACCGCAGTGTTGTAGACAACATCGCCAATCGACCTGAGTTTTATCAGGAGGATTTTTGCGTCAGGCTTAATGTGGTCTTTTAATTGAAATTCCAATATCCAGATCCTGAATCAAGGGTGGTTGGTGGTTATATTCTTAATTTGTAAGGTCAGTTCTGATTGCATAACTTTAATGTCATAAAGTTCCTGGCAGCGTTTTCGTGCGTTTTGACCTTTTTGTTGAGCTTCTTCCTGGTTTGCAAAAATATAATCAATGGTTTTTGCAAGTTGATCCGGGTTCCCAGGTTCAATCAAAAAACCATTCCCATCCAACACTTCTGGAATATCAGAAATTGGAGTGGTTATGATGGGTTTGGCCATCGCCATGGCATCGAATAGTTTTGCGGGAATTTGTCCTTCAGTGTCAGTGGTTTGCCTCTGTGGAATGACAAGGATATCAGCTGCTGCAAGGTGTTCCGGTAATTCCTTAAAAGGTATTTTAGGGAAAACAACTACCTTGTCTCGATTAGTTTTCATCTTGTCAATATGCATTTGGACGGAAGAATCAGTTCCAATTAATACCAGTTTTACAAGGGGGTCATTAATTTTTTCTATTGCCATGAATAGTTCTTGAATCCCTTTGTGAGCTCGTGGTGTTCCCAAGAACATTACAACTCGCTTGTTTTTTAGTCCGAGTTTGGCTTTTATGGTGCTCGAATCAAATTTGCTGGGATCGAGTGTAGATGTGTCTCGACAATGATAAACCAAAGAACCCGAAAATTTATTTTGAAGAAAACGGTTGCTTACAATGATTGAATCTGCAAAACCAGTAAAACGTTCCATAAGCCAAGTATAGGGTAACCCGTTAGGGTTGGAAAAGTTTAAGAAACGACCGACTTTGCCCCAAAACCCTGAGTGGTATAAAAACCCCAGTTCCCAATCATCAATGTCAACGAGAACAGGAATTTTTGTTGTCCATTTCTTTATCAATGCAATTCCAAAACTAGTGGGTCGTAATTTGCAGGCGATTAGTAAATCTGCGTCAATATCCTTTATCATTTTTCTTATTGTTGAAATAAAGAAAGGATACCTTTTCCATGGATAAAGACGGATCGGGATTCCCATTTCTTTCATAGGGAGCCAAATTTCACCGGACCTGGAAGGGCCAATAATTTCCACTTCATGTTGCGGAGTAAGAGCCATTGCTAGTAGCCCTGCTCGGCCCAGTGAATTATTAGAAAGATCAAAACACAAAATGCAGATTTTCACAGTTTTCTAAATATCTGGGTTGATTTCAAATTTGCGTGAAGAGATTTTTAAAGATTGTATATTCGTTGTCAATGGCCAGCCAGGTGTCGGGTGAAGAAACATTTTTCCCTTTGTTATTCGACGGATAAATAGTGGGGGGATATCCAGTGGGCCTAGTTTGAGATATTCAAAATCAGGCCAGATTTTTTTGCCAGGATCAACTAGTATATTGATTTTTGTTTCTCCTTCAGCTACTTGATCTTGAGATAAAAAGTATTTGGCTTTAATTGTGAGGGAATCTTTAGAACCACTGACTTTTATATTTCCCTTCCCCTTCATAGCTATAGCTGCGGCCTCTTCAAGATCAGAAAAATGGATTGTTCCGCGAGGTGTCAATTTTTCAAGATCAAAAAGTATGAATCGTCCATTTAAAAGGAGATCGTAAATATTGATTTGAACATTTTCGAATAATAATTCAAAGTCATGAATTTTTACTTTATTGCTTACAGCGGAGTCGGCTCTAACATGGATGGATTTATACCGCCCATAATAGATGTCTTGAGGGTTTTCTGTGGGAGAAATTGTTATGGTCATGTTGACACCATTTTTGACCCCATATATAGGGTAGTTGGCTAATGCAACTTTCAACTTCTCTTCTATTAGTTTTAAATCAGTTGTCCCTGTTAGGTCTTTTGCGGGTTCCATGTCAAATTTGTAGACAAGACCTTTGTTACCATCGGGGAGGGGATAGCTGCGAAATAGTTTGAAAGATTTTGTAAGGGCGGGGTCGCTTATGAGAAGGTTTCTTGCATTGATGGCGTTTGCCGATTGATAGCTAAACTCTCCTGATCGGGTTATAAAAAAATCTGTCATTTCTCCTACATTTCTTTTTACGCCTTTCATTGCAATGGGCAATTCTCTAAAAGCTGCAAAATCTCTAAAGGCTCCTCTTTGGAAGTATGCGAAGTTTGCCAGGGTTCGAACGGCGATAAACTCCCCCTTTTTAGGTTTTGCTTCCTCGATAATATCATCGAGAATAGGATTGATGGGCCAGGACTGTGTAATGGGGATATTTTTATCGCCAAGTGAAAGCTGGGGGAAATGGCCGGGGATGAAACCTGAGGAAACTGCCGTTCCCAGAGCTGTGATTCCCGTGATTAAATATAGGAATTTTCGTAGAGCAATGGTGTTTACCTGAGTTAAGACTGCAGCAGTGATCAAAGCAATGGCTGGTAAAGTGGCCATGGTATACCTTGCACCCTTATTATCTACAAAGGTAAAAACAACAATTGGAAAAATAACCCAGACAAATAACGTCCAATTGAATCGATCTTTTTTGAATAAGTAAAAAATAAAACTAATTACAGATATCACTAACATTGGTATTCCCATCTGTCTAATCATTGCTGTTAGATAAAAAAACCAGACAGGAAGGTTCCATGACATATCCCCTTTTAGAATGACACCAGGAAAAGCGAATTTCGACATCCCAATTAGAATATTTATTAAGTTATGGGAGTACCATGGAAAACAAATCAAAACCGATATACATGAAAGTGAAATCAGGTTTATTGCTTTTTGCGTAGAAATAGATGCATGAGGAAAACTTTTTACCAGTGCCCAGATAAATAGGAACTCGAGAATTATTAGAGCCCACCGAAACTCACCAATAATAAGTATAAAAAAGGGAATAATTAATAGCGCAATTATCATTCCCAAATAATATGTCCATTGAATGACTCTTTCGCGGAAGCCAATTTTATATCCCCAAAGGCCTGCTAATACCGCTGGCAGGATGTAAATAAAAAAGGTCCATTTAACCATTAGGCCTGAAGCAAAAATAAAACTGAAGAAAAGAGAATATTTTTTGTTCTCGAAATTATCAGATTTTAAAAAAAGATAGTAGGCAAGGGTTGTCATGGAAGTGAGCATGACGCTGATAACATACTCTCGTGACATGCTGACTATTATCGGATAAGAAGAGACTAGGAACGCGGCGATTAACCCTGCGTTTCTGGTATATAAAATCTTGCCTATTCCATAAGTGGAAAGAACCAATATTGCCATATATATGGAATTTCCAATGACCCCGGTATCCAATGTGAAACCAAAAATCAGGGAAAGAGGGATTAGGGATAAATGATAAAAGGGCGGGTAGAAGGGTTCCACGTTTAACATATCTAGCCACCAGTCTGCTGAGCCAGAGCTCATGGCCTCCCAGTAATTATGAGTTCGAAAAAGGTGGAGTCCCTGATCATAAGAGGGGGGGCGAATATCTAAAAGCATCCATATCGCGTTTCCGCCAAAAATCCACAAAACGATAGCGAGTAAGAATAAATGATGCAAGTCGACTAGAGGTCGAGAGGTGACGGAATGTTTTTCTTGAGATAAGTTATTCGGATTTGATTCAGACAATGAGCGATTCCAGTGAATTAGATATTAAGTTATTGAGGATTGGGAGGTCTAAAAATTAAAAGTATAAATTAGATTAAGTGTATAATATTTATCAGTTTTTCGGCATTTTATCTTTAGTAAGAGCCTATTTTTTTAATTCATTCCTGCCTATGCCAAGCCTTCAAATGTCTCCATCAATAAAGCCAGCTGAAAAACTATATTTATGCCTCTGGATGGTTTTCTGTTTTTTGGTGTTGATTTATAAACTTGGAGAAGTTCCTCCTTACCATGCGGACGAAAATTTTTATGTGGAATCGTCTCTGCGCATGGTTGAGTCGGATGACTATATTACTCCTGTCTACCATGACAAAAAGCGTTTTGCAAAACCCATTTTATATTATTGGATGGTGGCGTCATCTTATAAAGTTTTTGGTGTCAGCTTAGCCTCTGCGCGTTTGCCTTCAGCGCTTTTTGGTGCATTAAGTGTGGGTTTGATTTTTATGCTGGCTTGTCGTCTGTTTGATAGCAGGGTGGGTATGTTCAGTGCTTTTATTTTGCCATCTCTTTATCTGCATTTCCAGATTTCCAGATGGTCAACAACAGATATGGCGTTGAGTTTTTTCATACTTCTAGCTTTATATTTTTTTGTGCTTTTATTTCAAACGGATTTTAAGAAAAACGTTTACGCCTACCTTTTTTATCTTTCAATGGGCTTGGGATTTATGGTTAAGGGGCCGCCCGCAATTTTCATCCCAAGTCTAACAGTTTTGGGGTTTTTAATTGGTATAAGAAGAGAAAACTGGTTTAGGGAATTGCGTGTTGTGCAAGGGGTATTAATTCTAGCAGTAATAATTCTACCCTGGTTTGTGGCTATGTTTTGGATGCATGGGGAAGAGTTTAAAAATCATATTGTTGGAAATGAAATTAAGAATCGATTGGTCCATAGTACTCCATTTAGTTTTTACTACTTTGGTGTTTTATTTCGCTACCAGCTCCCCTGGTCATTGTTTTTTATTCTTGCAGTAATTAAGCAATTGGGGTTTTTGGACTATGTTAGAGAAAAAGGCTCAAGTTTATTTGAGCAAATAAAGGGAGTAGGGGGGAATACTTGGAAGCATGTAAAGCAAATTTTCAAAGAAGGTAATGAGCCTGTTGCAATTTGTTATATATGGATAATTGTTTGTTTGGCTTTGTTTACTCTTCTCAGGGTGGAGCATAGCCGGTATATGCTTCCCAGTTGTCCTGCAGTTGCTATTTTGACAGCTCGGTTGTTCGCGGAGGTCGAAAGAAGCTCTTGGGGATTAAAAGTTTTTGGATTTAGGGGAGCAATTTTTACCACTGCAATAATTTTTTTAGTTTTTTCAATTTTAACTGTTGCTGGGATTTTGGTTTTTAATTCGATACCAACTAAAATGTTTTACCTGCCATTAATTTTTATTGTGGGTGCTGTATCGTTAATTTGGTTTGCAAGAGTTAAGTCTGTGAATAAATTGGTGTTTTCATTGGGGCTGGTGTTGGTATTAGTTTTTGGCTCGTTAAGCGGAGATGTTCTTCCCTCTGCGAGTCGATATCCTATGAAAAATTTTGCGAATCATATTGCCCATGAAAATTTTAGCGGCCCGATTGCAGTTTACAAGTTGGGGAGCCATAGAGCGAGGCTAGGGGTTTTAACCGGGCGAACTGTAGTGAAGTTACATTCTCCAGATGAATTAAAGAGGTTTTTAAATACGAACCAGAGAATATATCTTGTCATAAAGAAATCGGATTGGCAGCGGGAGACTTCAAGCTCGACTATGGAAGTTTTAATGACAGATAAAATTGGAAAAAAAACAAGAGTTAAGGCAAAAGAAATAACGGGTTTGTTTAATAGGGGGGAACTGAGGGGTATATTAAATGCTACCGAGGAAATTTATTTAATGGTGAATAAGTAGCGCCTTATTTGACGTGAGGTATTTTCATTTCTGAAAAGTCATATTTGACGGAATCCCTGTTTGTAAATGAAGTGAAAAATGAATATTTAGAATTTGCCTGGATTAAATAAAAACTTCCAGGTGTTTGTGAGCTTAAAGATTTAAATTCGGCCGTTCCTGTTAGCCACATTTTTTTAGGGTTGCTTTGCGATTGCTTTAGCAACTCTTCTTTGTCGGTGATCGGGGGTTCTAAATCCCTGTCAGAATAAAATAGCATTGAGTGTTTTGGGTTCCAGTGAGAAAGCTTAAAGTTTCCTATTTTTGTATTCTCCGGGATGTTGAGGTTGATGATCGATGCAAGGTTGCGAACTTCCTTGCTGCTGTTACCTAAGGTTACTTTTACCTGAACGGGTGTTGCATTCACAAACAAAGTGGTTAGACAAGCAATTCCCACTAAGCCTGCTATCATTCTTTCTTTCCAGGCAGCATCCAGCCAGTCTGAAAATGTTTTGGCCATAACAATAGATAATGCAGGGAAAATCATAATTACATAGCGGAGGGTATGATTTTCACTGGTGCTCATAATTGCAAATACAACAGTTGGCCAGAGAAAAAGAAAAAGGGAATTTTCATCTTTTTCAATGAATCCGCGTTTGGCAAACTGGAATAAGCCGATTAGGGCGAAAGGTAGCCAGGGCCAGTAGTTGCGTAAAAAATCTTTAGCATAGCCTAAGAAATAAAAAGTGTTTTCGATTTCTCCAAACCCGCGATTGAAAATAAAAACTCCAAAGTGAGTGCTCGAAAACTCCTGTTTAAATTCCAGCCAATTGATCAAGTGCCAAGTGGATCCCAAACCTAAACCCAATAGGGTCCCGATAACTAAAAAGGGATTTATTATTTCTTTCCATTGGCGACTAAGTACTAAGTAAAAAAAGGCAATGGCAAAAGGAAAGATTCCCAGGACGCTTTTTGATAAAATTGCTCCCGCGGTAGAGAGTCCGAAAAGCAGATACCACGGTTTGTGGTTTTTTGCTTTAAGAAAGGCGAATAACGCCAATGTGACAAAAAAAGCGAGGGGAATATCGACCATAGCCCTTCTGGCAGAGTCAATATAGATCCCTGGGAAAATCAAGATCAAAGGTGCGGCAAAAGAAATCCAAGAATCTTTGTACAGATGATCTGCGATACGAAAAGTCAAAACTACAATACCTGTGCCAAACAACGCAGAGAAAAAGGTTGCAGCGAAACTGGAGACTCCAAATATTTTATATGAAAGAGCCATCATCCAGAAAGGTAGTGGTGGATTGGCAAAATCAGGTATTCCCCCAAGGGTGACTATCCACAAGTTACCAGATTCGTAAATTTCTTTTGCCTTTTGAGCATAAAAGGCATCGTCGAAATTAGTTATGCCTGTATCCAATTGCCGGCCGAGCATAATCAGTAGGGAAATGAAAACGAGGAAATATATTTGAAAGGTTTTATTGTTCAGTATCGTATTCAAAATTTTTTCAGATTAATTAGTTGGAGTGAGAACTTATTTGTAAGAGGCTTAATGTTGTAAGGAGATTTTTGAAAAGCCTAAAGATACTGATTCAGTCTTTTTTTATCCTCATTACTCAGGATGGGACTGTATAAAAAACCGAAAGTTTCAAGGCGCCACACAAGAACGTTTAATCCCTTGAGCATATTTAGCCAGTAGAACATGGCTTGAATAAAAGACTTTTGGTTTAAATCATTTTTGCAAAGAATAAAATCTATTAATTGTTTGCGAGAGTGACGAATTAGCTTTCGGTTCCCACGAGTTTTGATAATTTTATATAGTTTGAATAAGTTTTTGAGTTTTTGGATCATCAATATAGGGTAAGAAAGTGAGTCGGCGAAAACTTGAGCTGAGTCTTGATCAAGACTGCAGATCCTTTGAGTTTTTAATTTTATACTAAGAGGTAATTGAAGTAAAGGAAGTGGTTGATCTTGCGCTAAATGCGGGAAAGTGTTTGTCTGGCTCTATGCTAGTATCCAGCAGAAGACCCATTATCAAGTTTTAAGCAAAGTATATTGGTTGTGGTAAATGGATAATGTGAATATTAATTTATTAGAATAAATTTTGATATGAAACCTGAAGAAATCAGTGTAAAGGCTTGTGAAAAAATTGAAATGGATTCTCCTCTGGTCCGAGCACATTTAAAAGTTCTGGAGGATATGGTTGGAATTGACAGTCGAAGTTTTGGGGTAAATGAATTTGAGGGAGACAGAGCTGTTCCCACAGATATGAAAGAAATTCTTGGGTGTGCAAAAAAATACTTGCTTGGAATTGGGTTTCCCCAGGTTCAAATAAATGATTCAGACGGCAAACATCCCTTCCCCATTTTAATGGCACAGATTCATGTTGATGAGGATAAACCAACACTTCTTTTTTATGCGCATCTGGATAAGCAACCCTACATGGATAACGAAAAATTTGAGAAATGGGAAGGAACTCCCCCAACCACGTTGAGATGGAATGAAGATAGATCTCGTGCTTTTGGAAGAGGAGCCGCCGATGATTTGAGCGGAGTGGTTTCCATTGGCATGTCAATTGATGCCCTCCTGGAAACGGTTGGAGGGGCCAGCGAAATTTCCAGACTTCCTTGCAATATTAAAGTGATTTTTGAAACCGAAGAGGAAAGCGGTTCCCATAGTTTGATAGATCAGATTAGCGAGAATAAAACTTTTTTTTCAAATATTGACTGCGTGGTTATAACGGATGTGGTGAACCCCGCTCAAGGTATTCCAGGTTTGACAACTTCATTGCGCGGAATAATCCAAATGGAAATCACTGTTTCCAGGAATTCTGCAAATGTACCTTTTGATGAACAAACGGCATTATATAAGCTCCTTTCAACTTTGGTTCAAGCCGATCATTCACTTGCCATCGAGGAAATTTCAAGCTTGGACCAACCCGTTACGGAGAATGAAAGGGAAGGATATTCATTTGTACCGACCTCTGTTGCAGCTCTTAGAGAAACGGCTGGAGTTTTACCGGAGACCCGTCTTACAGTATCCGAGGATATAGCTTCAATTTTGATTGCGCAATTAAGGACCTCTTTTGCAAACGCTCGTCCGGGTCACCGTATAACAGGGAGTGTTATTTTAGGGACTGCCGGGGCACGTTTGGAATTTCCGAAAACAAATGATTCAGGTAACTTAATAAAACAGATTAAAGCCATTCTGAAAGAAAAAAATTCTTATAATTTAAAATTATTGGTGAATGGGGTTAGTGATTCACCGGCTATTATTGACATTATTTTGCAGTCGTCTTCAAAAGATCCACATTCAGGAGTCAATGGAGGTCCTGTGCCAATTCCAGAGATTCAGTTAGCGCAGATGATCGATCACTTGATTTCTGTCGATGGAACTTTGCACTCGGACCTGAAAAAAATCGTGGCGGATGAATCTATATCAGTCCAGTCACTTTTTGTAGATCAAGATCTGCAACCACGCCTCTATGATGACTCTTCTGCCAAGGCACTTGTCGAATTACGACTAGCCCCTGGAAATAAAGATAAACCTTCTGCTGAAAAACTTAAAAAATACCTTTTGCAGAATATTTCCACTGGATTTGAGCTAAAAATAAATGAGGATAAGGGTGCTTCTCCCTGGATGACCGGAATATCTCATCCTGTTTTCCCTTTGATGCTTGAATCACTTGAGAAGGGATTTAACCAAAAATCTTGTTTATATGGATGTGGAGGCACTATTCCATTTGTTGAAAAACTAATGCGAGCTCTGGGGGATGTGCAACCTTTGTGCTTGGGGGCTTATGATCCAGATGCAAAAATGCATGAACCTGGTGAAAGTCTATCGATTCCTGATTTGCTGGGTTGCACGCGATCAATAATTCATATGGTGACTAGAATAAATGAGGCATATTGATCTTAGGGGAGGCAAATAATATTGGGATTGATACCCATAGTGGGATTTCTATTTTATTAATTAAAATGGCGTAGAAGTTCAGAGTTTTTTTTGAGGGGTATGGAAGGTTTTGATTTTTTTAAAGTTATTTATTCGAAATCAAGTGTCACCTGTACGATTTTAAAACCTTGTTTTTTAATCTAAGAAAAACTTGATTTCATTTGGCGGGCAATAGGTTTATAATCCCTTTCAAGCTATTAGAAAAAATCTTTAACTTCTCCCCTTTCTTTTGAAATTTTGGCCCCTAGATAGACTGGCCTATTCGGGGAGATTTTCTATTTGTAATACTTGAGGTTCAAGTGGCTGAGGAAAAAGAGGGGAAATTTAGAGAGATTGACATCGGCTTTCTTGCCAAGGGGGGTGGTGAGTCCTTCGATATTTTTTATCAAACGGAAAGCTTTGGAACCATTAAGTACGTCAAATTTGCCAGTACCGATCCTGAGCACCAAGATAAAGTAAGAAGACTTCTCGAAGATGGTACTGATCAGGACTTTTTCATTCATGAGGAAGATCTCTTCAAGTATTACAAATATGCTACAGCCTCATTAAAGGCGATGGTTTCAAATCCTGATATTCCGTTAAAAGAGAAAACCGAAAAAATTTACGAAGTATCCAAAGGTGTTATGAAAGAGTTTTTTGAAAATAACACCTCAGAAAAGATTCTGGAAGCATCCGAAGAAGTGATGGATATGATGGAAGACTGTATGACCACTGCTGAAGCGGGTTTTCATGGAATCGCAGCCATCACGAGTAAAGATTATTACACCTATACCCACAGCGTTAATGTTGGCCTTTATTGCATGACATACGGTGTAAAAAGTGGAATGAGTAAAGGCGATACTCGCCAGCTTTCTTTGGGGGGGATGTTGCACGATGTGGGTAAAGCAAAAGTGGACCATGCCCTGATAAATAAAAGTGGGAAGCTCAGTGATGAAGAATTCGAATTAATGAAAATCCATACTTCAGCGGGTAGTGAAATCCTGACAGGAATGAAATGTTATACCCATAATGTAGTGAGGATGGCCGCAGAGCATCACGAGAAATTCAAAGGCGGGGGTTACCCAAATGGGATAGAAGGTGAGGAGATTCATCGTTATGCTCGTATTTGCAAAATCATGGATGTATACGATGCGCTAACAACTAGACGATCTTATAAAAAAGCATTAAGTGCTTTTGATACACTTGTCATTATGAAAAAACAAATGATCAATGATTTTGATCCCAAGCTCCTCAATAGCTTTATTAGTCTGATGGGGCCAGACCTTTAACCGCCTTTTTTTAAACAGCTGATAGCAAGTAGCGCATACCTTTTAAGTTCTGGTTCCCACTCAGATAAATCATCAGCTGTTATTTTCAGAGATTTCAATAAACTTTCTTTGCTCGGTTCATTGTGAGAATGAAGGCAGTTGGGGTAATCCCATTCACTGGCAAGCAGTTTTGCCAGTGCCACCACCGCCCCCAGTTTAGAAGTTTGGGAGGTTATGCCTGAATCCGACTCTAAAAGAGAATCAGGGAAATTCCATGCGGTCATTAGTTCCTTATTTACTTCCGAGCTGCTAAAGCCAAAAACTTTTTTTTCGGCATCAAGTAAGCTTATCTTTTCTTTTTTTGAAGTTTCAAAGGCTTCAGCCAGTTCTTGTGGATAAAAGGCAGATAATGCTATTACCCCTGCTTCGTGAATCAAACCTGCGGTAAAGCAAACATCTGATTCCAGGCCTCCAATCAAACGTCCCAGTCCACCAGACAGTGATGCTGTAATCCCACAATGCAACCAGAGAGAGCAAAAATCTACAGGAGGGGCATCTTTATGGTTTGTTAAATATCTTTCAAGAATAGGTGTGCGCAGAATAATATTTTTAATCGCACCAGGGCCTAAAAGACCGGCTGCTTGTTGTAAGGAAGAAATTTTCTTGGAGTAACCATAAACCGGGCTGTTAGCGACTTTTAAAACGCTAAGCGCCATTGAAGGATCGTATTGAATAATTTCTACGATATTATAATCCATCGACGAAGTAGAGCCTGTAGCCACAAGCACGCTGTTAATCTGCTCAGGAAGGGAAGGCAGATTGTTTATTGATCGGAAGCTATGAAGTGATTTTTTCATGGAGACCCTATGACCGTGCGGTTTCTGCCTTCATGTTTCGCTTTGTACAAGGCCTGATCAGCAACCTTGATAAGATCGGCCGGGTTTTTGGTGAGGTTCGAATCGAACTCGGCAATTCCACAACTGACCGTTACATTGAAATCTTTTCCCTTGTGATTAAAAATCTGGCTCTCCATTTCTTCTCTAATTCTCTCAGCAATATAAAAAGCACCCTTAACTTTTGTTTCAGGCAGTACTAGGATGAATTCTTCACCGCCGTATCTAGCGGCGACGTCGTTGGAACGACAAAACTTTTTCATAGTCGATGCAAAGTCCAGAAGAATGTCATCTCCTTTCTGATGACCATAGGTGTCATTCACATTTTTAAAATGGTCAATGTCCATCATAATTATGGATAGGGAAGAGGAATACCTTTGGCAACGAATTACTTCGTTCTTCAAAAGAGACTGCATATGTTGGTGATTATCGAGGCCCGTCAATCCATCTGTAACCGAAAGTCTTTCCACAGTTTCGAATAGTAAGGCGTTACTAATTGAAAGAGCAACAAACTCAGAAACATTCAAAGCGAAATCCAAATCGCCAACATTATAAAAGCCTTTATCGTTATCATTGAGATTCAGAACCCCAATAATTTCATTTTCGATCATTAAAGGAATGGAAACAAAAAAATCACTATTAAACAATTTATTCCTTCGACCGCGGAAATATCTTGAGCTAGCGAAATCTTGCTCAAAAATATATCTGCCAGACGCCATGGATTCTTTCATAATTGGAGAATCGTTCTGATAAATGGATAGGTCTGGTTGCAGGTCGGGGTGGTTATGACTCATGAGGCGTAATTTTTTACGATCTTTATCAAACAAGAAAAAAGAAAAATATTTTACAGATAAAATGTATGGCAACTTCTCTGCCATGACCCTGCTTATTTCCTCAGAGCTGAGAAGGTTGATGCTTTTCTGCAAGTAGATCAGATGATCCAGCGCTTCCAGGGAGTCACCCAGCAGGTTGTTTTGTTTTTTCAACAAATTCCGAACTGTTTCAGACTCTTGCCATTTCAAGTGTTCGGGTACGCTCATACTTTGCTCCGAGGTGGATAGCCTTTATAGGTTAACTAAAAAAATGGATTAAAGTCAAAATTCTGACTCTTATTGCATCATGTTTCCAATGAAAATGTCGAATAAAATAATAGATCGCTTATACTATATTTACGGTTAAAACGTTTAGAAATTTAGGTTTCCGCGATTTAAAGGTACTCTGATCCTCTGGGAATAAATAAATGGTATCAAATTTGCTATATATAATGAAAAAAAGCCAAAAATAGAGAATATGTTGATAAAACCCAAATTCAGACTGGCATTGATCTTTGCATTGTTATTTACGCAATTAATATCAATACCAGAAATCTCGGCTCAGGAAGAGGCTTACAGGGAAGGTCCAATCCTTAAAACCGTTAAAATCGGTCCCCACCCTGTTTATACGAGAATATTAATCGATTTGACAGAGCCGGTTCTATATCAAGTAGATGCCAACTTTTCAGAAAAGCGCATAGTTTTGACCTTGCCCGATACCCAGAGTGGCCCAAGGGTTAGAAGCAAAGCTTTTAATGATAAAAACCTTGAGCAGTTTACGGTTAGTGCACGAGCTGGAAAAGTAAAAGTGTCTTTTATTTTAAAGAAATCCAATACTCGGTTTTTCCACTCCATGAACCCTGAAAAACCTCAAATTATTATTGATTTAAAAGGAGAGAGCAAGCCGATATTAAAAGCAAAAATCGGAGGATTGCCATCAGCGGCTTCAGGAGGAAAAGCTCAAAAAGGTATTCGTAAAAAGAAAGAAAAAGGTAATTTTTTTCCAGATAAAAGGGTAAGACTGGCAGGTTTCACCCCAAAAAAAATTCGAGACCTTGTTAGTAAGAATGAGCAGGAAAAAGTGCAAAACGGATGGGATGAATTTCAAAAAGCCTTAAAAGAATTTCAAAGTCAAAACTATCCCTCTGCTGCAAAAGTTTTACAGGAGTTTTCAGAAAAATATCCACAAAGTAAATATCTTGGGCAAACTCTGTATTTGAAGGCAGAAGCTGAATATCGCAAAACCTTTAAGGAACTAAACCCAAATTACGACAAGGCGCTTGCAGCTTATCAGGTCGCTATGAGAAAGGCCCCCAAGTCAAAATTTTATGACCACGCTCTTCTAAAGGTTGCGACGATTTACGATGACATAGGCTATAGGCTTGAGGCTAGAACTCTTTACAATCAGGGTCTCAAGTCAGAAAAGAAAAGTTTATATAATCAAACGCGAGAGAATAGCCTGGCTGCAATGTTGATGAAAGAAGAAAGGTTTAAAGAAGCTTTCGATGCGTTTCAATTGATACTTAGGAGCGACCCAAAAAATATAGATGCTAAAGCAGGTATTTTTGAGATTGCCAATCGATTTTTCGAGAAAAACGATTATAAGCAAGCCCTTGAAATTTATGAGACAGGTGCCAAACGCTGGCCAGGCGAGCTCAATGAAAAACCCGAAATAAATTTTAAAATGGCGGAAATTTATTTTTCCGAGGAACAATATAGTAAAGCCCGAAAGCATTACTTCAATCTTTTAAATTTGGATCCACTTTCAGAAAATGCACATAAAGCCTTGAACAAAGTCGGTGATACCTATTTGCTCCAGGGAAGCTATCAAAATGCTTTGGCGGTGTTTGATGAATCCAGCAAAAAACAGGTAGCTAAACTGGATGAAGAAGGAAAACCGGTGCTTGATAAAGATGAGAATGTTGTAAAAGAAGACAGCGCAGACACCCAGTATGGAAGAATCCGTATGGCTGATATTGGTATTCGCAGTCCACGCTTAAAAGTAAACGATATAGTTTTCGATGTTTCTTATTACTACAAACCGTTTCCTACCTACGAAAAAATTTCCCAGGAAGCAAAAAGCGTGGAGATACTGGCTGAGGTGACTTTGAGCCGTGGCATTGCTTATTTGCTGGAACAGAATTACTTGAAAGCCATTGATGAATTTAAAAAACTTTTCCCGCTAGGACCAGAATCCCGCTATTCGCAAGAGGCTGAAAGGTTTGTTAAACAGGCTCTCATTGCGTTGGTAGATAAATATTCCAAACAAAAAGGCATGTTGCCTATACTTTATTCTTATAGTGATTTTGTTAGTTTACCTATTGAGAATATTAAAAATGCCAAGACCTTGTTGCAGGTGGGAGAAGCCTATCAAGCCATTGGGATGTTTCCTGAAGCAGTAAAGTTTTATGAGAAAGTTAAGATGCTTGATTCCGAGAAAACATATCGAGATAGAATTTTTCTGAATTTGGGCCAAATACACCTTGAAGAAAAAAGTTTTGATGAAGCCATAATGGTGGGTCGTTCCTTTGTTAAGAATTTTCCGCGTAGTAAAAGATTGAATGAAGCCAAAAAACTTCTTGCCCAGGCTCATGAAGGAAACGGGAATCTCATTGGCGCGTTAACAATGTACGAAGAACTACTCGGATTGTCTAAAAATAAAGCAGAGGTTCACTATCTAATTGCAGAAGTCAAAACAGTAATGAAAAAATATGCAGAAGCGGCTCAGTCCTACCAAAATGCAATTGCCGAATATGATAGGAAAGAGAGGGTTGTTCCCGATTATATCCAAAAATCCTATTATCACTTGGGTACCTCACTGTTTAAGATCAATCGATTTAAGGCTGCGGTTGCTGCATTCGAGTCCGCAAAAGAGCTTTTTCCGGAAAACCCGCTTAAAGAATGGGCGGACTATTTATTGATTGAAAGCTATAAGCAGGAGGGGGATATAGAAAAATCTAAGGAGGGGATAAACAAACTGGTCGATGCCCAAAATGCTGACCCTATTCTCAAACGTGCTGCTCAGTCTAGTGCTAATATCCAGGAATGGGAAAAACAATTAAAAGAAGGATGATTTTTAATTTATAATAAGTATAGATTGGAAACCCACTGCAATCCTTCCTATGACAAACCCTGGCGGCGACAAAAGTAAAGAAATCCAAACACTCATTCAGAATATGGAGGCTTTTAACGAAGTCACCGCGCAGTTGCAAAATTCTTATGATGAGCTTCAAGGAAGAGTCAAACAGCTAGATCTGGAGCTTTCCGATAAAAATGATGAGCTTGAAAAAAACCTGGCGGAAAAGGAACGGGTAAAAAATTACCTGAACGATATATTAGAAAGTCAAACCAACGGAGTTATCGTCGTAGATCGGGCAGGAATTATTACCACCTATAATAAAACCGCTGGAGTTTTAACCGGCATAAAACCTCAAGGTTGTTTGGGGAAAACTTTAAATGAAGTGTTTCCATTATTTGAACCAGTAGTCGCAAGGTTGGGAAAAAACCGTGGCGAAACTATAAGCCAAGACAAGGATATTCCCAGCGCGAATGGGGGGACCCTGCACGTTCGTGTCTCTGCATCTCCAGTGTGGGATAATCACGGTGGGCAGATCGGTACTATATTAATTTTGCAGGATATGACTGAATTCCGCAAAATGGAAGAACTTGCCCAGCGAAATCAAAGATTACGAGAAATGGGAGAAATGGCCGCAGGCATCGCCCATGAAATAAGAAATCCTTTAGGAAGTATTGAGCTGTTCGCTTCACTGCTCAAAAAAGATTTAGAAGGAGATACTGAAAAAGAAAATCTGGTGCAGCATATCCGAGCAGGTGTGCAGAATATGGATCGCATCATTTCAACTTTGCTATTGTTTGCAAAATCCGCGCAACCCTCTCGCCAGCAGTGTGATATTAACCAGTTGCTGACCGAATGCTTGGAGGGAATCGGTAATGCTCGTGTTCCAGAAAATATTAAAGTGATTCGAAAATCAGGACAGGGCACTTTATTGGCGAATGGGGACAGAGAACTATTGCGCCAGGTATTTCCAAATCTTATCAATAATGCAATCCAGGCGATGCCAGATGGAGGAGAGTTAAGCCTTATCACTCAAAAATCATCTGTCCCCAACCAAAGTCCAGAAAAAGGATCTGCAACTCGTCAGTATATTTCTGTTACAGTTGCAGATAATGGTGTGGGGATGTCTGCGGATAATCTTGCAAAAATATTTAATCCTTTTTTCACTACAAAAGATAAGGGTACAGGGCTCGGTTTGGCCATATCCCACAATATAATTAAAGCGCATCAGGGAACAATAGATGCAGTGAGTGAAGAGGGGAAGGGAACTTCTTTTACAGTAAAAATTCCCAGTTGGGATGAGAATTTCGATGAAAAATAATGCATCCAAAAAAATTCTAATTGTTGATGACGAGTCCGAAATGCGGGTGGCATTAGAGACCACGCTGAAAAGAGAAAATTACCAGCTCACTTTGGCTGAAGACGGGCAGCAGGCATTAGGAAAATTGGAAGATGGAAGTTTCGACTTGGTTCTAACCGATGTTCGTATGCCAAAATTGAATGGCTTGGAATTACTACGTGCGGTGAAAGAGAAATCTCCAAAAACCCAGGTAGTGGTTATGACAGCATATGGAACAATAGATAACGCTGTTGAAGCTATGAAGGAAGGGGCGTTTGATTATTTAATCAAAGGCTCCGGGTTTTCAGCGGATGTATTAGTTTCAACCGTTAAGCGAGCGTTTCTAGACCCCGGTAGCTTTATTCCTGCAACACCTCGTCCTTCTACACAAACCGAATCATTGGGGGAGATGAAAAGAATCGTTACCCAAAATGAGGAGATGAAAAAGCTGCTGCAATTTGCCGAAAACGTGGCGTTCAGCAAATCCACTGTGCTCATCATGGGAGAAACTGGAACGGGGAAAGAATTATTTGCAAGATATATTCATCAATGTAGTCCACGGTCCGAGAAGCCTTTTATGGCTGTAAACTGCGCAGCATTGCCCGAAGGTTTGCTTGAGTCAGAATTGTTTGGCCATGAAAAAGGGTCGTTCACAGGAGCAACAGAAAGCAAGGAAGGTAAGTTTGAACTTGCCAATAGCAGCTCATTGTTGTTGGATGAAGTGACAGAGATGTCTATGCCTCTGCAAGCTAAGCTTCTTCGGGTTTTGCAAGAGCATGAGGTCGATAAGATTGGTGGAAGGGCACCCATCCCAGTAGATGTGCGGGTGATCGCTACCAGCAATCGCGATATTCGAAAGCGCATACATGATCAGGAGTTTCGTGAAGACTTGTATTACCGATTGAATGTGGTTCCCTTAAACCTGATTCCATTGCGAGAGAGAATCGATGATATTCCAGTTCTCGTGGAAAATTTTGCCAAACAGTTTTGCGAGGAGAATGGTAAATCTCCTATAAATATAGATTCAGCAACGCTGAGCCTACTTAAAAAATATCGTTGGCCGGGAAACATACGTGAATTGGGGAATATTGTAGAGCGTTCCTGTCTGATGTGTCAGGGCGACACAATGTTGCCAACGCATTTGTTTTTCGATGAAGAACTGCAATCGAAAGATAAATCCGCTCCGCGATTGTCGGGAACCATTTATGAAATGGAAAAAGAGCTTATCATGCAGACATTGGAAGAAGTCAATGGCAACAAAACAAAAGCTGCCGATTCCTTAGGCATCAGCATCCGCACCCTTCGCAATAAACTCAACGAATACGGGGAAACTAGCTCGCAGACATAATATTGAAAAAGTTCTCTCCATAAATGAGTTGAAAATAATAACTATTTTCCTGGGAAATAATAAATCTGTTCTTCCTTCGTAGTTAAGAGTTTTTTTAATACGTAAAATTTAAAAAATAAATGGAAGAAGCCAGATGTTTGAAGTATCTATTTAATATTAATAGATTTTTTTTAAACCTTTAAAATCACTCAAATGAAAAAAATTACCATTATTCTAGTTTCGTTTTTTATCGCATCAGGATTCGCCAATTATAAAGAATATAAAAGTTTTCCCGAACCCACCCCTACTTCAAAGGGACACTTGATTTATCAAGAAATGGGATGTCCAATGTGCCATGGTCATAGTGGCGTTGGAGATGGTTTCTTGGCACAAGGTTTGGAGCCTAAGCCTAGAAACTTTACTTCCTTTAAAGAGATGAAAGGTGTGCCTTATCAAAGTATGTATACAGCTATTAAAGATGGGATTCCTTTTACGGGGATGCCTGCATTTAACCTGAATGACAAACAAATTGATGATGTGATTTCTTATGTTCGTTCTTTCTTGACGGAAAATTACATTACGATAAGCACCTGTTTAAATATCCCCCAAGTGGTTTCATTGGAAAATATTGATATAGGAGGGCAAATTAATGTTGAAAAGGATAAGCCTAAATTATTTTCGGCAAGCTTGAAGGCAGGGGAAATTACTTTGACACCCGATTTTACGGCTATGCGTAAAATTTTTAATGAAAAAAATTCCAAATTGGCTCGTGTGCATGTGATGCTTACAAAAACAACCGAAAACAAAAAGGAATATTTGGCTATTATCGCTTTAAGAATAAATAATTGCATAAAGTGATTTTCAGCTGTCGAGAATTGTATGGAAAGTAGAAGGGATGAAAATTTTTAGTGGCTTTATATATTTTAATCATTTCTTCCTTTTAACTTAAATCTCTACATTTGTACTGGCAGAAGATTGCAGACAGGAAAGGTCAACCCTTCAAGCACGCGAAAAAATACTAAAACCAACGAATTCGCTGGGGGAGAACTCTGGGGTTGTTCTTGCTTGAAAAAAACTTTATCAAAAGGATGCAAAACCGTTGGCTTGCGTTCAATGCCAAGGCATTAAAGGCAAAGGGGATGGTCTGATGGTAAAAGAATTAAGGCCGTCACTCTTACTGTAGGGGTATGATCTGTTCCTATTTAGCTTCGATAGAAGCTTTTTTGTCTTAGCTGGAATTGGATTTTGTGGTGTAAAGTTTTTTTTAATCCGTGAACGTAGTTTTGCTTGGAGTTTTGGTTGGGGATGGCGACTAATCAATTATTGCAAACCATTTTTGAAGAAAAGTTAACTTTACTCCCTCCAAATTGGCCTTTCGCAAATCCGTTCCTTTAAGCTTTGCACCTTTAAGGATTGCACCTTTCAAATCGGCACCGCTCAAATTAGCCTGTCTTAAATCGGCACCGCTCAAGTTTGTCCCGATCAGGTCGGCTCCGCTGAGATCGACTCTCTGCATTTTTGCATTAATGAGTTTTGCATTGGTCAAATTTGTTCCGCTTAGATCAGATATTTCATATTTTTTCGGGATTTTTTGAAGTATCCCTGAAAAATCAGATTCGGATAGATCGGCCTCTGGAAGAGTTGAACCTCTTAAGTTAACAGCTCTCAAGCTTGAGCGTCTTAAATTCGCCTGCTTTAAGTTAGCTCCTGTAATTTTCGATCGATTCAAATTGGCACTGCTCAAGTTGGTTTCAATTAATTTAACTTCCCTTAAATTAGCATGAGTCAAATCTGCGCCACTAAGGTCAGCTTCAGAGAGATCGGCTTTGTATAACATCGCGTTATTCAAATCTGCTCCGCTTAAATCCGCTCGCCTCAATTTCGCATCAGTGAGGTTAGCTTCTTTCAGGCTCGCGCCCCTTAAATTTGATCCGCTTAAATCCGCATTTCTTAGGTCGGCCTTATTAAAGTCTTGCCCCTGAAAATTGGAATTCGTAAGCTTAGCATTGGCTAAGTTTTTGATTGGCATGGTATTTTCATGAGTAATGTTTATATGAATTTTTAATTTTGTGACTTTTAATGCTAAGTCTACAGTCTAATAGTATAAGGAGCATTAATAGTAAAAGAAAACAGCATTTTGAATGCGTTTTTTTAAATCCTAAATCTTATAATAATTTTTTGAAAAATTTTGCGGGTATTTCTTGTATTTTTTTATTCTAACAGGCTTTACTTCTTATAATGAGTATAAAGATTTCCCAGAAGCATTGCCTACCTCGTTTTAAGAATGAATAAGTGTGTGAAGTAAAAAATTATTTTTTTGATCATCTCAGGAGGGAATATGAATTTTCTAAACAGGTTATTTTTGGTGGTTGTCGTGGTCTTGTCTTTATTCTTCAATGTGTCCGTTTCTTTAGCTGAAGATTGCGTTCAAAAAAGAACAACTCCTCAAGCGCCTGATAGCAATTACAAAAAAATTAATCCTCTTGGTTCATCGCCTGAAACCATTGCCGCAGGCGAAAAGCTTTATCAAAAGGATGCAAAACCATTGGCTTGCGTTCAATGTCATGGAATGAAAGGTCGGGGGGATGGAGCCATGGCAAAAGGGATGAATCCAAAACCGAGGGACTTTTCGTGCTTGGCCATGATGGAAGATATTCCAGACGGTCAACTGTTTTGGATAATCAGGAACGGATCTAAAGGAACTGGCATGATGGGTTTTGCGGCTCTTGACGATAATCAGACTTGGCAAGTTGTATCCTATCTAAGAAAATTTGCAAAATAGCTTTCAGAAATTCCTGTAGCTACCAAATTATGAGAAGAGTCATTAAACAATGTAAGCAGATTATTCCTGTAGTTCTTGGAATGCTGCTTTTGACATTACCTGCGTTTGCAGATAGCTATCACGATGGAATAAGTGCTTTTAAGCGTGGTGATTACATCACTGCATTGGAAAAACTGAAGCCATTTGCCAAGCAAGGTAATGATCAGGCTCAATATAGCCTTGGAGTAATTTACAGTAACGAAGAAGACCCGGACTACGATGAAGCAATCAAATGGCTCTTGAAGTCGGCTAAGCAGGGTAATGTTTTGGCTCAGGTATTTCTTGGCTCAATGTATGACCTTGGTTCAGGGGTTAATCAAGATTATAAAAAAGCGATCAAATGGTATGAATTGGCTGTGGAACAGGGAAATGCAAAGGCGCAGTTTCTTTTAGGGTCGATGTATTACCACGGTAAAGGAGTCAGGAAAAATTTCAAGGAAGCAATACATTGGTACAAACTTTCGGCGAAACAGGGATATGCCGAAGCTCAATTTAGTCTCGGATATATTTACGATGATAATAAGGAAAACGTTAAAGCCTACCCGGAGGCCGAGAAATGGTACAGGTTATCGGCCGAACAAGGGCATGCTGTGGCTCAGAATAATCTCGGATTGATGTATTTGAATGGTTATGGAGTAACACAAGACTACAGAGAGGCGATTAAATGGTTTAGAAAATCGGCGGCCCAAAGATATAAAGTAGCACTGAACAATCTCGGGTTGATATATTTAAAGGGTAATGGAGGAGTTATTAAGGATTATCAAGAAGCTGTAAAATTGTTTCGAGCGGCAGCAGAGCAGGGATATGCCAGTGCGCAATACAATTTGGGGAATAGATATGTTACGGGGCAGGGCGTAGAAAAAGATTATATTGAAGCCCACAAATGGTGGAACATTGCAGGGGCAAATGGGCATAAGGATGCAATAATTAAAAGAGATCTGATCGAAGAAAAAATGACTCCTGAACTAATTACCAATGCTCAGGATCGGGCGAAAGTATGGCTCATGATACATGATAAAAAAATGAATACATCTAATTAAGAATCATAACGATCAAGAAAACTACTTTGAGCATATTATTTCTTTAACTTTTTTTTAAATTGAAAGTTCTATTATGGGTATAAAAAAAAATCTGGCAATTTATAGTTTTGTTGTTTTTCTTGTGGCGGTCTTTTGCCAATCCGCCTCTTCAGCTGAGTCGCTTCCCTCTTCAAAATTCCAAGGCCTACTAAAATCGGGAACTCTCCGAATTGGAGTTGCTCATTTCACTCCATGGGTTTTTAAAGATAAAAAAGGAACTCTGGCAGGTTTTGAGATCGATGTTGCTACCAAGCTGGCAAAAGATATGAATCTGACTCCGAAATTCATTTCTCATGATTGGGATAAACTGATGCCTGCACTCATGGGCGGGGAAATTGATATCATTATTTCAGGAATGGCTATCACTCCTCAACGGGCACTGAAAATAAACTTCAGCCAACCTTACGCAACAGCTGGCATCAATATCGCGACTAACCTCTTTTTAACAAAAGACGTAAGTGGGCTGGAGGAGTTGAACCAGGAAAAGGTCAAAATAGGTGTGGTAGCAGAAACTGTATCGGAAGAGTTAGCCAAGCAGCTTTTTGAGAACGCCTCAATAGTAAAATATAAAACCTCAAAAGAGGTGGGGGACGATCTTGTTTCCGGGAAAGTTCACGTTTATATGGAATCCAAACCCATTCCACAATTTATTGCATTAGAACATCCAGACAAAATTGATCTGCCTTTGAGTATACCGTTACTAATTACAAAGGCAGGTTTTGCTGTTCAAAAAGGTGATCCGGATTTCTTAAATTTTCTCAATTCCTGGATTATTGCCAGAGAAAGCGATACCTGGCTGATATCAACCCACGACTATTGGTTTAAATCATTAAAATGGCGCAAGAAGTATTTACCGTAAACACGAAAGATAATAACTTTTCTTTAGTAGCTCTAACGATAATTTTTTTATCGTTTTGGGTTAGCGTGACCGTTTTAGCTGCTCCCCAAGCACCCAAACTTAATAATGACCGAAGAGCCCCCCTTTCAGATGAGCTCTACGATCCTTTAAGAGAATGGAGAGAGCCTGAGCAACCGAAGCAATCCTGGCGTGCGGAAGACCCTCTGACCAAAGAAAATAAAAAAAGGGGTAGGTTCGAAGACAAACGTTTCAAGCCTTATTACTACAACCCAGAGAAAGAAGCAGACGATTGGGACCCCTATTCGAGAAAGGGTAGAGATTTCGACTCCAAACCTGCAACCATTTTCCGGTTCCAGTTTTAAACGGGTTAAGGGGAGTAGAAACAGGGGGAAACATTTAAGGGTGTTGTGGATTCTTTATATCTATGCTCAAAATACAAGTATCGTCATCCAGTTTATTTGAGCTGAAATCCATTACTTCTCCAATCAGTCCTTCATTGAAATCAGTAATAGATAATTGCTGATTTTTAACGATAAAATCTTTTAATCTTTCGTAACCAAACATTTCGAAATCGGACTGGTCTGCTTCAACCACTCCATCTGTGTAACAAAAAATTCGATCTCCTGACTCGATATCTAAAATACTCTCGAAGTTTATATTTGATTTCTGATGAGAAAGCCCCACTAAATGGGTTTGCGCTGGTAGACTTAAGATATTGGAGTTGCTAGCTTGAAACAGAAATTGAGGTGGGTGCCCATAATTGGAGTAGGTGAATTTCATCGTTGTGAAATTAATGAGCCCACAAAAGGCACTTAAAAACATTCGAGTTCCATCGAAGTTTTCCTTGATGAAATTGTTAAACCTATTGAGAAGTTTGCCTGGTTGAGGTTTTCCCTTCGCCAACCGTTCAAATTCAGAGTCCAGTCGGTTCACCAATAAAGCGGCTGGAACGCCATGCCCTGTTACATCACCAATAATAAAAATAATGTTCCCATCGCTTAATAGTTTGTAGTTTGTATAATCTCCTCCGACTCCAGAAACAGGAAGGTAGTTAATAGCAATGCTAACCCGGTCATTTTCAAGATTGGGGGGTATTAAGGTGGAATGAACATGGGCTGCTAATTCCAGTTCTCTTTGAGTCTGTTTTTTTTGTGTCTCTAGGGATTTTTCTGCTTCTAGTAAATTAGAAACATCACAACCCAAGCCTGCATAAGCTACAACCTTTTTTTTCTCATAAATAGGTTTTCCATTTATTTCCAATGTAACCTTATTCCCTTCTTTGCCGTGAATTTCTAATCTGCAGGGAGTTACGAGTTGTCCTTGTTGCACTTGCAATAATATTTTATCAAGGGATTCTTTGTTGATTGGGTTGTCGGTCAAAAAGGATTTACTATCCTTATTCCACTTTTCCTTTCCCCCTATTATTAAGTTTTCAGCGGAAGGAGACAGGTAATCCAGAAAACCATTCAAATCAATTTTGAAAAATATATCTGAAGATAGATCGATTAATTCATGCAATAGATTGTTACGTTGATTTTGGCCTTCGGGATGCAAACTATTTTTAACTCCTGTTTGGGTGGCGGCAGTGTTCTTATTTGCTTGCGGGGTCTTCAATTCATTGTTCTTTGGCATAAACCCAATTTTTAAGAATAAGAGGGACAATCAAAGTTGCCAGCAAACTCATCATCACTAGTGCGACGTAAATGGGTTGTTCAATAATTTTTTCATTGAGAGCAAGGAGTGCAATGATCATCGCCACCTCACCGCGAGGAACCATACCCAAACCTACAACGAAAGAATTTTGGTTGTTCATGCCCAATAGTTTGGCAGGAAGCCCACAACCGATTAGTTTTGTCAGTATCGCTGTTACCGTTAATGCCAATAAAAACCCAATTGTGTCAAAGGTAAAGGCTTTCACGTCTGCTAAAATTCCCAATGAAATGAAAAAGATAGATCCAAAAATTATTCTTAGGTGTTCAGTTCCTATTTTAAGATGCTTGCGAATTTTTGGGGTAACACCCTCAAAAGACACGCCAGCCACAAAAGCTCCCACAATGGCAGAAAGGCCCATCAATTCTGCGCACATGGCATAAAAGAAGGCCATCATCATGGTGAAAATAAATAGAAACTCCGGGAATTGAGTGGATTTATTCGAAGCACTCATTTTTGCAACAAATTTAGAAATAAATACTCGCCCAAAATAAGCTCCGGCGGCAAGGAATATAACGGCCTTAATCACCATCATAATTATGAGACCACCTGATATTGTTGATGACGCCATTTGTTGAGAAACGGCGAGGGCCAAAAGTGCCAAAACATCATCAATGATCGCAGCACCAATGATTGCCTTAGCCGCTTCAGTCTTAAGCTTTCCCATTTCTCGAAATACATCGGCAGTAATTGCAATGCTCGTGGCAGTTAGAGCGACTCCAACTATGATGGCTTTTTTAGGTTCGAACCCAAAATATTGAGCAAGAAGATACCCGCATATCCAAGGGACTAAAACCCCAAAAAGCCCGATAACGCCATATCTCCAGTTGCTGATTGTTTTTAACTTAAACTCTAATCCAATAACAAAGAGAAGAATAATAGCTCCCAAGTGAGCAATGCTTTTTACAAAGTCGGTGTACATCACCCAACCTAGAACACTGGGGCCGATAACTATGCCGGCCAACATGACTCCGACAACAGCAGGTTGAGCAATCCTAGCTGCAATTTGATAACCTCCAAGTGCTGTAAAAAGCAAAAGGCTCATCTGAAATTCAATGGAATCTGTTACTCCATGCATTTTTCTATAGTCTCCCTATGACTGCTCTTTGGATCGTGGGTCCAGTAAATTCAATTCGGGTGAAGTTTGCGGGATGGAAACAAAACTTTCCCGTTCTTCTATTGGAGCCTGTTCTCGCTTGGTAATTCGATAGTATGAGAAAATACCAGTAAAACCATGCACGATTGCGGTAAATAAAAACAGCATGGGTTGGCCAAAACTTTGAATAAGCTTTGATGCAAAAAGTGGCCCTAGTATTGCGCCAACTCCAAAAATTAAAAGCAACCCACTGCTAACCTCCACAAAATCTTCTCGATTTACTGAGTCATTTGCATGAGCAACACTTAAGGAGTAAAGAGGAAATGTAAATGCACCAAATAAAAAAATTAAAATCCACATGCCGGTTACAGAATGTCCATGTATAAAGACCAATCCCAGCCCCATAGAGGCTGCTAACAAACAACAAAAACCAATAACCTTGCGCCGATCCATCGTGTCAGAAAATTTCCCCAAAGGCCATTGTGATAGTGCTCCTCCCATTACAGCGACACTCATAAAAATAGCTACCGATTTAATTGACATTCCACTTTCTTGCGCAAATACTGGTGCGAGCGTCCAAAAAGCTCCGTTTGCCAGTCCGACACTAAAACAACCTGCACATCCCATAATGGAAGCATTGAGCAACCAATGAGGTCTTATCTTGACGGTCAAAATCGGAGGAGGTGCCATCGATTCTGTTAAGGCAACAGGAAGTATGGAAATCGAAAACAGTATAGATACAA
The DNA here is from genome assembly GCA_029261695.1 of Nitrospinaceae bacterium. Classification (GTDB taxonomy): domain Bacteria; phylum Nitrospinota; class Nitrospinia; order Nitrospinales; family VA-1; genus UBA8687. The sequence goes on along the minus strand of JAJDAV010000038.1, from coordinate 4,077 downwards.
AAATAAAAAGAGTGGCCTGAGATGGAGAAGCCAAGTTCATCATCAATTGGCCTAATGTAATTACTGTCAAGTTTATCACCGTGTAAACCGATAAAACCCGACCGCGAGTCTCATTATTGGTTTTATCATTAAGCCAGCTTTCAATAACCATAGTTAGACCGGCGAAACAAAACCCCATCATTACTCGCATAGCTCCCCAAACCATCAGATCGACAAATTGAGATTGGAGAAGTATCGTTGCAGACCCAATTGCCGCAAGTACTGCAAATGAACGAATATGACCAACCCTCTTAACGACATAAGGGCAAACCAAACAGCCCAATACGAAGCCTACAAAATAAGCAGAACCTAACATGCCAAGGGCCATAGCAGGAAATCCTTCCAAGTTTGCTCTTATGGGAGTAAGAATCCCTTGCAGGCCGTTACCCGTAAGGAGAAATACCACAGAAAGCAAAAGAGCAAATATTGGAGCCAGAACAATTTTCAATTTTTTATCCAAGATAATTTATTAATAAATGTATTCACTATAAGACAACGAAAGTAACAACTTATTAAAAGTTTCATTAATCTTTGAGGTGGGAAAATACTTCCGCAGAATAGAAAGACTTACATGCCCAAAAAAAATAGCACTTAATTTGAAGGGGTATTTCCCTTAAAAGATTTTAATACCGCATTACGCACATCTTCCGGCTGCTCATTCAATGCTTTTGCAAGTTTGTCAAAACGAGCCCTGCTTTCGTAAAGCTGATCCACTAAAGAAAGGATTATATCAACCGTCTCAAATCCGAAATTCATATCAATATGCAGTTCGCATACAAGTCTTATGCGTGATATGTCAACCTCCTCAAAAACATAATCTATTTGATCACGCAAGGGGCACACCCAACCACGCGCAATAAAATCTTCTAGAATAGCACGATCTGAAAAATGATCGATTTCTGCTAAAACCTCATCAATTCTCCTCATGCGTTCTCCTTTCTTTTTTCTTCGCGTGGGTTATAATCGTGTTTTTCCGCCCAGTCCTTTAAAGCTTTTTCTAGATCCTCGTCCACCTCATTCGGGATCACAATTTTCACATCCACATAATGATTTCCACCCTTAATTCCTTTACCTTTCAATCTGAATCTTTTTCCAGAATCGGTAGATTTAGGGATTTTTACATTTACCGAACCGTGAATAGTTTCCACTTCAATGGTATCTCCCAGAATAGCTTCATTGATGCCAATAGGGACCTCTGAAAAAACATCTTTCAATTTACGCACAAATAATTTATGTGGTGACATATGAACTTCGACATAAGCATCACCCTGACGTCCATCCTTCATTTTTTTACCCTGCCCTTTCAGACGGAGCTTTTGCCCTTCTCGTACGCCTTCTGGAATACCAATCTTTAGAGTTTTTCCGTCGGGCATAGTGACTTGTTTTTTTGCACCAAGGGCGGCTTCCATGAACTCAATATTAAGGCTGTAATGGACATCCGCACTTTGTTGTTGCTGGAAAAGGTCCTCAAAATTGGTTCCAGATTTCCCGCCACCAAACATGGACCCAAAAATCCCTTCAAGGTCTTCTGGATTGATGTTGTTTGCAGAAGAATAATACCGCTCTCCACCTGGCCCTCCTGCATAGTCTCGGTAATATTGCCTGTTACTCTGATCACCTGTTTGACTTTTTCCTGACCCTTTTGGTTTGCCTTCTGCATCTATTTCTCCACGATCATAGGACGCACGCTTTTTCTGATCCTTCAAGAAGTCATGTGCTGCAGAGATATCCTTAAATTTATTTTCAGCATTTTTATCATCTGGATTTAGATCTGGATGATGTTTTTTTGCAAGCTTGCGGTATGCAGCCTTGATCTCATCTTCTGTGGCTGTATTACTCACACCAAGAATTTCATAAGGGGTTTTGCTCATCTGAATCTTTCCTACACAGCATTATTATTAATAGTGAGTCGAATTAAGAAATAAAAAGAAAAAATTCGTATTGAAAAAAGTAACACCTCAAAGTCAGGCAGAAATGATTTTAATAAAAATAATTATTAATATTTCACAATATATGATCTCGGTTTACACGCGATATATCCAATATAGGAGGTTGCCGTTATAGATTTTGACCAAACCCGAACAGCGCATTAAAAATGCACCTAATAACGTTTTTTATTAATGATCCGGTTGTTTGGGGCATATAATGACGAGAATAAACTTGTCTTACCAAGAAACCAACCTTTATCTGTCTTGTTCGTTATGTTTATTAATTTATTTCGAATTTGCTCTTTAGCTTTTCCTCTTGCCAAAGGTGTTAGCAAGAAATTTTTGGGCTTGTTGATCGTTTTAGGGGCCCTTTTGGGAGTGATTACCCCTCCAAACACTTTTTCACAAGAAAGCTCCACCTCTTCCCGACAATATGTCCTTTCTGAGATTGATTTGCAAACAATCAGAAATCAATTATTGCAAATTATTAATAGAAAATTAGCCATAAAAGCTGAGCTTGAGGCATTGAAAGCAGGAACTCAAAATAAAGAAGCGACGGACAGAATTGAAGAATTAAGAAATGCAAGGAAGGAACTAAACAAGGATTTTGAAGTTATTGCCTCCCGAATTAATAAAGAGGACTTGTTTAAAGATACTGAAGCGGAAATGAATTGGTTGGATGAATTGAAAGAGCTTACCATGCCACTTTTGCAGGCCGTTCACGAAATTTCAGAAAAGCCGCGCAGAATTGACAAGCTCAAAGCCAGGATCACCCTTTTAAAACTACAGATTGCCAAATATCAAGAAGCGGGCATCAGCATTAATCTATTATTGAATTCTCAAAATTCAAAGCACCCCGTTGACCAGCAAGTATTACAAGCGTATCGAAAGCAATTGAACAAGCTTGAATCAAAATATAATCCTGAAATTTTAAAGCTGAAACTTAGTGAGGCGGAGCGCAGTCTTTCGCAAGTTCAAACCAAACAAATATCTGTTTTAGGGGTGATAAGTAGAGCACTGAGTAATTTTTTTCAGGAACGAGGCAAAAATCTACTAATAGCCTCAATGACATTTTTAGGGCTTTGGTGGGGATTGCTCCGAGTTTATGGAGCTTTAAATCAACGTCCCTTTATTTTTAACAGACTCAATCCGCAATTACGTAGACTCGTTAAAACAGTTGCCAATATTTCTATTGTAATCGTCTGTGCTCTCGCCAGTTTAATCTCACTTTACTTATTGGATGATTGGTTGCTACTGAGCATCGCCATATTAATCATAATGGCTCTGGCCTGGACTTCCCGGCAATTGATCCCCGGTCTTTTAAAGGAATTAAGAATCATTATGAACCTGGGAACGGTAAGAGAAGGGGAACGCATGATCTGGAAGGGAGTTCCATTTTATGTAAAAGAAATTGGACTTTATACCACGCTTATTAACGATCAGCTTGAAGGTGGAATGATACGAATGCCTGTTGGGGAACTCATTGATCATCATTCTCGACCTGTGGTTGACTCAGAATCTTGGTTCCCCACTCAAAAAGGAGATTGGATTTTTCTTGATGATGGAACTTATGGTCGAGTAGAAAGACAAACCATGGAGCAAGTGACTCTCTACAATTACGCGTCATTGAAATATTATCCAACCTCAGATTTCCTATCCCAAAAACCAAGAAACCTATCTCAGGGCTATCGTCTCGTCATTACTTTTGGGTTAGATTATGGCACTCAATCTCGAGTCTGCAATGAATTACCCAAAATGTTCGAAGAGGGACTGAAAAATTATTTAACATATTATTATAATAAAGAACCTTCAGTCATCACATCTTTACACGTCAACTTTGAAAGTGCTGGTGCCAGCTCTTTAAATCTTATTATCCTAGTGAAAGTAGATGGCTTGTATGGGGAGGATTATTACCCGTTAAAATGGGACGTTAATAAATACTTGGTGCAAATTTGTAATGACAACGATCTGGTAATACCGTTCACTCAGATGACAGTCAGTCTTTCCGATGATGTGAAGAAGCTTGTGTCACAACAAGAAGTCTCCAATCCAAAGCTTCCAAACGAGAAGCAAAGTTGAATTATCAGTGTCCCAACGTCAAAGCCCCGGG